>PMCN01000269.1 GCA_003154135.1 Acidimicrobiaceae bacterium
CCGGTGCGCCACGTCCCGCTCGTGGGCGATGTCGCCGCCGGCACCGACGTGCTGGCACAGGAGAACGTCGAAGAGCTCTTCCCGCTACCCGAGGACTTCACGGGCACCGGCGGCGACCTGTTCATGCTGCGCGTCCGTGGCGACTCGATGATCGAGGTCGGCATCATGGACGGCGACTACGTGGTGGCCCGCAGCCAGGACACGGCCGTCAACGGCGACATCGTCATCGCCGGCATCCCCGGTGAGGAGGCCACGGTGAAGACCTATCAGAAGAAGGGCAACACCGTCACGTTGCTGCCTGCCAACCCGCGGCTGTCCCCCATGGTGTTCACCGCCAACGAGGTCGAGGTGTTCGGCCGCGTGGTCACGGTGATGCGTCGGCTCTGACCCCGCGCTGCTCTAGACCCCGCGCTGCTCTAGACCCCGCGCGGGGTGCTGGTACGGCGCAGCTACTGGTGCGGCGCGTCCCACGGCCCGGCGGGCGGCGGCGGCGGTGTGGGCGGCGGCGGTTGCTGGTACGTGGGCTGGGGCGGGTAGCTCGGCTGCGGCGGCGCCGGTGCATACCCGGGCGCGTATCCCGGTGCATAGCCGGGAGCCTGCGGCTGGGGCTGCCACCCGGGCACCGTTGCCGGACCCGGTTGGGGCTGCCAGGCGGGAACCGGCGCTGCGGCGCCACGGGCCTTGCGACGGCGGAGCACGATGACCAGCACCCCGATCACGATGCCGGCCAGGGCCACACCGATGCCGGCCGCGGCGAGCGTCGAGCTGCCGGCCGCCGGGTCGCCGCCCACCGCGATGGCGAAGTTCTTGGCGTCGCTGGTCACGGTGAGGCGATAGGTGCCGGGGGCGTCGATGGCCACCTTCTGCACCGCCTTGCCCTTGTAGGAGCCGGTGTCGTAGGAGAAGCTGCTGCTCGGCGTGAGGGCGACCGCAGCGTCCTTGTCGTCGGTGAGGGCCAGCGTGACCTTGGGGAGATCGTCGTTGCTGCGGTCGTAGGCGCCGCCGTTACCGGCACAGTCGCCGCCCGGGTCATCCGCCTTGCCCTTGGTCTCGACGAAGAACGTGAACGTCGCCTTCTTCGTGAACTCGAGCGTCGTGGTGCAGCCGACTGGGGCGCGGGCGAACTTCTTCACCGTGGCCTCTTTGCTCGACGCGCCGAGGGCCAGCAGCGCCACGCCGGCGACGATGCCCACCACGGCGATGACGACGCCGAGCAACAGACCTTTCTTGGCGCGCGTGCCGCTCGGGGCCGCGCCGGCCGGTGTCATCATGCCCATCGGTGGCTGCGTGCCCATCGGCGGTTGAGGTTGGTACGACATCACTGCACCCCCAGTCGCGAGGCGACGAGTTCGATCCGGTCGTCAGGTTGTACCACGGCGGCGCGCACGTTCTGTGCACCACCCGCTCCGTAGAAGTCGCCGGGGCTCACCAGCGCGCCGCCGTCGCGGGCCAATCGCTCGGCGAACTCCCATCCGTCGTGGGCGTCGAACCAGAGGTAGAACGCTCCCGCGGGCATCGGCACAGCGAGCCCCGACCAGCGTGACAGCACCCTCGCCAGGCGTTCGAGTCGCGCCCGATAGCGGTCGCGCTGGTACTGCACGTGCATGTCGTCGGCCAGTGCCACCGCTCCCGCTGCCTGCGCGGGGCCGGGGACCAGCATGCCGACGTGCTTGCGCACCTCTTTCAGGTAGTCGACCAGTTCCGGGTCGCCGACGTAGAAGCCCACCCGGAGGCCGGCGAGGTTCGACCGCTTCGACAGCGAGTGCACGGCCACCACGCCGTCGAGGCCGTGCTCGAGAATGGTGTGCGGCGGGCCGTCCCACGTGAACTCCACGTAGCACTCGTCGCTGAACACCGGCACGTCGTGGGCCCGGCCCCAGGCGGCGGCCGCGCCCAGATCGCTGAGCGCACCAGTCGGGTTCGACGGGCTGTTCACCCAGAGCATCAGCGCGCGAGCGGCGTCGGCGGGCTCGATGGCCGTGAGGTCGATCGAGCCGTCGGCTGCGGCGGGCACCGGCACCGGCCGGCACCCGGCGAGGATCGCACCCATCTCGTACGTGGGGTACGCGACGGCCGGGTAGAGCACGGTGTCGCGCGACGGTGTGCGCAGCTTCAGGTACTGCGGGGTGGTGGCCACGAACTCCTTGGTTCCGACGCACGCCGCGATCTGCGACAGCGGCACCTCCACACCGAAGCGACGCTCGAGCCAACCACGGATTGCAGCGCGCAAGGGCTCGGTGCCGATCGACGGCGGGTATCCGCGCTCGCTGTTGCTGCGCGACAGCGCGGCGACCACCTCCGGCATCGGCGCGTCGCACGGCGTACCGATCGACAGGTCGACCAGTCCGCCGGGCAGTGCCGAGCCGAGCGAGGCGAACTTGTCGAGGCGGTCGTAGGGGTACGGCGGAGGGACGAAGCCATCGGAGTGGTTCATGCGTGCACCATCCTGCCCGATCCGGCGAGGTCAGGAAGAAGGCACCACGAACTCGGCCAGGCGGCCGGCCGACGCGTCGCCGAGCCGGGCACGCACGCGCACACCCGACTCGTCGTGGAACGTCGACACCACTTCGCCCTCGCGATGGATGGCCGCGAGCACGTCGCCGCGGTCGTAGGGCACGAGCAGTTCGATCACCCGCGTGATGGAGCGCAGGCGATCGCCCAGCACCTGCAGGAAGTGCTCGATGCCGCCGCCGGTACGGGCGCTGATGACCACCGATCCCTCGTGCCGGTGGGCGAGGTCGTCGGCGACGTCGGGCGCCACGTCGGCCTTGTTGAACACCAGGAGCTCGGGAACCGAGAGCGCGTCGATCTCGCCGAGCACCTCGCGCACGGCAGCGATCTGACCCTCGGGATCGGGCGCCGCGCAGTCGACCACGTGCACGAGGAAGTCGGCCGTGTTGGCCACCTCGAGCGTGCTCTTGAACGACTCGACGAGCCCGTGGGGCAGGCGCCGCACGAAGCCGACGGTGTCGGTGAGCAGCACCGGCTCGCCGCCGGGCAGGGCTAGGCGGCGAGTGGTGGGGTCGAGCGTGGCGAACAGCCGGTCCTCGACGAGCACCCCCGCCTGCGTGAGCCGGTTGAGCAGGGTGGACTTGCCGGCGTTGGTGTAGCCGACGATGGTGACCGCGGCGAGACCGCTGCGGTCGCGTCCCTTGCTCTGCAGGTGCCGGTTGGTGTGCAGGTCGACCAGGTCGCGCTCGAGCTTGCTGATGCGGCTCTTGATGCGCCGCCGGTCGACCTCGAGCTTGGTCTCGCCACTGCCGAAGCGGCCGCCGATGCTGCCCCGCTGCTGCGACATCCGTGCGGTGGCACCGCGGCGCAGACGCGGCAGCCGGTAGCGCAGCAGGGCCAGCTCGACCTGCGCCTTGCCCTCCAGCGTGTGTGCGTTCTGGGCGAAGATGTCGAGGA
>PMCN01000065.1:0-788 GCA_003154135.1 Acidimicrobiaceae bacterium
GCGGCCACCGAGTCGCAGGTCGGCACCATCATCCCCGTCGAGATCACCATCTTCGAGGACCGCACGTTCACCTTCGTGCTGAAGACCCCGCCGGCCCCGGTGCTCCTGCGTGAGAAGGCCAAGATCGCCAAGGGCTCGTCGAACCCGGGCAAGGCCACCGCCGGCAGCGTCACCGAGGCCGACATCGAAGAAGTCGCCAAGATCAAGATGCAGGACCTCAACGCCTACGACCTCGAGGCCGCCAAGCAGCAGATCCGCGGCACGGCCCGTTCCATGGGCCTCACCGTCACCGCCTGACGCGGCGACACCCACCATTCACCAACCGCTCGTCCGGGATCACCTCAACCGGCGGCGTTCTACCCGAGGGAGACTCACATGTCCGGCAAGAAGTTCGCTGACGCGACCAAGAAGTTCGATCGAGACCAGGTGTTCACGCCCACCGAGGCGCTCAACCTGGTGAAGGCCACGGCCACGGCCAAGTTCGACGAGACGGTGGAAGTGGCCATCCGCCTCGGCGTCGACCCCCGCAAGGCCGACCAGATGGTGCGCGGCACCGTCGGTCTGCCCAGCGGCACCGGCAAGGACGTTCGCGTCGCCGTGTTCGCCTCGGGCGAGGCCGCGCAGGCTGCGCGTGACGCCGGCGCCGACATCGTGGGCGCCGACGACCTGGCCGCAGAGATCGAGAAGGGCAACTTCAACTTCGACGTGGCCATCGCCACGCCCGACATGATGCCCCTCGTCGGCCGCCTCGGCCGCACGCTCGGACCGCGTGGCCTGATGCCCAACCC
>PMCN01000065.1:812-5933 GCA_003154135.1 Acidimicrobiaceae bacterium
GACGAGCTGCAGCGTGCCAAGCCGGCCTCGGCCAAGGGCCGCTACCTGCGCAAGATCACGGTGAGCAGCACGATGGGCCCCGGCGTCAAGGTCGACATCAACCGCCTCCGCCCCGAGGTGTGATCCGGCGGCCTCAGGCCGCCAGCGTCACATGGTCGATCGCCCACCCGATGCGAGTCGCGTCGGGTCGGTACACGTGCCAGTTCCCGTTGGCGTCGCGCCACGTGCGATAGCCGCTGTTCTTCCACCTGTTGTGGTGCCCACATCCCGGCCCGCCGTTCGGCGTGCTGGTGGGTCCCCACCTGGCGTAGGGCACCAGGTGGTCGGCTTCGCACTGGCTGGCCGGGCGACTGCAGCCCGGCCACAGACATCGTCGTGCGGCCAGCAGGACGGCTTCGCGCAGCGGGCCGGTGAACAGCCGTTGGCGGCGGCCCATGTCGAGCACGACGCCGGCACTGTCGAGCACCACCCGGCGCACGTGGCCGATGCACGCCGCGATCACGATGTCGGCGCCGTGCAACACGTCGCCCCGGTCGGTCTCGGTGTGGGTGCGTGCCACGTCGGCCGGGTCGGCCGGTGGCACACGTTGGCCGAGGGCCCGGCCCACGTGGCGTTCGAATGTCTGCTGATCGACCAGCACGTTGACCACGATGTCGCCGCCCACCGCGCCTGACCCCGCCGCCGAGCGGAAGATGCCCAGCAGCGCGTCGAACGACCGCTGCTGGTCGGTGCGCTCCATGAGCGAGGGGTTCATCTTCTCGCCGTGCTGTTGCACGCCGCGATGCCAGTCGGACATCCACTCGGCCGTGGTGAACCGCTCGAAGATCTCGCGCATCAACACCCCGGCGGCCGCGCCTCCCGACGCGCGGAGCATCGCGTACTCGTCGATCACGTGCAGGCTCGCGTGACGTCGGAGATGTGCCCGCTCGTGCCGCTGCCGGGCGCCGTCCTCGTCGGCGAGCGACTCCCACCGCTGCAGGAACGTGATGAAGTCGTCGTGCTCGAGCGTCTGCGCGTGCGACACCAGGAGGGACTCGGACGACTCGAGGTGGTGGCGCACACGCGGATTGGCCACCACGGCGGCGAGCGCGTGCATCTGCGCCACGCCGATGTCGCCCCGCAGCGCCGCCTCACCGAAGGCGGGGAGCAGCCGCATCGCCCGACCGAGCTTGCCGAAGCGGGCGGCCTCGCCGGCGGACCAGTTGCACGCCGCCCGGCCCCACGCCGTGACCGAGCGATGCCCGTCCTCGAGGTGCGCTCCCTGGGCGGCCACCTCGGCGACGTAGGCGGCCACCGCGGCCTCCTGCTGCCGGCGCAACCGATCGAGCTCTCGTGCAGCCGCCTCGAGCTCGGCCGGCGACATCGTGGCGACGAGGTGGCTGCTGGGCAGGCAGGTCGAACTCATGTACGCATCGTCGCACAGGGGTGTGACGAAGATTCCGTGCGAGCGGGCACGCCCGCACGAAGGAAAGGTCAGTTGGCCGTCGCCATTGCTGCTTTCGCGATCGGGCTCTCCAACCTGAACCCCTTCCACGCCGCGTAGATGCCGAGCGAGAGCTCCCACGCGGCTTCCGGCAGCGTCATCAGGCCAGACGGTCCCTCGCCGTTCTTGAATGCTCCGCACAGGATGAGCACGTGGGAGAGGATCAGCAGCGGCCCGCCGATGAGCCCCACCATGGCCATCCGGCGTGGCACGAGTTCCGATCGATACATCAAGTAGCCCAGCAGCACACCGTTGCCGATTCCTGCCACGAGTCCGGGCCCCCACTGGAACGCCCACTGGTAGGTGCTCGCCAGCGAGTTGCCGGTGACGCTGAGCGCCGTGGCGTCGACACCGCTGGCCGACGTGAAGACCTTCGCCACGTTCACCACCGAGATGATGCTCATGATGCCNNATCGCGGCGAAGACCGACTCCATGATGCGGGCGGAGACGTATGCGAGGGAGATGGTCTCGCTCTGTCGTCGGACGAGCGAGTAGATGACGACCGCTGTTCCTATCTGGGTCACGATCAGCCCGAACTCGAGGACAGCGCCCAGCTTGAGGCTTGCGGTCGACGTGGCTCCAGGGACGAAGCGAATGTCGCTCCAGCTCGCACCGAGTCCGTGGATGAAGAGCAGCCGTGCCGGGATGCTCGTGACGAACGTGCCGATGAACAACCAGCCGAAGATGCGGCCAGTTCGCTGAACATCCATGAGAAGTCCCTCTTTCAGCTCGTGCAGCCGAGCCCCCCTTGGACCCCGCCGCTGAGACTAGCCCGGTTCCCGGCCCACCCGGATCTGCCAGTACGAAGCCCACGGCCGTCGGCGCAGCGGTGCAGTTGGATGGGGCCGCGCGCCCCGTTAGCCTGGGCGCTTCACATACCGGTCGCTCGCCGTAGACCGCTGGCCCAGAACCCTCACGGGGGACGGACAATGGATTCGTTCCACCAGCCGAGGTGAATACTCTCCGGGATCGTTCGTCCAGACGCCGCGAGGCGTCCGCCCGTCCGCTCCTCGTGGTGTTCGCTGCAAATGCGAGCACCCCGAGTTGAAGCGAGAGGAGGTGTACATGACGACAGAGAACCCCCGTGCAGAGAAGGTTGCGGTGGTCGAAGAGGTGACCGCCAAGTTGCAGGCAGCCGACGCCGTGTTCGTGGCCGAGTACCGCGGCATGAGCGTGGGCCAGCTGGCCTCGCTGCGCAAGCAGCTCCGCACCGCCGGTGGCGAGTACAAGGTGTACAAGAACACGCTTGCCAGCTTCGGTGCGCACAACGCAGGTCTCGACGGACTCGCCGACCTGCTGGTCGGCCCGTCGGGCATGACGTTCGCGACGGGCGACATCGCCGCAGTGGCCAAGGCCCTGCGTGACGCCGCCAAGACCAACCCGTTCCTCATCATCAAGGGCGGCACCATGGGCAGCACGTTGCTGTCCGCCAAGGATGTCGAAGCCCTCGCAGACCTGCCCAGCCGCGACACGCTGCTGGCGATGTTCGCGGGTGCCCTGCAGGCGCCGCTGGTGAAGACCGCCGGCCTGCTCCAGGCACTGCCCCGCAACATGGCCTACGGCCTCAAGGCACTCATCGACCAGAAGGAAGCTGCCTGAGCAGCCCTTCACCCAACACCCACGATTCACCACACAGCACGCAACAGGAGAACACACCAATGTCGATCGACAGCATCCTCGACGAAATCAGCAACCTCACCGTCATCCAGCTCAAGGAGCTGCTCGACGCATTCGAGGAGAAGTTCGGCGTGACCGCCGCCG
Source organism: Acidimicrobiaceae bacterium (assembly GCA_003154135.1). Classification (GTDB taxonomy): domain Bacteria; phylum Actinomycetota; class Acidimicrobiia; order Acidimicrobiales; family Ilumatobacteraceae; genus UBA668. The sequence continues at coordinate 4,058 of PMCN01000065.1, forward strand.
CCCCGGTGGCAGTCGCTGCCGCAGGTGGCGCCGCTGCCGCCGCCCCGGCCGAAGAGGAGAAGGACGAGTTCGACGTCNNCTGGGCCTGAAGGAAGCCAAGGACCTCGTCGACGCCGCTCCCAAGCCCGTCCTCGAGAAGGCCAACAAGGACGCCGCCGAGGCGGCGAAGACCAAGCTCGTCGAGGCTGGCGCCTCCGTCGAGATCAAGTGACGTCGTGGCGGCTCCGGCCGCTCGAGCACTGAAACCAGCAGGAAGGACCCGGGGTCAGCCCCGGGTCCTTTCGGCGTTTTCCACCCCGATCAGCGGTCGTCCGGGCACTGTGGACGGCCGGAAAGCCTTGACATGTGGGGCCGTGGAGGCTTACCGTTCCGCCCAACGGATTCGCCGCCGAGCTTCAGCTCGGGCGGTTGACGTCCGCGTTACCTGCGGATAGCATCGACCGTTGCCGTGCGTTTCGTGTCCCGCTACTCCTATGTCCCGGTGACCGTGCGCGCCCCCATGCCGACTGAGACTCAGGAGTAGCCCATGGCCTCTCGTTCCGTGTCCCGCGAACGTTATTCGTTCGCAAACCTGACCGAGCCGCTGGAGCTGCCCGACCTCATCGCCGTACAGCGAGAGAGCTTCGAGTGGTTCCTCGACGAGGGTCTCGCCGAGACGTTCCGCGACATCTCGCCCATCAAGGACTTCAGCGAGGCGCTCCAGCTCGAGCTGGAGTTCGACCCCAACGACGAAGACCTGCGCCCGCCGCCGAAGTTCACGGTCGACGAGTGCAAGGAGAAGGACATGACCTACAGCGCGCCGATCTTCGTGCGCGCCCGGTTCATGAACCGCAACACCGGNNNGTCGTGTCGCAGCTCGTCCGTTCGCCCGGCGTCATCTTCGAGCCCGGCGAGCGCTTCCGCCTGCGCAACCTGAGCAAGCACCAGCTCGTCAAGGGCACCATCCACCCGTACCGCGGTGAGTGGCTCGAGTTCGATGTCGAGCAGAAGCCCGGCAAGGACGTGACGGCCGGTACCCGCGTCGCCCGCAAGCGCCGCATGGGCATCTTCACCCTGCTGCGCGCGCTCGGCTACGACGAGGAGCACGCTCCCGGATTCATCGACCGCTTCGTCGGCCACTTCGACTTCCTCGAGGGTCAGTGGGAGAAGGAGCGCCACCTGGCGCCCACCCAGAACGAAGCACTCGTCGAGATCTACAAGCGCGCCCGCCCGGGCGAGCCGCCCACGGTCGAGTCGGCCAAGGCCTACTTCCGCAACGCGTTCTTCGAGAACCGTCGCTACGACCTGTCGCGCGTCGGTCGCTACAAGCTCGACCGCAAGCTCGGCAGCGAGATCGACAAGCTCGACAGCCTGTTCGGCAAGGGCAGCCGTGAGATCGGCTCGTTCTTCCAGGCCGACAACGACGACCCCAACCGCCGTGGCATCTCCAGCGACCCCGACGACTCCCACGTGCTGCGCCCCAACGAGGTGCTGGCCGCCATCAGCTACATGCTCCACCTCGTGAAGCAGGAGCCGGGCTACCGCCTCGANNATCGGCCTCAGCCGCATGGAGCGCGTGGTGCGCGAGCGCATGACCACCCAGGACGTGGAGGCCATCACGCCCACCACCCTGGTGAACATCCGCCCGGTCGTGGCCGCCATCAAGGAGTTCTTCGGCACCAGCCAGCTCTCCCAGTTCATGGACCAGGTGAACCCGTTGTCGGGCCTCACCCACCGCCGCCGCCTGTCGGCCCTCGGACCTGGTGGCCTCAGCCGCGAGCGCGCCGGCTTCGAAGTGCGCGACGTGCCTCCGACCCATTACGGCCGGGTCTGCCCGATCGAGACGCCCGAAGGCCCGAACATCGGCCTGATCAACTCGTTGGCGCTGTATGCCCGC
>PMCN01000033.1:0-284 GCA_003154135.1 Acidimicrobiaceae bacterium
GGCGTGAAGACGAACACCTCGTCCTGCTCGAGGTCGGTCTTCAGGTTCTCCATGAAGGCCGCCGGATCGCTGATCTCGGCCTGCCAGTCGATGATGCGGTTGAGCCAGTCGATGTCGCCGGCAACTCCTGCGCCGTCCTTGTACGCCCAGTGCGCGGCCACGCCCCACTCGGCACGTTGGTGCATCTCGCGGGTGCGGATCTGCACCTCCACCACCTTGCCGCCCGGCCCGATGACCGTGGTGTGCAAGCTCTGGTACAGGTTGAACTTGGGCATCGCGATGTA
>PMCN01000033.1:317-9168 GCA_003154135.1 Acidimicrobiaceae bacterium
GTGCTTGCCGCGACCGGTGACCTCGGCGTTGATGTTGAGCTCGCGCAGGCGCCCCGTCACCTCGGCCAGGCTCTTCGCCAGGTACACCTCGCGCTCGGGCGAGCGCGACGACACGAGGTGGTCGAGCTCGGCGAAGCGCTTCGGGTAGAGCGCCGCGAAGGAGAGGTCTTCCAGCTGCTGCTTCAGCTCCTGCATGCCCAGGCGGTGCGCCAGCGGCGCGTAGATCTCGAGGGTCTCGTGAGCGATGCGTTGCTGCTTCTCGGACGGCATGGCGGCGATGGTGCGCATGTTGTGCAACCGATCGGCCAGCTTGATGATGAGCACGCGCAGGTCGCGCGCCATGGCAACCAGCATCTTGCGCATCGTGGCGGCCTGCTGGGCCTCCTTCGAGTCGAACTGCAGGCGCTCGAGCTTGGTGACGCCGTCGACGATCTGGGCCACCTCTGGCCCGAACTCGGCCTCCACGTCGGCCAGGGTGATCTCGGTGTCCTCCACCGCGTCGTGCAGCAGTGCAGCGGCCACGGAGATCTCGTCGAGGCCCAGATCGGCCACGATGCGAGCGACGGCCAGCGGGTGGTTGATGTAGCTCTCGCCACTGCTGCGCGACTGGTGACGATGCGCTTCCTTGGCGGTCTCGTAGGCGCGGTTGATGACCGACACGGGCGCCTTCGGGTGCCGGCGGCGGTACGCCGTGAGCAGAGGCGTCAGCTCCTCGGCCGTCGCGTTCTGATGGCGACGCCAGGGCAGAACACGGTCGACCGCAGCCATCAGTAGTGGGCCAGGCTTTCCACTCGCCGGCCCTGCATGCGCTGCCGCCCGCCGAGGTCGTCGAGCTCGAGCAGGAAGCCCAGCCCCACCACCACCCCACCCAGTGCCTCGACCAGCTTGCAGGTGGCCGCAGCCGTACCTCCGGTGGCGAGCACGTCGTCGATCACCAGGATGCGCTCGCCGGGATGGATGGCGTCGCGATGGACCTCGAGCTTGTCACGGCCGTACTCGAGCTGGTACTCCTCGCGCACGACTGCCCACGGCAGCTTGCCGGCCTTGCGCACCGGGATGAAGCCTGCGCCGAGCCGGTAGGCGACCGGGGCGGCGATGATGAAGCCCCGGGCCTCCATGCCGAGCACACGGTCGACCTGCACGTCGGCGAAGCGCTCGACCAGTTCGGTGATGGCCTTGGAGAAGCCCTCGGCGTCGCCCAGCAGGGGCGTGATGTCGCGGAAGATCACCCCGGGTGTGGGGTAGTCGGGGATGTCGCGGACGAGTTCGGTGATCCAGTGGCCGTTGGGCGCCATGTGCAGAGGGTACCCGGCCCTGCGCTACGGCCGACGCTTCTTCTTCCGCGGCCGCGGCGTGTGCGTGAGCACTTCCTCGGGCGTGAGCGGCACCGACACCTGGCTGGAATCGACAGGCGCGTCAGCGTTGCGGGCACGTGCGGCGTCGCGGCGGCTCGACGGGGAGCCGCCGAGCACCAGGCGCTCGAGCTCGGCACCGGTCGCGTGACGGTCGCGCATCGTGCGGTATCGCGGCTCGCGCTCCTTGGCGATGGCCACGAGTGGCGATGCGACGAAGATCGACGAGTACGAGCCCGTGATGAGGCCGACGAGCAGGGCGAGTGCGAACTCGCGCAGCGTGACGGCGCCGAGGATGCCGGATCCGAGCACCAGCAGCGACAGCACCGGGAGCACGGCGGCGATGCTCGTGTTGAGCGACCGCATCAGCACCTGGTTCATCGACACNNAGCGAGAAGCCGAGGATGGTGAGGAACGCGACCACCGTGGCCGGGCTCACCGAGAAGCCGAACAACGCGTACACGCCCACGCTGAGCAACACGTCGTGCACCATGGCGATGATGGCGGCCAGGGCCATTCGCCACTCGAGTCGCCAGGCGATGAACAGCGCGACGAGTATGAGGAACACGAGGAGCGCGCGAATTGCCTTGTCGGTGATGGTCTTGCCCCATGTGGAGCTCACCGAGTTGGTGGTGACCTCGTCGGTGGTCACGCCCACCTTGTCGGCGAAGGCCTGCTGCACCCGGGCGCGCACGGCGTCGGGCTGGTCGCCCACCTGCACCTGCACGGAACGCCCGGTCTCGGTGGAGTTGCGCACCTGCACCTTGGCGTCGTTGGCGTTGATGCCTGCCGTGGCGAGCACGGCGCGCGCGTCTGCCTCGGTGAGGGTCTTGGAGGGAACCTCCCACACCACGCCGCCCTTGAACTCGAGGCTCAGGTTGAGGCCGCGGGTCAACAGCGCACCCATGCTGACGAGCAGCAGCAGCGCCGAGATGCCGAGACCGATCCAGCGGCGGCCGTAGAAGTCGATCGACGTCTCGCCGTGGTAGAGCCGGCCTCCGGGGCCGCGGCGCGAGGGCGAGAGCGACGGCTCGCCGGGGATGAGCGTGTCGGTCATGCCACACCTCCATGGGGGACGACTTCGATGCCCATCACCTTGCGGCGTTCCATCCACCGCGTTCGGGCCAGCAGCAGCACCGTCGGGCGGGTGAAGAAGTAGGCGACGACGAGGTCGCACGCCGTGGAGAGGCCGAGGAAGAACGCGAAGCCGCGCACCGCGCCCACGGTGAGGTACCACAGCACGATGGCGCCGATGAGCGACACGAGGTCGGCGATGACGATGGTGCGCCATGCAGAGGTGAAGCCCCGCTGCGCGCTGTTGCGCAACGTGCGCCCGGCGCGTACCTCTTCCTTCAGCTTCTCGAAGAACACCACGTAGCTGTCGACGGTGACGCCGACCGACACGATGATGCCGGCGATGCCCGACAGCGACAGGGCGAGGCCCTGCGTCTTGGAGAGCACCGAGATGATGCCCCACAGCAGCGCACCGGAGACGGTGATGCCGAGGGCGACGATGAGGCCGAGCGTGCGGTAGTAGAGCGCCATGAAGATGAGCACGAGCAGGAGGCCCACGAGGCCCGAGATCCAGGCGGCCCGCAGCGAGTCCTTGCCGAGGCTGGGCGAGACGTTCTGCACGCTCTGCACCTGCAGCTGCACGGGCAGCGAGCCGCTGTTGATGACGCGAGCGAGGTTGGTGGCCTCGCTCTGGCTGAACTGGCCGCTGATCTGCACGCTGCCGTTGAACACCGGCGTCTGCACGGTGGCAACCGACATCAGCTCGCCATCGAGCTCGATCGCCAGCTGCTGCGTGGGGCAGGTGCTCTGCTTGTTGTAGCACTGGGTGGCGAGGTTGTTCCAGATGTTCTCGCCCTTGGCGCCCGAGTGCAGCGACACCGTGACGCCCCAGCCGGAGCCGGAGATGATGGTGGCAGCAGCATCGGAGCTGAACACTTCACCGGTGCCCTGCGCAGGACCGACGTAGCAGTACTCGCCCAACTTCGAGCCGTGCAGCGGGAGGACCTGGTTGTTGTTGGGGTCGCTCTCCTGGATGGGGAAGCCGTTGGCATCGAGTGGCACCGACGTGGTGCTGGTGGTGCTGCCGCTGGGCACCGTGGTGGTCGGCGCAGCGGTCGTCGTGGGGCCGGTCGTCGTGCTGGCGTTGGTGGTGGTGGTGGTGGTGGTGTTGCCCGAGCTCACCCGACGCGAGGGACCGCCGCCTGCGGTCGTCGAGGAGCCGACCGACGTGGACGAGCCGACCGACGTGGTGGTACCGCCGGCCACCGTGGTGGTGCTGCCGCCCGCCACCGTGGTGCTCGACGACGGCGGTGCGATGGGCTGGCATGCGCTGAGCACCGGGCGCAGGTACACCTTGCCGGTGACCTGCACGAGCTTCAGCGCCTGCTGCTGGTTGCGCACTCCGGGCAGGTTGACCACGATGGTGTCGCCCTGACGGAGGATCTCGGGCTCGGCGACGCCCAGGCTGTCGACGCGCTCACGGATCTTCTCGACCGCGAGGTCGAGGCTCTCCGAGCTGTACGACGTGCCGGGCTTGGGCTGCTGGGTGACCGAGAGACCACCCTGCAGGTCGAGACCCAGTGCGGGCTTGGTGCCGGTGGCCAAGGTGACGATGAGCAGCCCGTAGGCCAACACCACGATGCCCACCAGCGAGAAGATGAGGCGCTTTCGCATTCGGCGTGCTCAGTCCTCGTCGGTCGGCGTGGACGACGACGGGTCGTCGATCTTGGTGTGGCGCGACTTGGTGCCGTCGTCGCTGGGCACGGCAGTCTCGCCCTTGGTGGTGTCGACACGGCGCTGGATGGCCTGGCGGGCGACGCGGATCTGCACGTTGTCGTCGATCTCCAGCCATGCGATGTCGCCCTCGAAACCGGTGACGAAGCCGTACATGCCCGACGTGGTCATGACCTCGTCGCCCACCTCGATGGAGCGCTGCAGGCTGACCTGCGCCTTCTGACGACGGCGCTGGGGGCGGATGAGCAGCATGTACATCGCCAAGCCGATGAGGGCGAAGATGAAGAGCTGCAAGATGGCGGAGCTGCCGCTGTTGCTGCTGGTGGCGGCGAGGACCGAGGGGATGACCGGATGCATGTTGGGACGACCAGTTGTTCACGTAGGACGGAGGGGCCACAGGGCCGAGCAGCGATTCTAGCCAGGAAGGGTGTGCCTGCGGCATGTCACCCCCAGACCGCGACCACCTCGCGACGTAGCTGGTCGAAGGTCCCGGCAGCGATGGCGGCCTTCATCGCGTCCATGAGCTGCAGCGTCCAGGCGATGTTGTGCAGGCTGAGCAGGCGCTGGGCAGTGGGTTCGCCCACCTGGAACAGGTGACGCAGGTAGCCGCGGCTGTGCCGGCTGCACACCTCGCAGGTGCACCGGGCGTCGAGTGGCTCGTCGCTCAGGGTCCACCTGGCGTTCCTGATGTGCAGCTTGCCCTCGCGGGTGAGGGCGGTGCCGTGGCGGCCGATGCGGGTCTGCATCACGCAGTCGAACTGGTCGACTCCGAGCGCGACGGCCTCCACGAGGCTCGCCGGGTCGCCGACACCCATCAGGTAGCGCGCGCGGTCGGCCGGCAGGTGCTCGAGCGCGGCGGCCAGGGCAGGCAGCATCTCGGCCCGGGTCTCCCCCACGCTGAGGCCACCGATTCCGTAGCCGTCGAACCCGATCTCCACGGTGCGTCGCGCGCTCTCGGCACGCATCGCCTCGCTCACGCCGCCCTGCACGATGCCGAAGAGCGCCTGGTCGGTGCGCGTGTGCGCAGCCTTGGCCCGGGCGGCCCACGCCGCGGTGCGGTCGAGCGCCTGGCGGATCACCTCCGGCGACGACGGCAGCGGCGCACACACGTCGAGCACCATCTGGATGTCGGCCCCGAGGAGTTGTTGGGTGGCCACTGCACCTTCGGGGGTGAAGCGGTGCGACGAGCCGTCGTAGGTGCTCTTGAACGTCACTCCGTCGTCGTCCACCTTGGGGTCGAGCGAGAACACCTGGTAGCCGCCCGAATCGGTGAGCGTGAGGCCGTGCCAGTCGGCGAAGCTCCCCAGTCCGCCGAAGTGGGCCACGGTCTCGGCGCCGGGGCGCAGCATGAGGTGATAGGTGTTGCCGAGCACGATCTCGACGCCGAGCCGCTCGTAGTCGGAGGCGCTGAGGTACTTGATGGCGCCGCGGGTGCCCACCGGCATGAAGCACGGAGTGCGATACGAGCCACGGGCGGTGTGCGCCACGCCGGTGCGGGCCGCGCCGTCGATGGCCGACAGCTGGAAGTCGACGGGGTGCATCTAGCTCAGGCTCCGATCCAGCAACATCGCGTCGCCGAAGCTCAAGAAGCGGTAGCCCTCGGTGAGCGCCGTGTCGTACAGGCGCCTCCACCGGTCGCCCACGAACGCGTCGATCATCATCAGCAACGTCGTGCGCGGCAGGTGGAAGTTGGTCATCATCACGTCGACCACCCTCCACTCGTACGGGCGGTGGATGAACAACCTCGTCCGCCCGTCCAGCGTGCCGAACGTGGCCGCGCTTTCCAGCGCGCGCACGCTGGTGGTGCCCACGGCCACCACCCGGCGGGCGGTCGCGCAGCGGGCGAGCACGTCGGCGGGCACCCGGTAGCGCTCGCTGTGGATGACGTGGTCGCGAGGGTCGGCGGCACTGACCGGCTTGAACGTGTCGAGTCCCACCACCAGCTCCACCCGGGCGATGTCGATGCCCCGCGCGCCGAGCCGGCCGAGCAGCGCCGGCGTGAAGTGCAACCCGGCGGTGGGCGCGGCGGCCGAAGCCGGCTCGTTGGCGTACACCGTCTGGTAGCGGTCCTGGTGCTCGAGGCGGGTGGTGATGTACGGAGGGAGCGGCATCTCGCCGTGCTGCTGCAGCTGCGCGAGTGGGTCGCCCTCGCCCAGCAGCTCGACCACCATCGTGTCGCCGGCGTCGCTGCGCCGCACGATGCGCACGAGCGGAACTGTTCCGCAGAGGAGCTCCTCGCCCACCCTCAGCTTGCGAGCCGGGCGCACCATGGCCTCCCACGTGCGCCGGTCGTCGTCGAGCGGGTCGAGCAGCAGCACCTCGGCGGCACCACCCGTGGCGCGAGTGACGCGGAGCCTCGCGGGGATCACCTTGCTGTCGTTCACCACCAGCAGATCGCCGTCGCGCAGGAGCTCGCCCAGGTCGCTCACGTGCCGGTGCAACGGCGCCGCCGCGCCCTGGTCGACGAGCAGCCGCGCGGCATCGCGGGGTTCCACTGGCTGCTGGGCGATGCGCTCGTCGGGCAGCGCGTAGTCGAAGTCGTCGAGGCGCATGACGTCCCCAGGCTAAAGCGCGGTCAGGTGAAGGGCGCGGTCAGGTGAAGGGCGCGGTCAGGTGAAGGGCGCCGTCGTGCTCAGGGTGCCGTCGTGCTCAACCGACGACGCGCACCTCGCCGGCCACGGGGTCGATGGTGACCAGCGAGCCGTCGGGGATGTCGGTGAGGGCGCCGCGTGCGCCCACCACCGCCGGGATGCCCAACTCGCGTGCGATCACGGCCGCGTGGCTCATCGCGCCACCTTCGGCGGTGACGACGCCGCCGGCGATCGAGAGCACCAGGTTGTATGCCGGCGTGGTGCCGGCGACCACCAGGATGTCGCCGGGCTCCAGCATGTCGAGCGCGGTCTCCGGCGACGTGGCCACGCGAGCCCGGGCAGTGACGGCCGTCGTGCCGATGCCCACACCCTGCAAGCCGTGCCCCGCGGCCTCGCCGTCCATTCCCATGTGGCGGATCACGGCCAGGATCATGCCCACCATGCGCGCCAGGTTCGGCGGCATCACGTCGAGAGGCGGCGCCGGTTCAGCGGGTCCGAGCAGGCGGGGCGGCTCGATCTGCTTCAGTGCCGATCGATGAGCGGCCCGGTCGCCCAGCTCCAGCGCCGATGGAGTGCCCGCCAGCACCGTGTGCACCTCCTGCGGCTCGAGCTCCATCACGAGTGCACCATCCTCGATCGACCCGCATGCCACGGCGCGCCGACCGAGCTCGAGCATCGCCAAACGAAGCAGACCGACGGGCCACTCCGCGGTCATCGGGCCGTTGTCGTCGCGGAGGTCCATCGCCGTGCGGGCTTGCCGGAGCACCTCGTCGAACCGTTCGAGGTGGTCGGCCGGAATCGAGTCGCGCACGGCTGCCGTGCGTGCCGCCACTTCCGCCGACGTGTCGTGCACCTGCGCGTTGAGGATGGCCGCGAGCACGAGGTCGGGCCGCTCGCCGAGGGTCACACCGTCGAGGTCGTAGCGCGAGAACAACACCGCTCCGCGCTTGGCCAGGTACTCGTCGACCTGCTGCGCGATGCCCTTCGACAGCGCACGCAGTTGGTCGAGCGTGTTCGGAGTGCAATGGGTGGACTCGACCGCCTCGCGGATGACTGCGAGCTCGCACGCCGGCGCGCTGCTCGACGGCGATGCGCCCTCCAGCAGCGACAGCAGCACAGCGGGCTCGACACCCCACGCCGCGGCTTCGTACAGGTACTGACCGATGGGCCCGAGGTCGAACCCGTGCAGCCAGAAGTGGTGCTCCCATTGCGCGAGGCAGTGATCGATGCAGCGCTGCACGTGGGCCACGACGCCGTCGTCGTCGAGCGCGGCGAGATCGACCGACTGCAGCGCGAGGTTGGCCTGTTCGATGGCTGCCCTGCCACCGTGATGCCAGTCATCGATGACGGCGTTCCACGGTTCGGTCACCCTCACCTCACCCGCGATGCGGTTCCTGCGCCGCATCTCCGGATGCAGCCGCATGGCCGCCTTCAGCACGAACGCGGGAGGCAGCTTGGTGGCCGGCCTGTCGGGTGCGATCAGTGGACGCAGCCGTGTGTAGACCTGACCGTTGACGAATCGAGCATCGAGCGTGTCGAGCGGCGCCCCGAGCGCGAGGAACATCCTGCGGTTCCCCGCCGGCATCGAGACGGACGCGATGTGCTGCACGATGGGCGTCGTACCGCTCGGCATGTGGCTGCGATCGACCGACCACTGCCCCGGCCCCGGCGCTTTCCATTCGACGTCCATGTGATCCCCCTGGGGTGACACTACGCGTGTCGCCGGGAGGCAATGGACGAGCTCGACCCCGTCAGGCCATCTTCGCCTGGAGGCGCCGATCGAGTGCGTCGAGGAAGTCCTCGGTGGTGAGCCACGGAGCGTCCTTGCTGATGAGCAGCGCGAGATCCTTGGTCATCTCACCCTGCTCGACCGCTTCGATGCACACCGTCTCGAGCGCCTTGGCGAACGCGACGACCTCGGGAGTGCCGTCCATCTGGCCGCGATAGGTGAGGCCCTGGGTCCAGGCGTAGATCGACGCGATGGGATTGGTGGAGGTCGCGTTGCCCTTCTGGTGCTCGCGGTAGTGACGCGTGACCGTGCCGTGGGCTGCCTCGGCCTCCACGGTCTTGCCGTCGGGGGTCATCAGCACGCTGGTCATCAGTCCGAGCGAGCCGTAGCCCTGTGCGACGGTGTCGCTCTGCACGTCGCCGTCGTAGTTC
>PMCN01000271.1 GCA_003154135.1 Acidimicrobiaceae bacterium
CGAGACCTCGCTCGACCGAGAGCGTCCTTGACCCGCTGCCGCAGACGCGCTGGGCTCCTTCTGAGATCGGCCACCATCGCCCGGTTCGTTCGGCGGATCAAGGTCGTGAACGAGATCTGCTCTACTCGGCTGACCAAGTAGGCCAGCACTCCTACGAGAGTGACCATCGCCGCGAACCCGATCGTGAGCAGTTTCCAGAAGTCGATCACGCTGGTGCGGGCGAGAATCTGCATCGCGATCAGGATTGCGAGGTTCGAGATCACGCCGATGAGTTGGAGGCGTCCGACCGCCTTCTCCTGCTCGGGCGAGAGTTCGTAATCGGTGGCCACGACCAGATCCAAACACATCGGCCGCTCGCCTCCCCACGCAGAGCTGCCGTTAGGTCGCTGGACAACGCCGGCCACTTCGGGCAACCTGTGCCGGTGGGTAAGCGGGGCATACCGTTGGATCGTCAGAGGACAATGTCTCGACGACTCCTGCTCGGTGCGTGGATGTGCACAGCGTTCGCCTTCAGCGTCATCTCGTCTGGCTGCACGGAGACCACACATGGTCAGCACGTCGCGGTGCGGATCGTCGACGCGACCCACTTGCAGATGAACGCAGGGCCATGCCCTGATGGTCCGATGAAGGTGTCCGTCAAGGAGTCCGCCGACAGAGTGTCCGTGTTGCTGACGTACAACGTCAAGAGCGATGCCAAGTGCGCAGGAATCGCTGATGCAACGCTTGCCTCGCCGCTCGGCAGTCGGTCGCTGACGAACGCCGAAACCGGCTTGCCGCTTGTAGTCATCGAGGATGATCGCTGCACACCATCGGTGAGCTTCAAGCGATGCGACGGGGTAACGGTCGGCACCGACCCTGGCTGACCGCCCAGAGCTGCCGATAGGGCGCTGGACAGGGGCTTCCAGTTCGGGCATTCTTCGTGCATCGGGAGGTGACATCAGAAGTGCGCAGAGTTTCGCTCGCAGCGTTCGTCTTCGCAGTGACGTTCACCGCGGCGGCCTGTTCCTCGGGGAAGAACTCGGCCTCGCCGTCGACGACGGAGACCGTGCCCACATCGACACTTCCGACGGTGCCCACCCGGTTTCGCATCGAACGCCAAGATCTCATCGCAGCGAGGGCGCTGTGGGCGCAAACAAGACCGACGGCCTACGAGGTGACGACCAACGCAGGAGGCGGCTTGCAGGGCTTCGTCGAATGCCGTTGGCGTGTGAGCGGCTCCGACGTGGTGCTCATCGAAGGCCTCAACACGCAGCGCTGCGAGGGACAGGAGATCCGAACTCCCGAGGACGCATTCGCTTCGATAGAGGCAGCCTTCTCCAGCCCCCTCAGGCGCGAGGTTCACGTCAGCTACGACCGGCAAGGTGTTCCGATCTCCGCCAGCTTCATCGCCCCCGATGCGATGGACCTGAACAGCGGCTGGACGATGACGGTGCAACCGGCATGACCTCGGGCCACACCGAACTGCCGATCTGCGCGCTGGCAACGCCGGCGGATTCCGGCAGTCTGCGCTCGTGGTGACGAACGACGCAGCCGACACGCCGGAGGCCGACCGCGCCCTGGACCGATCCAGGCCCCCCGACGAGCGAATCGCGGTACTGCGGCGAATCCTGATGAGCAACACCGGCGCGGGGAAGGAACTCCTTCGTCGTGTCGCATCGGACCCGACCGAGGCCGACGACATGCAGACGCTCGCGGGGCAGCAACTCGCGAGACTCATGTGGGCGGATGCAGTCTCAGAGTTCGACATGCGCGACCTCACTGACATTGCGGGCCACATCGTGCTCACAGCAACACCCGACCAACTCTGGTCGTGGTGACGCCCTAACTGCCGCTCTGCTCACTGGACAGCGCGCTCGGGATCGGGCAATCTGCTCTGGTCGGAGCGAACGGGGCTGGACATGACGATGAGCGTGAATGTGCGGCGGCTGCTCGGTTCGGCCTGCCTCCTCTTCGCAGCGGTATTCGCGGCGATGTTCACCTTGGTGGCCATCTCAAAGATCACTGCACTCAGTCCGGTGGTCGTGTTCGCGCTGGTGCTCTACGGTGGAACGGCCGTGACGCTCTTCGTCGCAGGTCGGGCGTTGTTCCGTCGGAGGTAGTGCAGAACTGCCGATAGGGCGCTGGACAAAGCTCGCCAGTTCGGGCATTCCGCTCGGTGTGACGCCCGTGAGGGAACCTGCGGCACTTAGCGGTCGTCGAAGGCGTGTGCGACGTGGGATGTACATTCCGATTTTGGCCGTCTTCGTGGTGGGGTGCGTTTCTGACAGGACGACGACATCCGGCTCCTCGACATCCTCCGACGCCCCAATTGTGTCCACGGGCAGCTCGACGACGCAGCCGACCGAGCAACTCGATCCGAGCGAGGAGCTTGCGCGAGCGCGTGCGAAGTGGGCGGCTGTCGGACCGCCGGACTACACGATCAAAGTCAGCATCTGGGACATGCGAGGCGGTTTCAGCTGCACCTTCGGAGTGTTGCGTGGAATGGCAACATTGCGCGGCGATCCGGTTGCCGCTTCGGTGGGTTGGAATGGCTCGATGACAGTGCCGAAGGCGGAGTGTGGGACGTTGCCGTCCACCGTCGAGGGTGTCTTCGCCCGTGTCAGTCTGATGCTGCGAGCGGGGGGTATGCCCACCGTTGTGAGGTACGACGAGCGGGGTGTGCCAATCGACATCGCTCCGGGCAAGGGCGTGATCGACGGCGGCGGCTTCACCGTTGAGGTCACGGACCCCGCGTAACTGCCGATCTGAGCGGTGGACAGTGGCTTCAGGTGGTGCTCTGTGCGCGGTGCTCAGCGAGGTGGGTAAGTCAGGTCGCCGCGACCGCGAACGTCGAGGATGTAGGCCGAGAGTTCTTCGGGTGATTGATCGACGTTGTTGATGATGTGTCGATCTGCGGGTGCCTGCCGAACGAAATGATCGTGCATGTGTCTGGCCGCCGGCTCATCCTTGAACCCGTGGTTCTTCCGAGCGAGCACGCGCTTGATGCACGTCTCGACGGAAGGCAGGAGCACCACGTAGTCCAACGACGGCAACCCGGATGCGCTCAGGAACTCGTCGAGGAACCATGGACCGACTACACCGTCGTAGATGGTCTCGAAGCCGCCATTCGCAAACTTGCCGGCTGCTCCGCCTGCGACTTGAGTGACGAGCGCGTTCTGATCGTGCGACTCGGGGAGCCACGGCTCGATCGCACCGCTGCGAAGGAACCCGAAGAACGCGTCACCCTCGACAAGAACGCTTCGACTCAACCGACCGGCGATCGCCTCGGCCAGCGTCGACTTCCCCGCGCCGGGCGGTCCAGTGACAACCAGCAACGAACCCATCCGATCATTCTTGCCCGAACGATGCCCCCGACGCGACAGAGCTGCCGCTATGCGCATGGTGCGCAGCAGACGGATTCTCCGGCATCATGGTTGGGTGCCGGCGGAACGACGAGCGATGACCAGGCGGCTCAGAGATGCCTCTCCAGGCGCCATCCTCGCGACGATCGGGGTCATTGACTTCGCGAGCAGGCTCAGCCGAGCGCCGGAGCAGCTCGTTGCCCTTCCGACTTCGCTGCGGGTCGGCTTGATCTCCGTCGTCTTGGTGAGGCTCGGTCTCGGGATGCTCGTGTCTGGCAACGTGACCCTCACGGTCGTCGGGACAGTTGTCGGCGCGTTCGAGCTGGTGTTTCTCCTTCGGTTCCACGTGAGCGATTCACAGAGCCTGGCCACCTTCATCTTCTGCGGCTTGCTGGACCTCTTCGTGATGACGAGCGCTTACCTGGCCCTCCGCTTCCTGAGGTGGGCGCGAAAACGTCGGCCGGACATCGAGGCGCGCCCGAACGCACGTTGACGCTCGTCGCGACTGGCCGCACACATCTGCCGATAGGTCGCTGGACAGCGGCGGCCACTTCGGGCATTGGTGTCGGTGTTCTCCCGCCGCGGAAGGGGCGACTGACTGTGGACTGGTGGGTTGTTCTCGGCTCTGACCCGCGGGATCTGGAACTCCGGCGGGAGAATGCCAGCGGGCCGGCGCTGGCGTTTCTGGTCGGGCTGACGGTCCAGACGGTGCTCACGAGCCGCACCCCGTTCTGGGTGTTCCGATTGAAGGTGAAGCCTTCGCGTGATCGGCAGTCGGGCAAGCTCGTGTGGCCCAGCGGCTTCGAGTCCGTGGTGACTGACATCGAGTTCAACCACGGTTGCTTGAGCGACTTCAGCATCGACGGGCTTCCGGTCTCGCAGACGGTGCGATGCTTTCAGTCGACCGAGTACAGCGCGACTGTGGACCAGACGTTGGACAAGAGCCTGGTGGTATGGCGCGACGGGCTGGCGTATCGGCGC
>PMCN01000094.1 GCA_003154135.1 Acidimicrobiaceae bacterium
TCGGCGGCGATCTCGGCGAGGTGCTCGTCGAGGCCGTCGACCGTGGCGTGCAGCAGATCGGGCGGCAGATCACGCAGCGCATCTCGCACGGCGCCGGCGTACTCGGCCGCCTGAGTCGCAGCGATGGAGGTCATCATTCTTCTCCTGTCGTGTTCGAGATGGTGTTCGAGACGGTGAACGCTTCGCCGTCGAGGATGCGGGCGACGGTGGTCGAGAAGGCCGTCCAGTCGCTGTGCTGTGCCTCGAGCGCCTTGCGGCCGACGTTGGTCAGCCCGTAGTACTTGCGATGCGGGCCCTCGTCGGATGCCACGACGTAGCTGGTGAGCATGCCCTGGGCGAAGAGCCGTCGCAGCGTGCCGTACACCGACGCGTCGGCCACCTCGGGCAGCCCACCGAGGCGGAGCCGGCGCACCACGTCGTAGCCGTAGCCGTCCTGGTCGGCCAGTGCGGCCAGCACGACCGCGTCGAGGATCCCCTTGAGGAGCTGCGTCCGTTCGAGACCGGGAGAAGCTGTACTCACACATCGCACTGTACTACACACTGCACAGTAGCGCCAGGACTTCATCACGAGGAGCGGCAGCGCGACGAACCGATCCCCCCACGCGGGGAACTCGGCGTCAACGAACGGACCCACGATGGCGCGGGCTAACTTCACGTCATGGCTGACTTCCTCCTCGGCGGGCTCATCGATCCGGCGCAACACACACGCACCGACGCGACCGTCCTGCTGCCCAGCGGCGACCTCACCACGCACGGCGTGATCGTGGGCATGACCGGGTCGGGCAAGACAGGGCTCGGCATCGTGCTCATCGAGGAAGCGCTCGGCGCCGGGGTGCCCACGTTGCTCATCGACCCGAAGGGCGACCTGACCAACCTGTGCCTCACCTTCCCCGATCTCGCCCCGGCCGACTTCCAACCCTGGGTGAACGAGGGTGACGCGCAGAAGGCCGGCCTGTCGGTGCCCGACTTCGCGGCCGCGCAGGCGAAGGCATGGCACGACGGCCTCGCCGGGTGGGGCATCACGCCCGATCGCATCGCCGCGCTCCGCGCCAG
The DNA here is from genome assembly GCA_003154135.1 of Acidimicrobiaceae bacterium. Taxonomy (GTDB): domain Bacteria; phylum Actinomycetota; class Acidimicrobiia; order Acidimicrobiales; family Ilumatobacteraceae; genus UBA668. The sequence continues at coordinate 1,054 of PMCN01000094.1, forward strand.
GGCCGAGTTCACCATCTACACGCCCGGGTCCACCGCCGGCATCGGCCTCAACATCGTCGGCTCGCTCGCCGCCCCGACGGGCACGAACGATCCGGAGGTCACCGGCGACGAGATCGAGGGGTTCGTCAGCGGCCTCCTCGAACTGGTGGGCATCGAGGCCGACCCGCTGAGCAGCCGCGAGCACATCCTGCTCAGCAACCTCATCCTCAACGAGTGGAACAACGGGCGCAGCCTCGACCTCCCCACGCTCGTCGGCATGGTGCAGCAACCACCCCTCCGCAAGCTGGGCGTGTTCGACCTCGACCAGTTCTTCCCTCCCAAGGACCGCACGGCCTTCGCGATGCGGCTCAACGGGCTGCTCGCCTCGCCGTCGTTCGGCGCATGGATGATGGGGCCGGCGCTCGACATCGAGTCGATGCTGCACACCGCCGACGGTCGTCCGCGCTGCGCCATCGTCACCACGTCGCACCTCGGCGACCAGGAGCGCCAGTTCGTCACCACGCTCGTGCTCAGCAAGCTGGTCACCTGGATGCGCAAGCAGAGCGGCACCACCGACCTGCGCGCGCTGCTGTACATGGACGAGGTGGCGGGTTACCTGCCGCCCACCGCCGCGCCGCCGACGAAGAAGCCGATCATGACCCTGATGAAGCAGGCGCGCGCGTTCGGTGTGGGCGTGGTGCTCAGCACGCAGAACCCCGTCGACGTCGACTACAAGGCACTCTCCAATGCGGGCACCTGGATGATCGGCCGGTTGCAGACCGACCGCGACAAGCAGCGCCTGCTCGACGGCATGAGCGCCGCGGCCGGCGGCGTCGACACCAACGCGGTCGGCGACACCATCAGCGGCCTCGCCAAGCGCGAGTTCGTGCTGCGCCGCGCGGGCAAGGACCAGCCCGAGGTGTTCACCACGCGCTGGGCGATGAGCTACCTGCGCGGCCCGCTCACCCGCGACCAGATCGCAGTGCTCATGGCCGACCAGAAGACCGCCGCGCCAGCGCGTGCGTCGGCGGGAGCGACCTCGTTCGCGCCGCCGACGAGTCCGCCGGTCCAGCTCGCAGGCGGCGAGGGAAGCGCCAGCGACGAGCCGCAGGAGGGAGCAGCCGAAGCGCAGCGGCGGCTAGTCCCGACAATTGGCGCGGACGAGACGTCGGTGATGCCGCAGGTCGCCACGGGGATGCCCGTGCGCTGGGCCGATGTCGCGTCGCCATGGTTGTCGTCGATCGGCGGCGACTCGCGCGGCACGCGATGGGAGGCCGGCATCATCGCCCGCGTCGCGCTCCGCTACGACGACGACAAGGCCGACCTCGTGCACGACGAGGAGTACGAGACCGTGCTGTTCCCACTGACCGACCTGCTCGACGCCAGCCGGTCGGTGGGCGTCGACTACGACGACCGCGACCTGCGCACCGACGCCCCCACCCCGTGCGTGTACCGCCTCCCCAAGTCCGCGCTTACCCCGAAGACGAAGTTCGACCAGTACCAGCGCGACCTCATCGACTACCTCGTGCGCAGCCGTAGCGTCGAGCTGCAGACCAACCGCGACCTCAAGCTGTTCAGCCGCCCTGGCGAAGCACCGGAGGCGTTCGCACAGCGGTGCACGCAGGCCGCCGACTCGGCTGCCGACGACGAGAGCGCCAAGCTGCGCACCAAGTACGAGACGAAGATCAACAGCATCCAGGGTCAGATGCAGACCGCCGAAGGCCGCACGAAGGTGCTCGAGGAGCAGAAGAAGGGCCAACGCAACGACGAGATCCTGTCGACCGCCGGCTCCATCCTCGGCGGGTTCCTCGGCGGCAAGTCGCGCGGCAGTCTGCTCAACTCGGTCCTCGGCAAGGCCGGTTCGGTGGCAGGCAAGCACGGCCGCGCATCGGCCACCGGCGAACGACTCAACGCCGCCGAGTCGAAGCTCTCCACGTTGCAACAGCAGTACGACGACCTGGAGGCGTCGCTCACCAAGGAGCTCGCCGACATCGACTCGAAGTGGGCGTCGTTGGCCACCAACGTCACCACCATGCAGGTACCGCTCGAGCGCACCGACGTGAAGATCACCGCGATCTCCTTGGTCTGGATCCCGGTGCCCTGACGCCGGGCGGGCGCCGTCTCTGTCAACGCATCTCGTCGGGCGGCAACGTGCTCGGTCCCACGTTGCGGTCGAGCCACGCGTTCACTGCAGCACCGGCCTCCCACACCCCCCGCACCTTGGTCACCACCTGCTTGGTGTGCATCCACTTCGCCAGCGGGTACTCGCGTCCGGTGATCATCCCCTTGCGTCGCAGCAGCTCGATGCGCGGGTGGTCCTTCGAGTAGCCGCGTGGCGCCGTCTTCAGCTCGCTCATCGCGCTGGTCCGCAGACCCGCTCCGTGCGCGGCGGCGCACAGCGCCACGAGCTCGCCACCCGTGGCGTCGGCGTCGACGGCTGCACGGAACCGTTCGAGCTGATCGCAGCGCATGTCGTAGTAGCCCGAGCCGACGTACAACCCTGCTGCGTTGAAGTGCAGNNCGCACGTCGCGGTTGGGCCGGAACACGTGGAAGGGACCGAACTCCTCCAGCTCGCCGAGCAGTGCCAGCATCGGCGCCTTGACCGAGTGGTCGTAGATCGCCTTGTGTGCCAGCCAGTACGTGCGGGAGTTGTCGGCGGCGAGACCTTCGTAGAAGGTCACTGCGTCGAGGGGGAAGCCCGTGAACGTCATGGCGCGATGTTAGGCAGCGACGCAACGCCGTGCGCTGCCGCCTAGTGTGCGGTGCGTGCCAGCGGACCTGACGGTGCTCGCGATCGACCAGGGCACCTCGGCGACCAAGGCCGTCGTGGTGGCGCCCGACGGCACGGTGCTGGGCCTCGCGGAGGTGCCGGTGAACGTGCACGCATCTCCCGACGGGGCAGTGGAGCTGCAGCCCGAGGAGATGTGGGCGAGCGTCGTGGAGGCGGGTCGCCGCGCACTCGCCGCCGCGGGCGATCCGGCCATCGACGCCGTCGGGCTGGCGAACCAGGGCGAGACCGTGCTCGCGTGGGACCGCGCCACGGGCCGCCCGCAGGGGCCGGCGATGGTGTGGCAGGACCGCCGAGCCGGCGTCGTGTGCGATCGAATGGCGGCCCACGCGCCTCGCCTCGCACAGCTCACCGGGCTCGAGCTCGACCCCTACTTCGTGGCACCGAAGATGGCATGGCTGCGCGGGCGGGTCGACCCGTCGCTCGCGATCACCACCACCGACACCTGGCTGCTGCACCGCTTGTGCGGCGCGTTCGTCACCGACGTCGCCACCGCAGGTCGGAGCCTGTTGCTCGACCTCGACCGCGGCCAGTGGAGCGACGAGGCGTGCGCCTTGTTCGGCATCGATGCCGGCACCCTGCCGCGCGTGGTCGGCAATGCCGAACTGATCGGTCACACGGGCGTGTTCGGCGGCAGCGTGCCCGTCACCGGCGCGTGCGTCGATCAACAGGCGGCGCTGTTCGCCGAGGGGTGTCACCACGCGGGCGAGGCGAAGTGCACGTACGGCACCGGCGCCTTCATGCTCGCCTGCACCGGCGACGCACCGGTGCGGTCGTCGAATGGTCTGGTGGCGTGCGCCGCGTGGCAGGTGGGCGATGCCCGCACGTGGTGCCTCGACGGCCAGGTGTACACGGTGGGTGCGGCCGTGAGCTGGTTGATCGACATGGGCGTGATGGACCAGCCCGCCGACCTCGACCGCCTCGGGGGTGGGGTCGCCGACGCCGCCGGCGTCACGTTCGTGCCGGCCCTGTCGGGTCTCGCCGCACCGTGGTGGCGCCCGAACGCGAAGGCGGCCTTCACCGGCCTGTCACTGGGCACCGAGCGCGGCCACCTGGTGCGTGCCGCCATCGACGGCATCGCCGCGCAGGTGGCCCTTCTCGCGCAGGCGGCAGGCCGCGACCTCGGATCGCCCCTCACCATGCTGCGCGTCGACGGGGGTCTCACACGCAGCCACACGCTCGTGCAGACCCAGGCCGATCTGCTGCAGTGCCCCGTGGAGGTGTACCCGTCGCCGCACGCCACGGCATTGGGGGTCGCCGCGTTCGCGACGATCGGTGCGGGCGGAACGTTGCCCACCGAGCAGTGGCGCCCCAGCGCGGTGGTGGAGCCCGCCATCGGCGCCGACGAGGCGATGGATCGCCTCGAGCGGTGGCAGGCGGTCGCGACTGCCACCATGGATCAGTGAGGAGCGCGTGTCTCGGATGATCGACGAACCGTTCGACGTGGTGGTGGTGGGCGGCGGCGTGGTGGGCTGCGCGGTCGCTCGGCTGCTCAGCAGGCGCGAGCTGCAAATTGCGTTGCTGGAGGCCAAGGCCGACGTGGGTGCGGGCACCAGCAAGGCCAACACCGCCATCCTGCACACCGGCTTCGACGCGGTGCCCGGGTCGGCGGAGGCGCGATTGGTGGCTCGCGGGTACGAACTGCTGCACGCGTATGCACCGTCGGCGGGCATCTCCGTGGAGGCCACCGGCGCGGTGCTCGTCGCGTGGGACGACGAGCAGGCGGCCAACCTGCCCACCATCGCGGCCAAGGCGGCCGCCAACGGCTACACGGCCGCGCGCCTGCTCGATGCGACCGAGGTGCGCGAGCTGGAACCGCACCTCGGCGCCGGCGTGACCGGTGGGATGCTCGTGCCCGGCGAGCACCTCATCGACCCGTGGGCGACTTCCCTCGCCTTCGCCGAGGAGGCCGTGGCCAACGGGTGCGTCGTGTTGGCGAATCGTCACGTGACGGAATGCGAGGTCGGGGCGGAGCTCACGGTGCTGCGCACAGGCGACGGCGAGGAGGTCCGTACTCGGTTCGTGGTCAACGCCGCTGGGCTGTACGGCGACGAGCTCCACCGCCGCTTCGGGTTCGACGGTTTCACGGTGCGGCCCCGCCGTGGCGAGCTCATCGTGTTCGACAAGCTCGCCCGTCCGCTGCTCGGCCGCACCATCCTTCCGGTACCCACCGCGCTCACCAAGGGTGTGCTGGTGGCGCCCACCGTGTTCGGCAACGTGATGTTGGGGCCGACCGCCGACGACATCGACGACCGCACGGCCACCGGCTCCACGCGCGCGGGAATCGACGCGTTGTTGCAGAAGGGCCGCCGCATCCTGCCTGCGCTCCTCGACGAGGAGGTCACCGCGGTCTACGCCGGGCTGCGCGCCGCCACCGAGCACAGCGACTACCAGCTCACCGCCAGCGCTGCCGCGCGCTACGTGTGCCTCGGCGGCATCCGCTCCACCGGGCTCACCGCCTCGATGGCACTCGCCGAGGAGGCGTTGATGCTGCTCGAGCAGTCCGGGCTCGTCGCACCCCCGACGCCCGACGATCGACTGGTGGGCGTGCACCGCACGCCGCTCGGCGAAGCGGGCGAACGGCCGTATCAGCGCGGTGGTCGCATCGTGTGCCACTGCGAACGGGTCACCGGCGACGAGATCGCTGCGGCATGCTCCGGCGCGCTCCCCGCGCACGACATCGACGGGCTGCGTCGGCGCACCCGCGCCGTCGCCGGACGCTGCCAGGGTTTCCACTGCATCGGCGAGGTGTGCGCGCTCGCCGCGGCCACCGACGGGCGCACGATGGCCGAATGGCTGGGCACGCCGTGAGTGGCGATCGCGTGGTCGTCGTCGGGGGCGGTCCGGCAGGGCTGTCGGCGGCGATCGAGCTGCGCATCCGCGGCGTGCGGCATGTCACCGTCGTGGAGCGCGAACAGCAGGCCGGTGGCGTTCCCCGGTACACGGCGCACTTCGGATACGGGTGGCGCGATCTGCGCCGTCTCACCACCGGCCCGCGGTACGCGGCCGCGCTCGTGGAGCACGCGTTGCACCACGGAGTAGAGCTGCGCACCGGTTCCACGGTCACCGGGTTCGGCTTCCCCAGCGCCGACGCGACGACCGTCGAGTTGGCGACCGAGAGCGGCCCCGAGGAGCTGCGCGCGGCGGCAGTCGTGCTCGCCACCGGCGTGCGCGAGCGGCCGCGCAGCGCACGCCTGGTACCCGGCGACCGACCCGCGGGCGTGTACACCACGGGGTCGCTGCAGCAACTCGTGGTGCTGCACCACCAGCGCGTGGGAACCCGAGCAGTGGTGGTGGGCGCCGAGCACGTGAGCTTCTCGGCAGTCCTCACGCTGGCGCACGCCGGCTGTTCGGTGGCGGCGATGGTCACCCCGTTGCCGCAGCATCAGACATATCGCGCGCTCGCACTGGCCACGGCCGGCCGGCGGCGCGTGCCAGTGCGCACGGAAGTCGACGTGGCCGAGATCGTCGGCCACCGACGGGTGGAGGCCGTGGTGCTCACCGACGGAACGCGCATCGACTGCGACACCGTGGTGTTCACGGGCGGCTGGGTGCCGGAGTACGAGCTCGCACGGCGTGCCGGACTCGCGATGACCCCAGGCGCGAAAGGTCCGATGGTCGACGCCGCGCTGCACACCGGGCAGCGCGGGCTGTTCGCGATCGGCAACCTGGTGCACCCGGCCGAGACAGCCGACGTCTGTGCGCTCGACGGGCGCGACGTGGCACGCTCGGTGCTCGACTGGCTCACCCTCCACCAGTGGCCCGACGCGATCGAGCCCATCGAGGTGGAGGCGCCGGTGGCCTGGGCCACCTACCACTCGCGTGGCATCACCCTGCGCGTCGACGAGTTCGTGCATGGCCGCCTGCGTCTCACCCACGGTGGAGAGGTCCAGTGGATCAGCACACCGCAGACATGGGTGCCCAACCGGTCGATCACCATCCGGTCGGGCGAGATGCGCACCACGTCGCGGCCGTTCGCCGACCACCGGTTGCGCCTCGACGTTCTTCGATAACGTGGCGCGTTGCACCACCCACGCGGGCGTGGCGGAACAGGCAGACGCGCGGGGTTTAGGTCCCCGTTCCGAGAGGAGTGAGGGTTCGACTCCCTCCGCCCGCACCANNTAGGTTCGTGCTCAAGCAACAAACCACAGGGGGAACACACCATGCGTCGACTGCTCGCAGCCACCATGTTCTTGGCAATCGGAATCACTGCCGCGGCCTGCTCCAGCAGCGGCGGAAGCAGCAACTCACCCACCACCACGGCGGCGAGCGGTGGCATCACCGTGCCGGTCGCCGATGGCGTGCCCGTCGCAGTGCATGCCGGTGACACCAACGACACCACCCAGTACCTGAAGATCGACCCGGCGTCGGTGAAGGCCGGCAAGGTGACGTTCACGTTCACCAACGAAGGGACGAGGCAACACGAGATGATCGTGCTCAAGACCGACGAGGCCTTCGACAAGCTGGTCATCGACCCGGCCACCAACAAGGTGAGCGAGGACAAGAGCGTCGGAGAGATCAGCGAGACCGACAAGGGCAAGGTCGTCGTCAAGACGTTCGACCTCGCCGCCGGCAACTACGTGCTCGTGTGCAACATCGAGAAGCACTACGGTCAGGGCATGCGAGTGGCGTTCACGGTCAACCCGTGAGTTGGATCCGTGCGGTCATCACGGGCGTGCTCGTGGTGGCCGTTGCCTTCCTGCTGCTGGTCGTCGTTCCCGACCAGATCCTCAACATCTCGGGCATGAGCCGCAGCACCAAGGTGCTCTACGCCACCGTCGAGTTCTCGGTGGCGTTGGCACTCATGCTCTACGGGCTGCGGCGCCTCCAGCAACGTCGCCTCCTGTGAACAGACCGGTCGTCCCCGACGCCCGATGGCTCTGGGAGAACGAGCCGTGCCGAGCCGCGTGCCCGGTGCACACCGACGCCGGCGCATACGTCACCGCCATCGGCGAGGGCCGCTTCCACGACGCCTACGTGCACGCTCGCCAGCACAACCCGTTCCCGTCGATCTGCGGCCGGGTGTGTGCGGCACCGTGCGAGACATCGTGCCGTCGCGGCAGCATCGACCTCCCCATCGCCATCCGTGCGCTGAAGCGCTTCGTCACCGAGCAGTTCGGCGTCGAGGCGTTCGCCGGCGCCGAGCAGTGGCATCAGGCGCACGGCGAGGTGCCGGCCGCCACGCTGCCGTCCGTGGGCATCATCGGTGCAGGGCCGGGGGGCATGTCGGCCGCCCACGACCTGCGCCTCGCCGGCCACCCCGTCACCGTGTACGAGGCCGAGTCGCAGCTGGGCGGCATGATCTACTACGGCGTCCCCGAGTACCGCCTGCCGCGGGCACTCATCGAGCGCGAGAACGACGCGATCATCGAGATGGGCGTCGAGGTCATCCGCAACTGCCGGGTCGGCACCGACATCCAGTTCGACGAACTGCTCTCGCGCCACTCGGCCATCCTCGTCGCGGTCGGTGCAGCCCGCGGCCGCGACCTGCAGATCCCCGGCCACGACCTCGACGGTGTGACCACCGCGATCGAGTTCCTCCTCAACGTCAACCGCGGCTACCGGGTCGTGCTCGGTGAGCGGGTGGTGGTGGTGGGCGGCGGCAACGTGGCGTTCGACGCGGCACGCACGGCGCTGCGCGACGCCGCCATGGGCGGAGGACAACCCAACGAGGACGAAGCCACACAGGCCGACGACGCCCGCCGCGAGCTCACGACGTCGCTCGACGCAGCACGCGCTGCCTTGCGGGCGGGTGTCAAGCACGTGACCGTGGTGTCGCTCGAGTCGTTCGAGGAGATGCCGGCCGCGCTGGAGGAGATCGAAGAGGCCGAGGCCGAGGGTGTGCACATCCGCTTCCGCCGCGGTCCCCAGCGCGTCACGGGCGAGGGCCGCGTGACCGGGCTGGAGACCATCGAGGTCGCCTCCGTGTTCGACGAGCACGGACGCTTCTCCCCCACGTTCAACCCCGGCACCGAGGAGACGTTCGAGGCCGACTCCGTCATCCTCGCCGTCGGCCAGGCGCCCGACATCGCGTTCCTCGGGGAGATCGAGCTCACCCGCAACCGCTTCGGCGGCGTCGCCGTCGACGAGGGCCTGCGGTCGAGCGATCCGCGCATCTGGGCGGCCGGTGACGTGGCCTTCGGACCGCGCAACCTCATCAACGCGGTCGCCGACGGCCAGCGCGCGGCTGCCTCGATCCACGCAGCGCTCACGGGTGCAACAGCACCCGTCGCGCAGGAAGTGCGCATCAACCTCATCGCCAAGCCGGCGTTCCGTCGCCTCGCCACCGACTACGACGCCGTGAAGCGCGTGGTGGTGCCGGGCCTGCCGCACGATCGGCGCTCAGGCTTCGCCGAGGTGGAGACCGGCTACGACCGCGGCCAAGCAGTGCTCGAGGGCCAGCGGTGCCTTCGCTGCTTCGAGAACATCATGCTGCGACCCGAGCTGTGCATCCTGTGCGGGCTCTGCGTCGACGTCTGCCCCTACGACTGCATCCACATCGTGCGTGCCGACACCATCGGTGCCGGCACGGCCGCCCAATCCGCGCTCACCATCGACGAAGACCAGTGCATCAGGTGCGGGCTCTGCATCAACCGCTGCCCGCCTGCCGCTCTGGTCATGGTCCACGCCCAGGAGGTTGCAAGGTGACACAGCCACACACCGAGGTCGGCAGCGACACAGAGGTCGTCGACGCAGGCCGGCACGACCTCCTCGAACCCGATCGCACCGGTTCCGCCACCACGTGGCGTGGACGCGTGCAGCAGGGCGAGGCCTGGCGCTCGGTGTTCCGCCACCCGCGCCTCGACACGCCGCGTGGTCGCGCGCTGCAGTCGTTCTCGAACGTCTTCCTGCACGTCTACCCGGTGAAGGTGCCGGCCCGGGTGCTCAAGCTGCGCTACAGCTGGCGGCTCGGCTACATCGCGACCGTGCTGTTCACCATCCTCGTGGTGACGGGCGTGTACCTGATGTTCTTCTACACACCGTCGGTCACCGCCGCCTACGGCGACATGCAGCAACTGCGCACCGGCGTCGGGTTCGGTCAGCTCATCCGCAACGTGCACCGGTGGTCGGC
>PMCN01000073.1:0-6074 GCA_003154135.1 Acidimicrobiaceae bacterium
CGTTCGCCCGCAGACCGGCGAGCGCGTCCACGACCGGCGACGACTCGAGACCGGCTGTCGAGACGGTCTTGAAATCCACGAGATACGACATCAGCCACTCCATAAGGTCCGAGGGGTTCGTCCCTCGTCGGGGACCGTCACGCTATCCCGCAGCGCAGGCACGGTTGGTCGCCGGTCCGAACGGTATGGTGCAAGTGAGTCCTTGTCGCTCCGGACCCCGGCGACGTTCCTGTCTCAGAACGTCCAGCCAGAGGAGTGCATGATGTCCGATCTCAACGACGACCAGTCCGGTGCCGAACAACTCGACGAGGAAGTCACCGGACTCGACGAACCGGTGACCAGCGACGAGGTGCAGCTCGACTATCCCCCCGACCACCTCGAGGGCGTGCCGTTCGCTGACGCCGACGTCACCGACGAATCGTTCGAAGAGCGAAGTGCGCGGGAGCAGCCCGAGCAGCTGCCTCCGGCACCGCGTTGACGTAGTCGACCGACTTTCTCGGGCCGGGTGCAGCTGCCCACCCCGCTCGTGTCAGCGAGCTGAAGGATTGGACGTGAACAGCGCGATCGGTGGCACAATCCGTGCGTGTCCGTCGCTCGCCTTCATGCTTGCTGCGCGGTCCTGCTCGGTGCCGTGACGATCGCTGCGTGCTCCTCGACCTCGGCGAACCAGGTGGCCTCGACCACCACCCGGACGACACCGACGTCCGCGTCGAGCACGACTACCGCGTCGAGCACGACTCCCTCGTCGGCACCCGTGACGACCGTCGCGCCGACGACACCGACCACCGCCGCGCAACTGGACCCGACCTTCGCCGACACGCCCACCAGCCGCTGCGACACGCTGACGCCCGGGTCGATCGGCTACCGCAACACCAGCGGCCACGTCGCCGACCAGTACATGGCGATCGGTACCAGCACCGAGGGGCGCACCATCTGGGCCGAGCACTGGGGCGCGAGCACCGGCCCGCAGGTGCTGGTGCTCGGCCAGGTGCACGGCGACGAGTGCGGGCCGGCGTTCCTCGTGGCCGCCATCCGCCAACGCCCGCCGGTCGACATCGGGATCTGGCTGGTCCCCACTGCCAACCCCGACGGGCTGGCAGCGTTCCACCGGCACACCGCGCTCGACATCGACCCCAACCGCGACGGCTTCGATCTCGCCACACCCGAGGCGCGTGCCGTCATGCACGTCACCGAGCTCGTTCGGCCCGTGCTCACCGTGCACACGCACTCCCCATACGGCTGGGTGGGTGCGTACGGAGGTCCGCTGGCCACGAAGGTGGCGACTGCGCTGTCGGAGGCGGTCGGGTGGGGGCACGCCTACAACGCCGGCACCGTGAAGAACGGCACGCAGGCCTTCCTGTGGGAAGGACAGGCCCGGGTGCTGCCCGGCGCGCAGTCGGTGCTGATCGAGTTCCCCGGCATCTCCCCCGACGAAGCGGTGGACGCGCCAGATCCCACCCAGGTCAAGGAGAGCACCGTCGCAGTCGTGCAGGCCGACGCGCTCGCCATGCGCGACGCGCTGTACGCAGTGGTGGCGAACGACGCGATCACGCCCTCGCTGTGACGCCCGATGCCCATCCAGCAATGTTGGCGTTGCACAGACCGCACGCGAGCGGCGTCCTATGGTCTGGTGATCGAGTCGAAGACTGTCCACGCCGAGGAGTTCGGCGACGAGGAGGCCGAGCTCCTGTGGCGATCGCAGTTCGCCGATCTCAAACGCCTGGCGTTCATGCTGCTCGGCCAAGAAGCGGCCGCTGAGGACGCGGTGTCTCGGGCCTTCGCACGCACGCTGGCCAGTCGTCGACAGATCGAGCAACCGGCCGCGTATCTCCGCACTGCGGTAGTCAACTCATGCAAGGACGACCTGCGCCGCGCTGCGCGCGAGCGGGCGCGGGACGCCTTGTCAGCTCCACCCGTCGAGGCCTGGATGGAGCTGGGGCACATCGAACTGCGCGACGCGTTGATGTCGCTGCCGATTCGTCAACGCACGGCCACCGTGCTACGCCACGTCACCGACCTGGACGACATGGAGATCGCTGCCCTGATGGGCTGCCGACCGAGCACAGTGAGGTCTCTTGTCCGACACGGCCTCTCTCGCCTGCGCAAGGAGCTGACGGTATGAACGACTCCGACATCATCGAACGGCTGCGAGCACTCCATGCCGCCGTGCCGGGGGAACCATCGTCGCACGAGGTCGACGTGGCCGTGGCGCCACGCGCGGGCCGTCGCACGGGGCGGAGCGTTCTCGTCGCGGTGTGCGTGGTCGTCATGCTGATCGGCGTCGGTGTGGTGATGCGCCGCTCCAGCGCCCGTGTCCGTCCGGCAGTCGGCCCATCAGTCAGCAGCCGCATGGCGACGACCGGGTCGGGTGGACATCGATCGGCGACCGTCGGCTTGAACGTGTGGTGCGGCGACGTCCTTCCACTGGAGGTCACCGTTCCTGACGCCACGACAGGTGCGCTCGCCGGCCCGGCAGACGGACCCGATGCCATCCCGGCGAGCGGGTCGAATCAGCTGATCGTCCACTGGGACGGTCCGAACGGTTCGGTCGAGGTCCGCTGGCCGGCGGATCCTCGGCCGCTGTACGACCCGAGCCGGTCCGAGGGACCGGATTCACCGGGGGTGATCGGGGGGATGTCGGGCGATACGGTTGGGCGGACGGTCAAGGTCTTCGGGGTCTCCCAGACGGCGACGCTGCCGTTGGTCGTGTTGCACGCCGTCGGATTGCTCGCGACACAGCCACCGCCGTGCGATCGAGTGCAGTTGAGGATCGCGGCCAATGGGTTGGTCGACACCGTCGGCCTCTCGAACGACTTGGGCACCCAGCAGATCGGCTTCGATCTCGGGCCACTCATCGGACCGGTGTCGGAGCGAGCGACCGGCGGGCCGGATGGCGCATCGATCGAGTGCACGAAGGTGATCGGTCGCACTGTGGCCGTGGACACCGCGCCCATCATGGCGTCGCCCGCAGAGGCTCTCCGTGAGTTCCTCGCCGGCCCGGAGGGCGCGCCGCTCGACGCAACGATGCCTCAAGGGCCGTACCACGAGTACCACGTGATGGCCGATGACACCTACCACTACGAGCAGTACACCAACTGGCGCGAGCACGCTGCCATCACGGTTGTTCGGGCGGGGGTCGGTTGGACCGTTGCCGACTGGACGTCGGGTACCTGCTGAACGGATCGACGGCGACCCGCTTACCGGCCAGCCCGCTCGCGAAGCACTCGGAGCGTCGGGACGATCTCGTCCTCGATGCTGAAATGGCCGAGTCCGTCGTGGACCTCGAGGTCGGCGCCTGGCACGATCGCCGCGGTGTGTTCGGCGTGCACGACGGTGGTGATGACGTCGGCCGCGCCATGCAACACGATCACGGGGCAGACGATGGCCGAGACGTCGAAGTCGATCCACCCGGACCCGTCCGCGATGCGATCGTCGGCGTAACCCTCCAGACCGTGGGCGAACATCGCGGGCACCGCCTCCATCCAGGCCCTCCCCCACGGCGAGGTGAGCATCGCCTGGTCCGACGCAGGCAGCGGCGGACCTTCGTTCGCCGACACGATCTTGCTCCCATCGATGCCATGCGCCTCGACCGCCGCGGCAATTGCCGCATCCCGGTCCGGTGCGTCCCACACCGCAAGCGCGTGTGGTCGGCTCATCGACGCTCGCGCCTCGGCGTTGCGCATGTCGGTCATCGCGCAGCACACGATCGCACCCCGTACCCGGTGCGGAGCCAGCGCCGCCACGGCCAAAGCGTACGCGCCGCCGGTCGACAAGCCGATCGTGAAGAAGGTCGCGAGGCCGAGATGGTCCGCGACCGCCACGGCGTCGCCCACCCACGTGGCGATGGTGCGGCCGGGTTGGGCATCGGAGTTGCCGTAGCCCGGGCGATCGATGCCGATCAACCTCCAGCCCTCCCGGGAGGCGCGTTCGGCGACGTAGGTCGGTTCCAGTCGGCTCCCCGGACCGCCATGGCACCACAGCACTGCATCCCCGTCAGCCAGCCCGAAGTCAGCCGGCCCGAAGTCGGCCACGCCGACCCGTCGACCACCCTCACGCTCGAGTACCAGCTCTCGCATCACACGGTTCTAACACGACGGCGGAGTACCGAGCTGGTACGTCGAGCCTTCGCGTGCGGCCTCGACGCGTACGCCCGCGGTCGCTTGGAAGCCTTCCTCGATGGCCGCGACCTCGCCATCAGTGCGTTCGGGGTCGTGGTGGAACAGCAGCACGGTGGCAGCGCCCGCGCGGCGCGCCAGCTCCACCGGGTAGTCGACGGCCGAATGCCCGAAGTCGACGCGGGCGGGCAGTTCGCTGGCGGTGTACTGCGCGTCGTGGATGAGCAGGTCGACGCCGTCGCAGAGCGCCAGCGCAGCCTCGTGATACGGGCCGAAGCCGTCGGGGCCAGGGCCGAGCACGCCGGCCGGGCCGTGGTCGGAGAGGTAGGCGATGCTGCTGTGGTCGTCGCTGATGCGGTAGCCGAAGGTGCGGCCGCCCTTGTGCGGGATCTCCCGCGCCAGCACCGTGAACCCCTCGATGCTGTGCTGGCCCTCGTCGATCGATTCGAACGTCCAGGCGCCGCGGAGATCTCGGGGGCCGATCGGGAACGCAGGCGGCGACATGGTCTGGCTGAGCAAGTCGATCGCCGGGACGCCCTGCTCGGGCACCAGCATGCGCACCGTGGCGTCGGGCCGGTCACCGGACCGGAAGAACGGCAACCCCTGCACGTGGTCCCAGTGCAGGTGGCCGAGCAGGATCGTGCCGCGGAACGGCTCGCCCGCCAATTGCATCGACACGGTGCGCAGCCCGGTGCCGGCGTCGAGCAGCAGCCGCGGCGCCACCTCGTCGTCGTGCGCGACCGCCACGCACGACGTGTGGCCACCCACACCGGCGAAGGAGGGTCCCACCGCCGGCGTGGACCCGCGGACACCACACAGATGCACCCTCATGCGCAGACTCCCCGGCTCCCGTCGACCACGACCCTATAGCCGTGCGTACGGGCGCGCGCTCCACGCGCTCGCCCGCCAGTCACGCCGGCGCTCCGGCAGTCGTCGCCGCGGCACCCCTCTCGAAGGCCTGCTCGTTGATGGCGACCATCGCCCGCTTGCCGACCAGCGCGGTGCGGATCGCGGCGAGGAACGTCTCCTTCGGAAAGATCTGGGTGACGCCTTGGAGTGCGCCGAGCGCGACCACGTTCTTGACCAGCACCGAGCCCAGGTCCTTGGCCACTTCAGCGAAGGGCACGCCGACCAGCCGCACTCCCGCTGCCATCGTGGCGGCCAGCGTGTCGGGCGTCGTTGCGATGACCGAGCTGTCGTAGATGACGNNGTCGGGCCGAACTTGGCGAGGCTGGGGGCGTTGAACGCGACGAGCAGATGGGGATGCGGCGCCGCGGGGGACAGCACCTCCTTGATCGCCACGTGGACGTCGGCGTACGACGTACCGCCGCGCGACTCCGGTCCGTAGCTCGGGATGTGGGTGGAGTCGAAGCCCTCGCTGATGGCGGCCCGCGTGATGAGCATCGCCGTGGTCTGTGCACCGTCGCCGCCGGCGCCTGCCAGCTTGAGGCTGAAGTCCTCCGGATCGAGGTGCGACGGGAATGCGGTGGCGAACCGCTGGGGACGGTCGGTCGTCGTGCCCAGCGCGGCCAGCGTGCGTTCGGGATCGAAGGTGGGGCTGGGGATGGGCGGGAAGCGGAGGCCGTCGGTGACGTCCTTCTTCACCCCCAGCGGGAAGACCGGTTCCATGCTGTCGCGCACCCAGTCCTCGGCGGCGTCGGGTTCGAGGTTGAGGTGGATCGGGCATTCCGCGAGGACCTCGATCAGCGCGAACCCGGTGCCGTTCACCTGGAGCTCGAGGGCCTTCTTGATCGCCCGCTTGGCATGCGTGCGACGGCGGTTGTCGTAGAGCGCGACCCGCTCCACGTAGACGGGGCCGTCGAGCCCGGCAATCAGCTCCGCCACCTTCAGCGGTTGACCGGCGAACAGGGACCGGCCGCCCGGTGTGGTCGTGGTGGGCTGACCGAGGAGCGTCGTCGGTGCCATCTGTCCGCCGGTCATCCCGTAGATCGCGTTGTT
>PMCN01000073.1:6094-13115 GCA_003154135.1 Acidimicrobiaceae bacterium
GCCGAGCTCGTCGATCGCCTCGGCGAGGTACTTCTGCGCGAGCCCGTGACCGCAGCCGGGGCAGTAGGTGGTCGTGTGCGCCTTGATGCCCTCGGCGTGATCGTGGCGTTCGAACTGGCGATAGAAGACTGACGACGGCATCAGAGCACCCCTTCCAACTCGAGCACGTGGTCGACGATCTCGGCTTGCGAGGGAAGGATCCCGCCCTGGCGTCGCACGTGACTGATCGGTGGAGCGTCCACCGCGGCGTAGCTCAGTGCCAGGCGCACCTCGTCCTCCAGTTGGCCGCNNCTGGCCTCGACCACGACGATGCGGCGCGCCTGCGGAACCACCTGCCGGAGGGCATCGATCGGGAACGGCCACAGCGTGATCGGGCGCAGCAGCCCCGCTCGCACACCCTTGTCGCGCAGCTCCTTGACGGCCCCCTTGGCCAGCTGGGCCGGGGTGTTGCACGCCACGATGACGACATCGGCGTCGTCGCAGCGGTGGAGGTCGGCGCGCTGCTCTTCGGCGGCCATGCGCGCGTACTTCGCATCGAGGTCTTGGTTGTGACGCTCGAGTCCGGCCTCCGACAGGTCGATGGAGCAGATCAGGTTGCCGCGGTGCGCTCGGTCGCCGGAGACGGCCCACTCGGGCAGGCCCGGCACCACCATGCGATCGGGGAGGCGCACCTTGCCGGTCATCTGGCCGAGATAGCCGTCGCCGAGGATCACCACCGGGTTCCGGTACTTGAACGCCAGCTCGAAGGACAGCATTGCGCTGTCGAGCATCTCCTGCGGAGTGGCAGGGACCAGGACGATCGCATGCGTGTTGCCGTGACCGAGGCCGCGGCAGGCCAACTTGATGTCGGCCTGCTCGGGTGCGATGTTCCCCAAACCAGGTCCGCCGCGCATGATGTTCACGAAGACGGCCGGCACCTCCGCGCCGATCATGTAGGAGATCCCCTCNNCCGGGCGAGCTGGTGAAGGTCATGCACCGCTTCCCGGCCCCTCCGGCGCCGTACATCATGTTGACGGTCGCGATCTCGCTGACCGCTTGGACGAACACCCCGTCGAGCGCCGGTTGCACCTTCGCCATCATCTCGGCGCCCTCGGTCGACGGCGTGATCGGGTAGCCGAAGACGTGCCGGCAGCCGGCCAGCACTGCGCCCACCGCCGCCGCGTACGTGCCCTTCACGACGAGGGGGGCTCGTTCGGCCAGCGCGACGGTGACGTCGGGCTCCGGTTCGGGTGTGGGCGCGTCGAACGGCCGTGGTCCACCCAGCTGCGCCGGGTCGAGCAGCGCGCAGGCGGCCTGCTCGGTCTCGGGCTGCAGGCCGAACGGTTCCGGGCACGCGTCGATGCACAGCCCGCAGTGGTTGCACAGCGTCAGGTCGAGCACGACCGGCACGAGGCCCGTCAGCGGATGGATCTCGGTGCCGAGCGAGATGCAGTCCTTGGTGCAGGAGGCGATGCAGCGCCCGCAGCCCTTGCAGTACTGCGGGGCGAGGAAGGGCAGCGGCTTCCGAGCGATGATGGTCATGGCCTCGCCTCCGGTGCAGCGGGCATCGGGGTCACGTGTCCTGAACTGCGAAGAAGTGGTTTCGTGACTTGATCTTCTGCCGACGACCCCCGCCCGCCCACCGCCTGCGGGCCCCGCCGCTCGTGTCCAAGGACCCTGGCGCGGGAGAGGCCGGAACTGCCAGATGTAGGCCGGAACTTCGGGTGATGAGCACGCCGATTAGAGTTTCGTTTCGTGCCCACGCTCCGCTGCAGCACCGCGCGACTCGGCGCCTTCGCCATCGCCCTGGCCGCGACGACGGGCTGCGCGGGCTCCGGACTGGCCCGCCTCGCCAGCACGACCATAGCGTCCCCAGCGTCGACCGACCAGACGTCGGCGCCTGCCGACGGAAGCTCGACCACGCTCGATGGCGGCAGCGGCAGCAGCCCGGCGAACTCGATCGTGTTCGTGCCGCACTCGTTCGTCGACCCGAAGGCCAGGGGCATCGAGGCCTTCTCGATCCTCGTACCCAAGGGTTGGCAGGTGACCGGCGGCGTGCAGTGGCGGCCGCTGTTCGCCCGCGCCGCCGAGGTGCAGACGCACGTGGAGGATCCCAGTAGCGGTGTCACCCTCGACTGGTTGCCGATCGAGGACTTCATCTACCTGCAGGCACCGCCCGGACTCGACGCGCCCGTCGGTGGCAACTACCAGGGCAAGCTGTTCGTGCCGCCGATCACCGACCCGGCCCAGTTCGTCCAGTCGTTCTGGATGCCGGGCGTGCTCTCCGAGCTGAAGGGCGCGCAGGTCGAGTCGGTCACGCCGCTCCCGAAGATCGCCCAGGTGTTCCTGCAGAACGCGGGCGGTCAGGGCGTGGCGTACACGTATCGCATCCGCTACGCCTACGAACGCAACGGCCAGCCGTGGGAGCGCGACGTGACCTTCACGTTGTACTTCGTCGGCGACCCTTCGACCGTGGTGTCGTGGTACGTGTACGGCGCCAGCACCGCCGCCGCTCCCGCCGGCCGGCTCGACCAGTCGACGCCGCTGCTGTCGACCATCCTGGCCAGCCGCACCACCACCCCGCAGTGGGAGGCGACACAGACCCTCGTCGCCCAGATCTTCTACCAGGGGCTGCGCCAGGAGATCGCCGACGACATCGCCTTCGGCAAGATGCTCGCCCAGTACGAAGAGCAGACCATGCAGCTGCAGCAGCAGGTGATCGCCGACCGGCAGGCCTCGGAGGATCGAAACGCGGAGGTGTTCCGCGAGACGCTCGGCGGCGTGCAGACCTACGACGACCCGGTGAACGGCTACCCGGTGGAGCTGCCGATCGGCTACCAGACGTACTGGGTGAACGAGAAGGGCGAGTACCTCGCCGTCGACGAGGCGAGCTTCGACCCCAACACCCTGAACGACGGCACCTGGCAACGCCTCACTCCTCGGCCGTAGAACGGCCGAGACAACCCCGAGTCACGTCAGTGCAGCCTCGCCGGCTGCCGGTGTTCCGACACAAGTCTCACCCGCACGACGCCAACCTGCTCACGAATCGCCGTACATTCGTAAGGATGCACGTCCCGTCCGCCCACGGGCTCCACCCCACGTCGACCGCGCTCCCCCCGGGCCGCGACGAGCCCTGGCGCGCCCGATGGGGCGTTCGCATCTCCGGGATGTCGGCCGCGGTGGTCCTGTGCGTGGCCTACCTCGTGATCCGACCGGATTCCATCGACATCGCAAGTGGCCTGTTCCGCTCGCAGTTGTTCCGGCGTGGGGTGTTCTTCTGGAACAACGAATGGTTCGGTGGGCATCCGCTGCCGGGGTACGGCGTCGTCTCGCCGGCGCTCAACTCGCTCATCGGCATCCAGATCGCAGGGGTGACGTCGGTGCTCGTCGGCACGTGGTGCTTCGCACTGCTCGTCGAGCGATGGCGTGAGCATCAACCAGACCTGCAGTCTCCGGAGCTGGCGGTGGTGCTGTTCGCCTGCAGCACCGCGGCCAACCTCTGGAGCGGCCGGCTCACCTTCACGCCGGCCATCGCGCTCGGCACGGCATGCCTGCTGGCCACTGTGCGGCGGCGAATCGGATGGGCGGCGCTGCTGGCGGCGCTCTGTGGCCTGGCCTCGCCGGTCGCGGCCCTGTCGCTGATCGTCGTCCTCGCCGCCATCTGGATCGCCGACAGCCTTCCCCGCCGTGGCACGTTCATGGTCGCCGTGGCAACGGCCGTCCCCATCGGAATCCTGCTGGTGCTGTTCCCCGAGGGCGGTTGGTACCCGTTCACCGGCGGCAGCTTCGCGTTGCTGGTCGTGGCGGTCAGCGTCATCGGCTGGTACGGACGCGACCTGCGGGTGGTGCGTTACGGAGCCATCGGTTACCTGCTCGTCGCTCTCGCGGCCTTCCTGATCCGGTCGCCGTTGGGTGGCAACGTCGTCCGCCTCGGCTGGGTTGCTGCCGGGGCGTTGGGAGCCCTCGTCATACGCGAGCACGGACGCGCGGCCATGGCGGCGTTCGCAGTGTTCACGCTCATCTGGGGCTGGAGCTACGCGAGGATGGGCTTCACCAACGCAGCGCCCACGGCGCAGGCCGCCTACTACACGTCGCTCAGCGACTACCTGGCAGCGCAACCGGGCGTGTTTCGCGTCGAGGTCGTTCCGACTCCCGACTACATGCAGGCCGACACCGTGGCGTTGCGAGTCGGCATCGCTCGAGGTTGGCAGACGCAGATCGATCGCGAGCTCAATCCGGAGTTCTACGACGGGAAGCTGACGTCGGAGGCGTTCCGCCAGTGGCTGCAACGCGACTCGGTCGCCTTCGTGGCCCTGCCGCTGGCCGCAGTGCAGGACAAGTCGCAGGATGAGGCCCTCATCGTGAAATCGTCGCCGTCGTACCTGCGCGAGGTGTGGTCCGATGCCAACTGGATCGTGTATCGCGTCGCCGGGGCTCAGCCCTTGGCCGACAACGGAGCTCAGCTCCTCGACGTGCAGCCCGAGTCGCTCACGGTGCAGTTGACGAACGCCGGTGCGACCGTGGTGAAGTTCAGGTACACCGACATGTACGAGGTGACGGGCGGAGATGCATGCATCTCGGCCACTCCCGAGGGTTGGATCCGGATCGATGCAACCACCCCGAGCACCATTCGCCTGCAGATCTCGGCGTTGCACCACCTCGCGGTCGGCGGGCAGTCCAACTGCGCATGACCGCCGGGGCTGTCCTGCGATGATCTCGACCATGAGCAACAGGGAGACTCCCCTTCTACGAACGCCGGACGAGAACTTCGCCGACATTGCCAACTTCCCGTACGAGCCGCACTACGTGGAGGTGGACGGCCTGCGGATGCACTACATCGACGAGGGGCCGGCCGACGCGGCGGTTGCTCTGATGCTGCACGGGATGCCGACGTGGAGCTACCTGTATCGCTCGATCATCCCGCCGATGCTCGCGGCCGGGTATCGCTGCATCGCACCCGACCACATCGGCTTCGGCCGCAGCGACAAGGTGACCGATCCCGGCTGGTACGACATCGCCCGTCACACCGCCAACATGTCGCTGTTGATCGAGTCGCTCGACCTTCGTGACGTCACGATGTTCGTGCAGGACTGGGGAGGCCCGATCGGCCTCGCACAGGTGGCGACGATGCCCGAGCGCTTCTCCCGTCTCGTGATCATGAACACCTGGCTGCACCATGACGGCTACGAGTACACCGCGGCGATCCAGAACTGGATCACCCAGAACCAACCTGGGGGCATCTTCCGAGACCACGTGCCGGACCGCTTCGGCTGGGGCACGTTGATGGTGGTCGGCACACGGCGTGCGACGCCACAGGAGGCGCTGTTCCCTGCGCTGCAAGGCAACGCTGCGGTGCTGTCGCCCGACGTCGAGGCGGTGAGGCGCGCCTACGACGCACCGTTCGTCGGTCTCGGTGAAGCGGGCGTCGTCGGACCACGCCAGTTCCCGCTGTGCATACCGTTCCACGACCCCGCCCGCGGCAGCGCTGACGCGCAAGCCCGTCACTTCGCTGCGATCAACGCCACCCGACTTCCGGTTCACTTCGTCTGGGGTCTCACCGACGACGTGTTCAACGGCGACTGGGGTCGCCGCTGGCATTCTCTCATCCCGCACTCGACCTGGGACTCGTTCGACGACGCGGCACATTTCCTGCAGGACACCCACGGTGAGCGGATCGCCGGCATCGTGCTCGCCCACGCGGTTTGAGCAACTGGAGCGACGAAGACGGCTTGGTGTGCCAGTCGCTCAGCGACCTTGATTGTAGTGATCACTGCGAGTACTGTTTCGCAGTGATCACTACAGACGCCGGGGAGGCACCAATGACCGAGCACGTTGAAGGACCGGCCGAGGTTGTCGCGGCGTTCCTCGACGCGTTCGCCGCGATGGACTTCGACCACGCGCTCACTTTTCTGTCCGACGACGTCGAGTACACGAACATCCCGCTCGGCACGGTGCACGGTCACGCCGGAGTGCGCCAGGTGCTCGAACCCTTCTTTGCACCGATCCACGAGAACGAGTTCCTGATCTCTCGTCGCGCCGCATCCGGTCCGGTGGTGTTCCTCGAACGGCTGGACCGTCATCGCCTCGATCACGGATGGCGGGAACTGCCGGTCAACAGCGTATTCGAGGTTCACGACGGCAAGGTCGCGGTGTGGCGGGACTACTTCGACCTCGCCACCGCCGCGAGGATCCACGATGCTGGGTGCCGTGTGAGCAACTCGGCTACGACAGGATCATCACGTAACCGTCCGTTCCGTCGACACGAATTCGTTGTCCGTCACCGATCCGCTCGGTGGCGCGATCCACACCCACGACTGCCGGCAGGCCGTACTCCCGTGCGATCACGGCGCCGTGGGTCATCGTTCCGCCGACCTCGGTCACCAGGCCCGCGATCGCGACGAACAGCGGCGTCCAACTGGGGTCGGTGTACGCGGTGACGAGGATGTCGCCGGGTTCGAGATCGGCGTCCGCGATGTCCGAGATGATGCGGGCGCGACCTTCGACTGTACCGGCCGACACGGCCACCCCGACCAGTGCGTCGCCCGGTACGTCGCCACGTCGATGGCTCCCGGTGACGGCTTCGCCGTCGGAGGTGAGCACTCTTGGTGGTGTGAGCGTCTGGTACGAGCGGAACGCGTCCCTGCGTCGCCGAATGAGCTGCTCGTCCACATGGTTCGTGCGTACGACGTCGCGCAGCTCGTCGAAGCTGAGGAAGAAGATGTCGTCCTGCGCGCGCAGCACACCGTCGTCGACCAGACGGTCGGCCTCGCTCAGCAGGGCCTGCTTGTAGACGAAGTAGCGGCAGACCATGCCGTACTTCGGGTACTCCCGGTATCCCATGAAGGTCCGTACGCGGTCGATCATCTGCTTGGTCGCTGTCGCCTTGTGCTCCCCGTCGGGCAAGGCCCGCAGGCGCTCCACGAGCTCCTGCTCCTTCGCCGACGCCTCCCGACGCCCCCGCTCGAAGCGGCGGTGGGCTTCACCCGGCTCCATGTTCTCGACGTGGGCGAGGATCATGGGCACGAGCGTCGTCGGTTGTTCG
>PMCN01000189.1 GCA_003154135.1 Acidimicrobiaceae bacterium
CCGGCCACACGCTGCGCAGCGTGCAGGAGTTCTGTGCGGGCAAGGTGGCCGAGGTGCGCACCGCATGCCTGTACGAGAAGAGCCACTCGGTGGTGAAGTGCGAGTACGTGTGGAAGCACACCGACCTCTGGATCAACTTCCCGTGGAGCGACAAGGATCCCGTCGCCCGACGCGATTGGTCGGTCAAGGACGCCTGAGCCGGGCCTTGGTCCCTGCGATGTAGGACCCGCCGAGATGTCGCGGCGCACAGCTCAGCCACGCGTCGACGACCGCGTCGTCGAGGGTGCGCACGCGTGCCATGGCTCAGCCATCCGTGGCGTGGGCGCACACCTCGAGCTCCATCCCGTCGACGTCGCGGAAGAACAGCGACCAGTCGGAGCCGAGTCGTTGGATCTCGCCGATGTAGGCGCCCACCTCGATGAGGCGCGCCTTCACCAGCTCGAGTGTGGCGAGCGAGTCGACGGCGATGCCGAAGTGGTCGATCGCCCCCCGCTTGCCCGCAGTGCCGAGGTCGCCGACCATCTGGTCGGCAGGCGCCTCCAGCACGTTGAGCGCTGCGCCGCCCCCCATGTCGAAGATGTACATCCGGGGATGATCGGGGCGGGCCTCGATGCGCAACGTGATCACCGCGTCGAACACCCTCTCGTACCAGGCGGCGAAGCGGTCGAGATCGGGGGTGAGGGTCGCGACGTGGTTGAAGCCTGAGGTGATCGGCACCGCTGCCTCCTGTCGGATCGGGTGGACCGACCTTACGCCGTCGTGCGCAGCACGGTGAGCGCCGCGTTGCGGCCGCTGGCGCCCCACACGCCGGCTCCCGGGAACGTGGCGGCGCCGGTGAGGTACAGCCCCTTCACATCGGTCTCGTANNCGGGTGAGCTCCGGGTTCTTGTTGCGCAGCGCGGCGAGTGGGCCGCCGGCGAAGCTGGTGGCGTGACCGTGGGGGAGGTGGAACTCGCGCTCGTAGCGGTCGGGGGTCATCGCCCGCCACTCGCCCACGGTGTCGAGGAAGCCTTCCTGGGCGAGGCCGGCGAACAGCTCGAGCCACCGCCGAGGTTCCGCGCTCTGCGCCCAGCCGCCGGGGAGACCGTAGGGCGTGAACAGCGCCTCGATGCTCAGCACGTGCGAGCCGGCGGGGGCGAGCGTGTCGTCGCCCACGCTGGGCACGTTGGCGATGAGTCCCGGGTGCTCGAGCACCGCACCCGAGGCCATCAACTGATGCCCGCGGTGCATCTCGGCGATCGACGGGGCGATCGCGTACGACGCCGCAAGGTCGCCGTCGAGGCCTGCGTCGCGCGCCGCCCGGAGGTGCGGCACCGACGAGGTGACCGCGTCGATCTTCGACTCGTATCCGTCGTCATGGGGGATGTTGCGCCACCGTTGCACCATTCCGAGCGCCTGCTGTGGGGGGTTGGTGAGCCAGTGCAGGAAGGTGTCGTGCGGGTTGCACGCCGACACCACGATGCGGGCGGTCACCTCGGTGCCGTCGGTGAACCGCACGCCGCGCACCGCCGGCCCTTCGCACGTGATCGCATCGACCTTCGTCGAGGCGCGCAGCACGCCACCGGCGGCCTCGAACGACGCGAGCAGCGAGCGAGGCACCATGCCGCTGCCGCCGACGGGACGGCCCACCGTGCCCACGTGGCGCAGCGCGTAGGTGAGCGCGCCGAGACCGCTCCCGGCGAGCTCGGGGGAGATTCCCCACACCATGGGGCCCACGAGCAGTCCCGGCGCCTGCAGCGCGTCGACCGTGAAGTACTCGCGCATCACGTCGGCCGCGCTGCGGCGGCTCCAGCGCAACAACGTGCTGACACCTCGGCCGCGCGCCCCGATCACCTTGCGCGTGAGGCCGCTCAACGACGGCGGGTCGTTGGCTGCATCGAACACGAGTCGCACTGCAGGCATCGCCGCCTTCAGGTAGCGGCGGTAGCCGTCGACCTCGCCGGGGTAGCTGCGTCCGATGGAATCGAGCGTCTGCTCGACGTCGTGGTAGCTGGCCCACGCCGGCCCGCCGCTCCACGCCAGGTTGACCTGCGAGGGGTCGAGGTCGAGGTAGCGCAGCCCGTGCTGCGCGAGCGCGAGCTCGTCGATGATGGGCGTGGTGCGGAACGTGATGTGGTCGCAGTTGCAGATGTTGACCATCGCCCCCGCGAACTCCTCGCTCGCTGCGGTGCCGCCCACGCTGGGGCGGGCTTCGACGAGCAGGGTGCGCAGACCGGCGCGGGCGAGGTACGCCGCACACACGAGGCCGTTGTGCCCTGCTCCGATGACGATGACGTCGTGATCGTGGGCACTCATGCGACCATTCTGGCTGGCAGATGGGTGGTCGGCTGTAACGTGCGAACGTGACACACAGCGTTCGCAGATTCGCCGATCTCACCGGGCCCCAGGTGGCCGAGCTCCTCACCGATCGCAGCATCGTGGTGCAGCCGTTGGGGGCGATCGAACAGCACGGTCCGCACCTCCCGCTCAGCACCGACAGCGTGGTGGCCACCGCCGTGGCAGAGGCAGCGGTGGCGGCGGTGGGCGAGGAGCTCGACGTGTGGCTGCTGCCCACGCTGGAGTACACNNGGCGGCAACAGCGCGCTGCTCAACGTCGCCAACCGCGAGCTGCGGCTCGCGCACGGCCTGATGACGTTCCTCGCCCACCCCGGTGTACCGCCCGATCAGGGTGGCACCTCGCCCCCGGAGGAGTTGGGCATGGGCGTGCACGGTGGCACCGACGAGACGTCGATCATGCTGCACCTCGCGCCCCACCTGGTCGACATGAGCAGGGCCGAGCGGCGCGTGCCCGAAGCCATCGCCGGCAACACCTACGTCCGCTTCGGCGGTCGCGTGTCGTTCGGTTGGTTGTCGAACGACTTCTTTCCCGACGGCTACATCGGCGACCCCACTGCGGCCACGCCCGAGCTGGGCAAGCGGCTGTTCGACGGATCGGTGCAGAGCTTCTGCGAGTCGTTGCGCGAGATCCGCGACTTCAACTTCGGACGTCCCGCGTGACCGACCCGCTCGACCTGCGCGTCGATGCCGAGCGGCTGTGGGCACGCCTGGAAGCGTTGGGCGAGATCGGGGCGGTGCACGGCCCTCACGGCGAGCGGGGCAACGCGCGGTTGGCACTCACCGACGCCGACCGTGACGGTCGCGATCTCGTCGTCGGCTGGATGCGCGATCTCGGCCTGTCGATCACCATCGACGCCATCGGCAACGTCGTCGGCACGCGTGCGGGCACCGACCCCGACGCCGCTGCAGTGATGATGGGGTCGCACATCGACACCGTGCGCACCGGCGGTCGGTTCGACGGCAACCTCGGCGTGCTCGCCGGCCTGGAGGTGATCGAGACGCTCGAGCAGCACGGCGTGGCCACCCGTCGCCCGGTGAGCGTGGCCTTCTTCACCGACGAGGAAGGTGCCCGCTTCCAGCCCGACATGCTGGGCAGCCTCGTGTACGTGGGCGGCATGGCACTGGAGGACGCGCTCGACGTGCACGCGGCCGACGACGGCACACGGCTCGCCGACGAGCTCACCCGCATCGGTTACGCCGGCGCCACCCCGTGTCCGGCGGCTCACGCGCCACACGCCTACGTCGAGCTGCACATCGAGCAGGGTCCCGTGCTCGAGGACGAGGGCATCGTGATCGGCGTGGTCACCGGGGTGCAGGGGATCTCCTGGACCGAGCTCAAAATCACCGGCCAGTCGGCGCATGCGGGTACCACCCCGATGCGACTGCGGCGCGACCCCGGATACGTGGCCGCCGAGGTCGTCACCGGCATGCGTGCGCTGGCCAATGCGATGGGCGGCACACAGGTGGCCACCGTCGGCCTCGTGCGCTTCGAACCCAACCTCGTCAACGTCGTGCCCGCGTCGGTCACCATGACCGTCGATCTGCGCAACACCGACGAGGTGCTCCTGCGCCAGGCGGAGAGCGTGTTCGGCGAGCTGTGCCAGCGCCTCGCTGCCGACGAGGGCGTGACGGTCGAGCGGCGCACGCTCGCCCGCTTCGAGCCCGTCGAGTTCCACCAGGAGATGATCTCGCTCGTCGAGACGACCGCACAGCGCCTCGGTCACACCACGCGGCGGATGCCCAGCGGCGCCGGCCACGATGCGCAGATGCTGGCGCGTGTATGCCCCACGTCGATGGTGTTCGTCCCCAGCGTCGGCGGGTTGTCGCACAACATCGCCGAGCACACGCATCCCGAGCACGTCGCGGCGGGAGCCGACGTGCTCTTGCAGGTGGTGCTGGCACGCGCAGACACCGTCTGAGCCGCGTCGCGCTGGTAGACCTGGGGGGTGGGCGTATTCATCGACAACCCGCTGCTCGTGCTCTTCCTGGTGATGGGAGCAGGCGCCGCGCTCGGCACCATCAGGGTCGGCGGCATCGCGCTCGGCCCGGCGGCCGCACTGTTCGTGGGCCTCGCGGTGTCGGCCGCCGACTCGCGGCTGGCCAACGATCCGGCCATCGTGCCCCAGATCGGCCTCGCGCTGTTCATCTACACGGTCGGCCTTGCGTCCGGACCGTCGTTCCTCGCCGAACTGCGCCGCGGTGGTGCGAAGGTGCTCGTGGGCGTGAGCGCCCTCCTCGTCGCGATGTCGCTGGTGGTCGTCGGGGTGTCGAAGCTGTTCGATCTCGACACCGGGGCGCGTTCGGGTCTGTTCGCCGGATCGCTCACCAACACGCCGGCGCTGTCGGCCGCCATCAGCTCGCTGTCGAAGCAGATCGCGGCGAAGACCGTCACCGACCCGGTGGTTGGCTACTCGCTCGCCTACCCGTTCGGTGTGCTCACGATGTTGCTGGCCGCGCACCTCTCGCTGCGCCGTGCCGAGCGCGCCGCCGCGAGTGCTCCTGCGACACAGGTGTCGGCGTCGGCGGTCGACGTCACGAGCGCCACCGTGCTCGTCGCGC
This sequence comes from Acidimicrobiaceae bacterium, assembly GCA_003154135.1. Taxonomy (GTDB): domain Bacteria; phylum Actinomycetota; class Acidimicrobiia; order Acidimicrobiales; family Ilumatobacteraceae; genus UBA668. Next base: position 4,897 of record PMCN01000189.1, read on the forward strand.
GGGCCGATCTCCCGCCGCTCGGCGACCTGCGTCGCTGGGGCGATGCGCGGCTGGCGTTCGGCCGCGTCGAGCACCAGGGCAAGGTGCAGCTGGCCACCACCGACGTGCACCTCGTGCCGGGCGACCTGTGCACCGTGATCGGCGCGCCTGGCGACGTGGCGGCCTTCATCGCCTGGGCCGGCGAGCGCAGCACCCGCCACCTCGCGCTGGACAGGGCGCTGCTCGACTTCCGGCGCATCTCGGTGTCGAACCGCAAGCTCGCCGGCACGCACATGCGCGACCTCGACCTCGAAGGCCGGTTCGGCGCCACCGTCACCCGGGTTCGTCGCGGCGATCACGACCTCGTGGCCGACGGCGACTTCGTGCTGCGCCTGGGTGACCGGCTGCGCGTGGTCGGCCCTGCCACCCGCCTGGGCGAAGTGGCCACGCTGCTCGGCGACTCCGATCGCAGCCTGGGCGAGGTCGACGCGATGGGCTTCGCGCTGGGCATGTCGATCGGGCTCCTCATCGGGCTCGTCTCGGTGCCGCTGCCGGGCGGTGGCAGCATCGCGCTGGGTGTCGGCGGTGGGCCGCTCATCGCCGGACTCGTGCTCGGCACGGTGTCGCGAACCGGCCCCATCACGTGGCAGGTCCCGCACGCAGCCAACCTCACGTTGCGGCAGCTGGGCATGCTGATGTTCCTCGGCGCCGTGGGCATCCGCTCCGGTGCCACGTTCGCCGACGCCGTCGGAACCGCGGTCGGTGCGCGTCTCGCCATCGCCGCCGCCATCGTCACGGTGGTGCTCGCCACCGGTTCGCTCGTGCTGCTGCGCCTGCTGCGCGCCGACCCCGTCACCTCGGCGGGTCACATCGCCGGCATCGAGACCCAGCCGGCCGTGCACGCGTTCGCCGCCGAACGCACGAAGGGCGACCAGCGCATCGACGCCGGTTACGCGCTGGTGCTGCCCATCGCGATGATCGTGAAGCTCATCCTCGTGCAGCTGCTCGTCTGAGGTGCGTGCACGCGAGAGGGGCGCCGGCCGCAGCCGACGCCCCTCTCCGTGTCAGTGTTCGACGCGTTCGATCAGAGGTGGATCGAGGTGTCGAGGAACTGGTTGGTGACGATGTCGGACGGCTTGAGGCCGGCCTTGGGTGTGGCACCCTGCGCCGTGTAGACCGGCACAGCCTTGGTGATGAGGTCGGCGACGCGGGCGTCGTCGAAGCTGCCCATCACACCATCGGTGCCGTTGGCCACGAGGCCGTCAGCCTTGATGGTCTTCACGCCGTAGTCGGCAGCGCCCTGGTCGTACGTCCAGCCGAAGTCCTTGCCGAAGGCATCGGTTGCAGCCAGGATGACCGCGTTGGCCGCGGCCGGGTTGTTGACGTAGTTGACCGACGCCTGCTGGATGATCGGCACCAGCTTCTTGAAGCAGTCGGCGTACTTGGTGATGTTCTCCGGGCGGGTCGAGATCGACTCGGCGTAGTTCTTCCAGCCGATGTCGTTGATGTACTGGTACGACACCTTCTTGCCCCACAGCGGCTTGCCGTTCGTGTCGACGAGACCGGTCTCGTACTGGTACGGCTCGGCCGAGCCGAAGCCCTGCTGGGCCGACTTGCCGTTGTCGGCGATGAACAGCGACGGGTCGCCGGTGTAGGAGCCGTCGACCTCCGACTTGGAGAGGACGCCGGTGCCGGTGAGGAAGTCCATGTAGGCGGCGCCACCGAAGTAGCGGACCTTCACGTTGGCCTTGCCCAGATCGGCGATGCCCTTCACGTCGGGATAGGTGTTGGGATCCCACATGATCATCTGCGGGTTCTTCTCGAAGCCCGACTCGATGGCCACCGTGGGCGTGTCGCTGCCCGAGAACTGGATGGCCTCATCGGTGTAGACGTAGCCGAGCAGCAGGCTGTCGGGGTTGTCGTACAGGATCTTGGTGACGGGGTCGAAGTGCTGAGCCGCACCACCGGAGTGCACCGAGATGGTGACGCCGGTGTCGTTGCCGTTGCCATCGATGAGCGGACCGGTGACGACGGCCTTGCTCTTGTCGATGGTGTAGCCCTTGCCGACCATCTGGTAGAGGAAGCCGTGCTCGGCCTCGGGCATCCAGTCGGTCTGGATGCCGACGTTGTCCGGGCAGATGCCCTTCAGCGAGACAGCCGAGCCACCGGTGGTGACGCCGGTCGTGGCGCCCGTGGTGGGTGCGGTGGTCACGGCCGTGGTTCCCCCGGTGGTCGTGGTCGGTGCGCCGGTGGTGGTCGTCTTGGCGTCCGAGCCGCATGCGGCGAGGATGACGAGTGACGCCACCGAGGTGGCCAGCAGCTTGCTGCTGCGACGGTGTTGCATGGGTACTCCTTGGGTTGAGTGGTGTTCACGCTGGATAGGGAGATCGTGGCCGATCTCGGGGTGGATAAGGATCAGGTGCGGCGGGTGGATTCGTACCAGTGCCCGACCACGAGCTTGCCGAGGGCGTTGAAGACGAAGAACACGGCGATGCCCAGCAGTGACGCGATGAGGAGGCCGCCGTACATCTGCGGGTAGCGCAGCTTCTGGCGGAACTGCTCCATCACGATGCCGATGCCCGGCTTCTCGCCCTCACGGAAGAACTGCTCGCCGACGATGGCGCCGATGACGGCGAGGCCGGCGCTGATGCGAAAGCCGGTGAAGATGCTGGGCATGGCTGCGGGGAACTGCAGCTTGAACAGCCGGGTGAACGTGGACGCGTTGCGCAGCGTGAACAGGTCGTGCTGCGACGAGTCGACCGAGGTGAGGCCGAAGAGGGTGTTGGTGACGATGGGGAAGATGGAGATCATCACGCACACGTAGATGCGTGAGTTCATGCCGCCGCCGAACACCGAGTAGATGATGGGCACGATGGCCAGCACCGGCGTGGCCTGCAGGGCCACGAGGTACGGGTAGATGGAGCGTTCGACCCACACTGCCTGCGCCATGACGATGGCCAGCAGCATGCCGATGACGATGGTGATCGCGAGGCCGATGAACGCCGCGTAGCTTGTCCAGCCGAGGCCGGCGATGAGCTGGTGGCGAACGTTGGCGTCGAGGAACGACTTGTCGATGACGGTGACCGGCGAGGGCAGCAGTTGCGGGCGCTTGTCGAGCAGGTGCCTCATGCCCCAGCGGTGCATGAACTCCCAGAACACGACGAACAGCAGGAACACCACGACGGGTCCGATGTAGGAGACCAGCATGCCCTTGCGTGATCGAGCGGTCGAGGGCGGCGGGGGAGCCGCGTCGAGCTGGAGCTCGAGATCGGGCGCCTGCTCGTGGATGAGGATGTCGGCGTCGTGGTGGGCGTGGCCGACGGTCTCGGAGAAGTCGCTCATGAGTGTGCACCCCTCAGCTCGTGGGAGATCTGACCGGCCAGTTCGGCGAACCTGGGGTCGAACCGCAGCTCGGGCGCCCGGGGGTAGTCGAAGGGGATGGCGAACTCGGCGACGATGCGGCCCGGGCGGGCGCTCATGACGATGACGCGGGTGGAGAGGAACACGGCCTCGCTGATGCTGTGGGTGATGAACAGGCCGGCGAAGCGCTCGCGGCCGAACAGGCTGATGACCTCGTCGTTGAGGCGCTCGCGGGTGATCTCGTCGACGGCGCCGAACGGCTCGTCGAACAGGAACACCTTCGGGTCGAGCACCAGCGTACGGGCCAGCGAGGCACGCATCTTCATGCCGCCGGACAGCTGCTTGGGGTACTTCGACTCGAACCCGCCGAGGCCGACCATGCGGATGGTCTCCTCTGCTCGCTGGCGGCGCTCGACCTTGGCCATGCCCTGCAGCTCGGCGAGCAGCTCGACGTTGCGCTGTACGGTGCGCCACTGCAACAGGGTGGCGTCCTGGAACACGTAGCCCACCTTGGTGCGGTCGACGTCGACACTGCCGGTGGTGGGCTTGTTGAGACCAGAGGCGATCTTGAGCAAGGTGCTCTTGCCGCAGCCGGAAGGGCCGACGACGGTGACGAACTCGCCGGGCCGCACGTCGAAGGTGGTCTCTCGAAGGGCATGCGTTCCATCGGGGTACACCATGGACACCCCGTTGAAACGCAGCGCAGGGGCGGACGCCGAGTCGGTCATCTGCGTCACCATAGTGGGCGCGCTCATGTCGCCCTGGGTCGATGCGGCCATCAGTGCATCACCATCCCACCACTCACGTTCATCGCCTGTCCGGTGCAGTATTTCGCCTCGTCAGAGGCCAGGAACACCGCCATGTCGGCCACTTCCCCGGGCTCCGCGCAGCGTCCGAGCGGCGACATCGACGACCACTTGGCGACCATCTCGGGGGTGCGCGTCGCGGCCCCCATCTCGGTGAGCACGTAGCCGGGGCAGATGCAGTTGGCACGAATGCCGTGCACACCGAGCTCCATCGCCGAGACACGGGTGAGGCCGATGACAGCGGCCTTCGATGCGGCGTAGTGCGCCTGGTTGGGTGATCCCACCTTGCCACCCATGCTGGCCATGTTGACGATGGCGCCGCCACCACCCTGGGTGATCATCGAGCGGGCCACCACCTGGGTGGTGAGCAGCATCGCGCGCACGTTGATGTCGAACGTCGCGTCCCAATCGTCGACGGTGATGTCGAGCAGGGGNNGCGATGGCCTCCCCGGTGACGTCGACGGTGCCCGCCGGATCGGCGAGGTCGACCTCGAAGGAGGCCGCTCGCAGCGCGTGTGCCGTGGCCTGGCACTGCTCGCCCTCACGGTCGAGGAGGGCGAGGTGCGCGCCCTCCCGATGGTACGCATCGGCGATCGCCGCCCCGATGCCACGCGCGGCGCCGGTGATGACGACACGTCGACCTTCGAGGCGACCTCGTGCAGGGGCAGTGCGGTCGGTCACCATTTCGGCCGTCATCGTAGGACAGGCATGTGACCCCTGTTGACCGGCGGTGTGAACGCTCTGTTTCAGGAATGTGGCAGTGG
>PMCN01000179.1 GCA_003154135.1 Acidimicrobiaceae bacterium
GTTGCGGGCGAGGTCGACGAGCATGATGTGTTCGGCGACCTCCTTCGGGTTCTCCTTCAGCTCGCCCGCCATGCGCCGGTCGTGCTCGTCGTCGCGACCGCGCCGACGCGTTCCGGCAATGGGGCGACTGATCACCTTGCGACCGAGCACCTGCACCATCGGCTCCGGCGAGCTGCCCGCGATGGTGATGTCGGGGTGGCGGAGGAAGTACATGTAGGGGCTCGGGTTCACCTGGCGCAGCACGCGGTAGAAGTCGAACGCGTCGGCCTGCAGGTCGATGTCGTAGCGCTGGGCGAGCACCACCTGGAAGATGTCGCCGTCGAGGATGGCCTCCTTGGCCACCTCCACCGCGCGCTGGTACATGCCTCCCGCCATCGAGCTGCGTACGTCGGGCAGCGCCTCCCCGGCGTCGGGCGGCTCCACCGGCGGCGTGGCCAGCGGGCGCGCCAGCTTCTCGGCCGCCTGTTGCACGCGGTCGCACGCGGCGTCGTACTCGCGGTCGACGCCCTCGCGATCCATGTGGAGCACCGGCACGCTCTCGATGAGGTACATGCGCTGGCGCCAGTGGTCGAACGCCACCATCGAGCCGATGATGCTCATCACCGCGTCGGGCATGCCGCGGTCGTCGTGGGGCACGTGGGGAAGGTGCTCCACCTCGCGCACGATGTCGTAGCCGAGGTAGCCCATCACGCCGCCCTGCAGCGGTGGCAGGTCGGCGACGATGGGGGCCTGGTACGCGGCCACGATCGCGTCGAGCGCGGCGAGCATGCCTCTGTCGAGCGGGATGTCGGGACTGAGGTGCTGGCCCTTCTTCTCGATCACACCGTTGCGCAGCTCGAGCGTGGCGACGGGATCGTGACCGACGAAGCTGAACCGGCTCCAGCGTTCGCCGTGCTCGACCGACTCGAGCAGGAAGCCGTCGCCGTCACCGACCAGCTTCAGGTAGGCCGACACGGGCGTCTCGAGATCGGCCAGCAGTTCCGTCCACAACGGCACCACGGTGTGCTCGGCCGCCAGTGCGTGGAACTCGTCGCGGCTGGGCCGCATGCGCAACGCCCTCACGTGGGCGTCCCGAAGGCGCGGTGGAAGCACGAGTACGCACCGGTGTGGCACGCGCCCTTGCCCTCCTGCTCGACCAGGAACAGCAGCGTGTCGCCGTCGCAGTCGTAGTAGGCCTCGCGCACGAACTGCCGGTCGCCACTGGTGTCGCCCTTGCGCCACACCTCCTGGCGGCTGCGGCTCCAGTACACCATGCGGCCTTCGCGCAGAGTGGCCTGCAGCGTCTCGGCGTTCATCCACGCCATCATCAGCACGGCGCGGGTGGCCACGTCCTGTGCGATGGCCGGCACCAGCCCGTTCGCGTCGTACGTGACCAGGGCGAGCTGTTCGGGAGTGGCGTCGATCGAGACGGCGTCGGGCATGGCCGCCATGCTACGAGAAGCGTCCGCCGGCCGCCCCGACGGATTCGCGAGCGCGACGCGTGAGCGTCAGAGGTACAGCCCGGTGTGCGACTCGATGCGCGTGGCCGCCACGGCATGGATGTCGCGCTCACGGAGCATGATGTAGTCGTCGCCGCCCACCTCGACCTCGTAGCGGTCCTCGGGGCTGAACAGCACTCGGTCGCCCACCTCGGCGGAGCGCACGTTCTGGCCGAGCGCCACCACCTCGGCCCACACCAGCCGCTTCGAGATCTGCGCGGTGGCCGGGATGAGGATGCCGCCCCTCGATTGCCGCTCGCCGTCGCGGTCGGGGATGCGCACCAACACGCGGTCGTTGAGCATCTTGATGGGCAGCTTCTGGTCGTCCAACGCCACGGCGACAAGGTACCGTCGCTCAGGTCGAAGGCCCAACGCGCCGATACATCCATCGACCCGATGAAAGGACCCCCGTGCGTCGTTCCCTCCTGATGTGTGCAGCAGTGTCGTGCACGGCCATGGCATCCATCGGCATCGCCGCGTGCAGCGGTGGCAGCAGCACCCCCGCAACCACCATCACGACGATCTTCGCGGGTGGCACCGCGCCGGGTGGCGGCACGTTCGGCCCCACCACCACGTTCATGCCCACCTGCACCGAGATGCCCTCGGTCACAGCCATCGCCACCGCATCGGGCCTGGCCATCGCCGCCGGCGTGGTGTCGGGCTCGGGTACCTGTCAGTACCTCGGGCTCAACGATCAGACCAAGTCGATCGGGCTGTCGAAGTACACCACCGACGCCGACAGGGCCAGCTTCACCGACCTGCAGAGCTCGCTCGGTGCTGCCACGCCGGTCACCGACCCGGCGCTGCCCAATGCGTTCGTAGGTGCCAACCACGTGGTCTTCACCACGGTGAACGGCGCCATCTACGTGGTGAAGTCGTACATCACCGACGGCGGCGCTGCCGACGTGCCGGCTTCCGTGGCCGTGCTCAAGGTGTGGTTGGCAGGCTGACGGCTCGCGCCGCCACGCTCACTCGCCGCGGCTGCGACGGCTGCGGCGCTCGCTGCCACCCAGACTGGGCGCGGCGTTGGTGAGCGGGCCCACCTCGGCGACGATGGAGTCGATGGTTGGGCGATCGCCCGCGGTGTGCACGTCGATCGACGCACGCATGGCGGCGAGGTGCTCGGGAGTGGTGCCGCAGCAACCACCCACGATGCGCGCACCCGCGTCGACCGCGAGCGCCGCGTACTTCGACATCAGCTCGGGCGTACCCGAGTAGACGATCTCGGTGCCCACGAACTGGGGCACGCCACAGTTGCCCTTGCTGACGATGGGCACGTTGGCGCCCTGCATCTCGAGCACCGTGACCAGGATGTCGGGAGCGCCGACGCCACAGTTGGCGCCCTGCGCCAGCGGGGCCACGGGCTCGACGGCCAGCACCTCGGCCAGCTGGTTGGGCATCATGCCCATCATCGTGCGCCCGGCGGTGTCGAACGAGCAGGTGGCCACGTAGGGCATGCCCTCCTGGATGGCTGCGGTCGCCGCCGCGTGCACTTCCTCGGCCGACGACATGGTCTCGATCCAGGCGACGTCGGCGCCGCCGGCGAGCAGGCCGCGGATCTCCTCGGCGAAGGATGCGACTGCGGCATCGTGGGTGAGTGCGCCGAGCGGCTCGAACAGCTCGCCGGTGGGGCCCACCGAGCCGGCGACCACCACGGGCCGCGGCGACGAGTCGGCCACCTCACGGGCCAGCTGGGCGGCTCCCTTGGCGAGCTCGTAGGTGCGGTCCTGCGCCTTGTGCAGCTTCAGACGGTGGGGGTTGCAGCCGAACGTGTTGGTGAGGATGATGTCGGCGCCGGCATCGACGAACTGCTGGTGCAGGAGCTTCACGCGCTCGGGGTGGTCGACCGTCCAGAACTCGGGCGGCTCACCCGACTCGAGCCCGGCAGCGAAGTAGTTGGTGCCGGTGGCACCGTCGGCCAGCAGCACACGGCCGGTGGCGAGGAGATCGGAGAGCGACGTACGCATCGGCACCACGCTATCCCCGGACCGCAAACCACGGCCGGACAGTTACGCGACAGCGGTCTCGATCTGCGCGAGCACGTCGGGCGTGAGCTTGGGCAGCACCTCGATGGCGGCGAAGTTCTCGACCACCTGGCTCGGCCGGCTGGCACCGGTGATGACGCTCGACACGTGCGGGTTCGACGCGCACCACGCGATGGCCATCTGCGCCATCGAGCAGCCGAGCGACTCGGCGATGGGGCGCAGGCGCTCGACCTTCGCCAGCGCCTGGGCGTCGGTGAGGCGGTCGGCCAGCCACTCGTAGCCGCTGAGCGCGCCACGGCTGTCCTGGGGCACGCCGTCGCGGTACTTGCCGGTGAGCAGGCCGGAGGCGAGCGGGCTCCACGTGGTGGTGCCGAGTCCGATGTCGTCGTACAGGCGGGCGTACTCCTGCTCGACGCGCGAGCGGGCGAGGAGGTTGTACTGCGGCTGCTCCNNTCCATCACCGGCTTGTGCAGGTGATGACGATCGGCGATGTCCCATGCGGCGCGGATCTCGTCGGCCGCCCACTCGCTGGTGCCCCAGTAGAGGGCCTTGCCCGCGGTGATGATGTCGCTCATCGCCCACACGGTCTCCTCGATGGGCGTGTTGGGATCGGGCCGGTGGCAGTAGACGAGGTCGATGAAGTCGACCTGGTAGCGCTCGAGCGAGCCGTCCATCGCCTGCATGAGGTACTTGCGGTTCAGCGTGTTGCGCATGTTGCGCACGTTGCCGTGGATGCCCCAGTAGAACTTCGTGGTGAGCACGTAGCTGTGGCGGCCCCAGCCCAGCTCGCGCAGCACGCGGCCCATGATGGCCTCGCTCTCGCCGGCGGCGTAGCCCTCGGCGTTGTCGAAGAGGTTGCAGCCGGCGTCGAACGCCGCCTGCATGCACTCGAGCGCCATGTCGTCCTTGAGCTGGTTGTCGAACGACACCCAGCTGCCGAACGAGAGCACCGAGACCTGCAACCCACTGCGCCCCAAACGGCGATACTGCATCCTGTTGGCCATGACCGCAGGCTACGTCACGTCGTCGGTGAAGCGCCCAGCGAGGCACGGAACGCGGCAAGTGCTCGGATGCCGTCGCTGCCCACGCCGCAGCAGCCGCCCACGATGCGAGCCCCGGCGGCCAGCCACGCCGGCACGAGCACCGGGATCTCGGCGCCGCCCGTCGGGCCCAGCCAGCAGCTGTGCTCGGCGTCCCACGCCGCGCCGTGGTTGGGGTAGGCGACCAGCGGCAGGTGGGTGTGCAGGCTTCGCAACAGCGGCTCGACGAGACCTGGCGCCGTGCAGTTCACACCCACTGCGGTGAGTGCACCATCGACGCGCGCGACGGCGTCGGCCAGCACGTCGCCTCCGCAGGTGTGCACGCTGTCGGCACAGGTGAACGTGAGCCACGCGGGCGCATCGGTGAGCCGGCGGAGCTCGTCGACCACGATGTCGGCCTCGGCCGCGGTGGGGATGGTCTCGATGGCGAACACGTCGGGCGCCGTGCGGGCGAGCACCTCGAGCCGTGCGCGGTGGAACGCCCGCACGTCGGCCCACGACGCGGCGTAGCGTCCGTGGTACTCGCTGCCGTCGCCCACGCACGCGCCGAACGGGCCTACCGAGCACGCCACGAGCGACGCGCCCGACGCTCGGGCCACCTCGGTGGTGGAGGCGAGCACGCGGCGGGCCTCCATGGCGCTCAGCCCGGCGGCGACGAACCCAGGCTCGCTGGCCTGGTAGCTGGCGGAGATGACCAGGTCGGCCCCCGCCTCCACGTAGCGGAGGTGGGCGGCGGTGATCACCTCCGGACGGTCGATGAGTGCAGCCGCGGTCCACAGCAGACCGGCGGGTTGCTCGCCCATCTCCTCCAGCGCGGTGGACAGGCCGCCGTCGACCAACGTGAAGGGTTCGCGCAGGAGCTGGTTCACGTCGGACGCACCTGCACGCCGGCGGCGGTCATCACGGCCTTGGCCTCGGCGATGGTGTGCTGACCGAAGTGGAAGATGCTGGCCGCGAGGACGCCGGTGGCGTGACCCTCGACGACGCCGTCGACGAGGTGGGCGAGCGTGCCGACACCGCCACTGGCGATCACGGGCACCGGCACTGCGTCGGCGACTGCGCGGGTGAGACCGAGGTCGAAGCCCTCCTTGGTGCCGTCGCGGTCCATCGAGGTGAGCAGGATCTCGCCGGCGCCGCGAGTGGTGGCCTCGACCGCCCAGCGCACGGCGTCGATGCCCGTGGGAGTGCGGCCACCGTGGAGGTACACCTCGTACCCGCGGCCGTCGGCCGTGCGCTTGGCGTCGATCGCGCACACGCAGCACTGTGCGCCGAACTCGGCCGCGATCTCGGCGATGAGATCGGGCCGCTGCACCGCCGCCGTGTTGACGCTCACCTTGTCGGCCCCCGCGCGCAGCATGAGACGTGCATCGCCGACGGCCCGAATGCCACCGCCCACGGTGAACGGGATGAACACCTGCTCGGCCGTGCGCTCGACCACGTCGACCATCGTGCGCCGGCCGTCGCTCGACGCAGTGATGTCGAGGAACACCAACTCGTCGGCGCCCTCGGTGTCGTAGCGGGCGGCGAGCTCGACAGGATCGCCGGCGTCGCGGAGCTCGACGAAGTTGACGCCCTTCACCACTCGGCCATCGGTGACGTCGAGGCAGGGGATGACCCTCGCGGTCCTCATCGGGCCAGCTCGGCGAGTGCCTGGGCGACGGTGAAGCGCCCCTCGTAGAGCGCCTTGCCCGTGATGACGCCGGCCACACCCGGCACGTCGCGCAGCGCCGCCAGATCGGCCAGCGTGGCCACACCGCCACTTGCGATCACGGGGATGCGCGTGGCCGCGGCGGCCGCGGTGAGTCCTGCCACGTCGGGTCCGGTGAGCATGCCGTCGCGGGCGATGTCGGTGATGACGAACGCGGCGGCGGTAGGGAACCAACCCAGTGCATCGGCGAGCTGCACGCCCGATCCCTCGGTCCAGCCGTGCACCGCCACCTCGCCCGCACGATGGTCGAGCCCGACCGCGACGGCAACCACGCGCGATGCCGATTCGACGAGCGACGGCTGGGCGACTGCCGCCGAGCCCATCACCACGCGGGTCACGCCCGCGTCGGCCAGCATCTGCGCATCGGCCACCGAGCGCACTCCCCCACCGGTCTGCACGCGCGAGGTGGCATCGACCGCGGCAACGATGGCCGCGACAACCGGACGGTTCACCGGCGACCCCGTGCGCGCGGCGTCGAGATCGACGACGTGGATCCACGTCGCGCCCGCGTCGGCGAACGCGCGAGCGACGGCCACGGGGTCGTCGCCGTACGTGGTCCGGTCGTCGTAGTCGCCCTGGCGCAGGCGGACCACCTTGCCGCCGAGCAGGTCGATGGCCGGGTAGAGCTCGATCATGCGGGCACGCCCCCGTTCGCTGCCAGCCGCACTCCGGCGACGAAGTTGCGCAGGATGGCGAGGCCGGCAGTGCCCGACTTCTCCGGGTGGAACTGCGTGGCGAACACGTTGCCCGAACGGAAGGCGGCGTTGACAGTGCCCCCGTAGTCGCACGTGGCCACCACCGCGTCGGGGTCGATTGGTACGCCGTGCAGGGAATGCACGAAGTAGACCCATGGCGAATCGCCGAGCCCGTCGAACATCGGCTCGGTTCGTTGCAACTGCAACTGGTTCCACTGCATCTGCGGGCGCGGCAGTGCATCGGTGATCCACCGGATGGAGCCGGGGATGACCCCGAGGCCGGGGTCGCCCGGGTCTTCGTCGCTGTCGCTGAACAGCATCTGCATGCCCACGCAGATGCCCAGGAACGGACGGCCCGACGCGACCGAGTCGTGCACCACCGCTTCGAGTCGCGCGTCGCGCAGTGCCCTCATGCACGCGCCGAACGCGCCCACACCGGGCAGCACGACAGCGTCGGCGTCGGCGGCCAACCGCGGGTCGGTGGTGAGACGCGCGTCGGCCCCACAGTGCTGCAGCGCCTTCTGTGCCGAGCGCAGGTTGCCGATGCCGTAGTCGAGCACGGCGACGAGCGGTGCGGTCACAGCACGCCCTTGGTGGACGGCACCGCCGAACCCTCCACGCGCACCGCGTCGCGCAGGCAACGGGCCAGGCCCTTGAACGTGGCCTCGATGATGTGGTGCACGTTGCTGCCGTGGCACAGGCGCACGTGCAGCGTGATGCCGGCCGCGGTGGCGAACGAGTGGATGGCGTGCTCGGCGAGTTGCGGGTCGAACGGCGGGTTGCCCAGCGGCAGCACCTCGGGCATCGGCACGTCCCACACCACGAACGGCCGGCCCGACAGGTCGAGCGCGACCTCGACCAGCGCCTCGTCGAGAGGGAACAGCCCGCTGGCGAAGCGGCGCACGCCGGCCTTGTCGCCCAGCGCCTCGCGGAACGCTTCGCCGAGCGCGATGCCCACGTCCTCGACGGTGTGGTGGGTGTCGATGTGCAGGTCGCCGGTGGCCACGATGCGCAGGTCGAAGCCGCCGTGCTTGCCCAGCTGTTCGAGCATGTGGTCGTAGAACGGGATGCCCGTGCTGACGCTGGCCGTGCCGCTGCCGTCGAGCTCGATCGACAGCTCGATGCTGGTCTCCTTCGTGGCGCGGGTGCGGGTGGCGGAACGGCTCATCGAGCGACCTCCGAGAGTGCGGAGAGGAACTCGTCGTTCTCCTCGCGGGTACCGATGGTGACGCGCAGGCAGCCCGACAGGCGCGGCCAGCCGGAGCAGTCGCGGATGAGGATGCTGCGATCGAGCAGTCGCTGCCACACGGCGCGACCTTCGACCGCGCGCGGACGGAACAGGATGAAGTTGGCGCCGCTCGGGAACACGTCGATGGGCATGGCCGACATGGCGATCGACAGCCGCTCGCGCTCGGACACCACGAACTGCACGCGCGCTTCCATCTCGTCGACGAACGTGAGCGCCAGCCGTCCGGCGATCTGCTTGGCAGCATCGAGGTGGTAGGGCAGCACCACCTTGTCGAGCTCGGCCACCACCCAGGTCGGTGCCACGAGGTAGCCGAGCCGGGTGCCGGCCATCGACCAGGTCTTGGAGAACGTGCGGCTGATGACGAGTGGCACGTCCTCGTCGAGCAGCGACAGCGCCGACCAGCCGGCGAACTGCCCGTACGCCTCGTCGACCACCAACATCCCAGGCACCTGGGCAAGCACCTCGCGCACCTTCGACTCGGGCTCCTCGAGGCCGGTGGGGTTGTTGGGCGAGCACAGGAACGTGACGGTGGGTCGCGCGTCGGCGATGACGCGAGAGACCTCGGCCATGTCGAGCGTGAAGTCGTCGGCGCGCTCGCCCTCGGCAACGGTGGCACCGGTGAGCCGGGCGATGTGGCCGTGCAGCTGGTAGGTGGGCTCGAAGGTGGCGACGGTGCGGCCCGGCCCGGCGTAGGTGAGCAGCAGGGTCTGCAGCACCTCGTTGCTGCCGTTGGCGGCGAACACCTGCTCGGGCAGCACACCGTGCAGGTCGGCGATGCCCTCACGCAGGAGGTGGGCGGCCCGGTCGGGATAGCGGTGCCACTCGACGCGCGACAGCTCGGCAGCGAACGCGTCGCGCCATGCGGCGGGCGGGGGGAAGGGCGACTCGTTGGTGTTGAGGCGCACGCGCACCTGCACCTGCGGCGAGTGATAGCCCTCCAGCGCGCGGAGGTCGTCACGCACGGGTACTCGGGTCACGCGTGCCACGCTACCGAGCTGTCGGCACGCGACACGGGTGCATTGAGCTGCGGCGCCGCATTCGCCGTGGGGGTCGCCGTGGGGGTCGCCGTAGGAGTCGCCGCGCGAGTCGCACCGCGAACGGCCAGACTGTGCCGATGCCGACCAACCCCTCCGCCACGCTGGCGGTGATCGCCGACCACGTCGACCGCTACCACGAGCAGCTGGGCGACCTCGTGCCCGGCTACGTCACCACCGACCAGGCCGACATGGTCAACGCGCTGGTCGAGGCCGAGCGGGCACTGCGCACCGCGGCCCGGCTGGTGCGCAAAGCCGGCAAGCTCGCGGCCGCAACGCGCCACTGAACCAGGCCCCGGGTTGGGTTCGCGGCCGGCCCGAGCCGGGTTCTGGGCAGGATTCCAGCCGCTTCCAGCCGGGTTCTGGGCAGGATTCCCGACGGTTTCCGTCGGGATGCCTGCCCAGAAGCGCAGATGGCGGGATCGCTGCCCAGAAGCCGACCAGAAACCGGGGGGAAACCTCCGCAAAACGCGGCGACGGCCCCTTGAAGGGGCCGTCGCTCCGCGACGCCAGGCGGCGGATCCCAGCATCGCTCTCAAACCAGGTGGCGGGAACCTGGTCAGTACACCGATGATACACCGACCTCCCTGCGTCGCAAGGCGGCTCACGCCGGGTGGTCAACCTGAGGCATCCTTGACGATCGGCGCACTCCCACGCGGCCAATGCGGGGCAGTTCCGAGGCCGGACAGAGGTCTTCCAGGGCGCACTCCGCGCAGCGCGGCTTCTTCGCGTCGCACACGCGCCGGCCGTGCAGGATGGTGCGCAGGCTGAAGTCGCCCCACTCGGCGGGCGCCAGGAACGAGCACAGCTCGGCCTCCACCTTCACCGGGTCGTCCTCCGTCGTGAGTCCCAGCCTGCGGCTGAGACGGCCGACGTGGGTGTCGACCGGCAACCCGGGCAGCCCGAACGCCACGCTGCGCACCACGTTGCCCGTCTTGCGCCCCACCCCGGCGAGGGTGACGAGGTCGTCGAGGGCGGTGGGCACCTCTCCGCCGAAGCGGTCGACGAGCGACTGCGCCATCGCGACGAGGTTGCGCGCCTTGCTCTGGTAGAAGCCGGTCGAACGCACGATGTCTTCCAACTCGGTGGGGTCGGCGCCCGCCAGCGACTCGGCATCTGGGTAGCGGGCGAACAACGTCGGCGTCACCATGTTGATCCTCACGTCGGTGGTCTGCGCCGACAGGATGGTGGCTGCGAGCAACTGGAACGGGTTCTCGTGATCGAGCTCGCACAGCGCTTCGGGGTACTCGACGGCGAGCCGGTGGGCGACGGCCTTCGTACGGCCCTTGGGGGTGCGCGGCGTGCCCATCACTGCGAGGCTACGCGATCGCGCTCCATTAGCCTCGGGCCGCATGGTGCGTGTGCGCGTCCGGCGCGACCTCTCCGACGACGACCGCACCGCAGTGCTCGGCTTCCTCGACGCGGCCCACGCGCTCGACTGCGCGCAGCTCGACGATCACCTCCAGTCCGATCTGCACCAGGGTCCGCGGGCGGGATTCGTCGCCGCACTCGCGACCGACGACGACGGGCAACTCGTCGGCTACGCACAGGCCTCGACGGGCAACGACGGCTTCGTCATCGACTCCATCGTGTGGTCGGCGTTCGACGGTGATGTCGACGCGGTGCGGGTGTCGCTGCTGCGCACGCTGCTCGCTGAGCTGCCCGCTCACGCGACCGTCACGTGGTGGACCCACGACGAGCCGAGCGAGGCCGTTCTCGCCGCATCGCTCGGCATGCAACCGCATCGCCGCCTGCTGCAGATGCGACGCCCGTTGCCCATCGACGAGCACGCCGGCGTCGAAGTCCGCGGCTTCAGAGTGGGGGTCGACGAGACCGCTTGGCTCGAGGTGAACAACGCCGCATTCTCCTGGCACGGCGAACAGGGCGGCTGGGACCTGAAGGTGCTGCAGCAGCGCGAGCGCGAGCCGTGGTTCTCTGCCGACGGGTTCCTGCTCCACGAGCGCGATGGCCGGCTCGCTGCGTTCTGCTGGACCAAGCTGCATCGACCCGAGGTGCCCGGCGACCCGCTCGTCGGCGAGATCTACGTCGTCGCCGTGCACCCCGACTTCCACGGCACCGGCCTCGGCCGGGCGCTCACCGTCGCCGGCCTCGAGCACCTCCACTCGGTGGGCGCGACCGAAGGCATGCTCTACGTCGACGGCGACAACGAGTCGGCGGTGCACCTCTATCGCAAGCTCGGCTTCTCCGTCGCGCACATCGATGTTGCGCACCGACTTCCATCCACCGGAGGCAGCTCATGACAACGACCGACGCACTCCCCCGCTGGCGCATCGACGACGTGTACGAGTCGATGTCCGCGCGGGCGTTCCACGAGGCCCTCGAACGCAACGCCTCCGACGTCGTGCGCCTCACCGCGCTGTTCGACGAGCACGGCATCCGCGCCGTGGCCTCGCGACCGGTCACCGCCGACGACGGCGCTGCAGCCGACGCCGTGGTGCGCGCACTCAACGCATTCGAGGAGCACAGCAACGTCACCGGCGCATACCTCGTCGCCCTCAACCGCACCGACAGCTTCGACGAGACTGCGCAGGCGCTCCTGGGCGAGTTCGACATGGCGCGCGCCCCCGTGCGATCGCTGCAGGCGCGGTTGGCCGACTGGGTGGCGGCGTTGGGCGTGTCGGAACTGGCGACGGTGAGCACAGAGGTGGCCGAGCACGAAGGACCGTTGTCGCTGCTCGCGCACCGCGCCGAGCACCAGATGAGCGAGGCCGAGGAAGCGCTGTACGCGCAGCTCACGGGCAGCGGCTCCAGCGCTTGGCAGCAGCTGCACGCAACGGTCACGTCGCAGCTCACCACCGAGGTCGCGATGCCCGACGGCAGCCGCCCCACGCTGTCGATGGCCGCAGTGCGCGGTCTGGCCAGTCATGCCGATCCGGCCGTGCGACGCGCCGCCTACGACGCCGAGATGGCCGCCTGGCCCACGGTCGCCACTGTCAGCGCGGCAGCGCTCAACGGTGTGAAGGGTGAGGCCGTCACCGTCAACGGTCGCCGCGGCTGGTCCACTCCCGTCGATGCCTCGTTGTTCGCCAACCACGTCGACCGCGACACGTTCGACGCGATGCAGCAGGCCGTCACCGAGTCGTTGCCCGACTTCCACGGCTGGCTGCGCACGAAGGCCCGGCTGCACGGCCACGCCGGCGCGCTGCCGTGGAGCGACCTCTTCGCCCCGCTGCCGGTCGCTCCGGCGGAGGTGACGTGGGACGACGGCCTGCAGATGGTGCGTCAGGCGTTCTCGTCGTACGGCGGCACGCTGGCCGGCCTCGTCGATCGCGCCATCGACGAGCAGTGGATCGACGCCGGTCCACGAGTGGGCAAGCGCGGCGGCGCGTTCTGCATGTCGTTCACCGGCGACCGCTCGCTCGTGTTCCTCAACTGGAGCGGCAGCGTCGACTCGGTGCAGACCACCGCGCATGAGCTGGGCCACGCCTATCACAACACGCAGCTGGCCCATCGAACGCCCATGCAGAAGAAGCTGCCGATGGCGCTGGCCGAGACGGCGAGCATCTTCTGCGAGACGCTGATGGTGGAGGAAGGGCTGCAGCGTCTGCACGGAGCGGAGCGTCTTGCGCTGCTCGACGTCGACCTGCAGGGCTCCACGCAGGTGGTCGTCGACATCCGCAGCCGGTTCCTGTTCGAGCAGCAGCTGTTCGAACGCCGTGCCCGGCGCACGCTGGGCGTCGCCGAGCTGAACGAGATGATGGTGCACGCCCAGCGCGAGGCCTACGGCGACGCGGTGCTCGACGAGACGCTGCATCCGTACATGTGGGTGGTGAAGCAGCACTACTACGGCTCGCACTTCTACAACTGGCCCTACACGTACGGTCTGCTCTTCGGGCTCGGGCTGTTCGCCCAGTACCAGCTCGACCCCGACCGGTTCCGCGCCCGCTACGACGACGCACTCTCCCGGGCAGGCATCGACACGGCGCGCCGGCTCGGTGCCGCCTTCGGGTTCGACGTGAGCGACGTGTCGTTCTGGCGGTCGAGCCTCGACGTCGTGCGCCAGCGCATGCGCGCCTACGGCGCGCTGGCTGCGGAGATCGCGTGAACGACAGGTGAACGACACGTGAACGACAGCCTGAACGACAGCCTCTACACGCCCGACCGCGACGAGCTCGCCGGCCTCCTCGAGGGCGAGCCGCGCTATCGCCTCGACCAGGTGTGGGCCGGGCTCTACACGCAGCTCGCCGCGCCGGCCGACATCTCCAACGTGCCCAAGGCGCTGCGCGAGCGTCTCGCCACCGCCCTTCCCCCGGCGCTCACCCAGGTGGTGCGCCGCGTGAGCGACGGCGGCGACACGGTGAAGTACCTCTGGGAGCTGCACGACGGCAGCCGCATCGAGACCGTGCTGATGCTGTACCCCGATCGGGTGACGGTGTGCGTGAGCAGCCAGGTCGGCTGCGCAATGGGGTGCGGCTTCTGCGCCACCGGGCAGGCGGGCTTCACCCGGCAGCTCACCGTCGGCGAGATCGTCGAGCAGGTGGTGGTGTCGGCGCGCGAGGCGCGCACGATGGGTCGCCGACTCGGCAACGTGGTGTTCATGGGCATGGGCGAGCCGATGGCCAACGAGGCCGCTGTGTGGGGCGCGGTCGAGCGGTTCCACGGTGCTGTCGGCATGTCGGCGCGCCACCTCACGATCAGCACCGTGGGCATCGTGCCCGGCATCCACAAGCTCGCCGAACGCCCACTGCCCGTGAACCTGGCCGTCTCGTTGCACGCTGCCAACGACGAGCTGCGCAACGAGCTGGTGCCCATCAACAAGCGGTACCCGCTCGACGACCTGATGGCCGCGTGCTCGGGCTACCTCGCCGCCAAGGGGCGGCGGGTGAGCTTCGAATGGGCGCTCATCGCGGGCGTCAACGACCGCACCCGTGATGCCGCCGAGCTCGCCAAGCTCACCCGCCGCTTCCGGTTGCCGGCGCACGTGAACCTCATCCCGCTGAACCCCACCCCCGGCTATCCCACCGTCGGCTCGTCGGCCACCAAGGTGCGCGAGTTCTGCGACACCCTCATCGGCCTCGGCGTCAACGCCACGGTGCGCCGCAACCGCGGCACCGACATCGACGCCGCCTGCGGGCAACTCGCTGCGGGCCAGCCCGTGGCACCACCGCGAACCCGCAGCACGCCGGGCTGACCGCTTCGTCAAGATTTCGTTCAGCCTGCTCGCCCGATCGACCGCCGTTGGCTATGTTCTCGACGTCCACGGGAGGGCGTCATGTCGCGAGTCGTGCGGTTGTTGTGTGCAGTGCTGTTGTTGGCAACCGGAGTCGCCATCGGCGGCGTGAGCCCGGCCTCGGCCGCGGCTGGGCCCGGCAGCATCGCCGGCGTCGTCACCGACAGCCTCGGTCACCCGCTGGCCGGCGTGCAGTACTGGACGGGCTACCAGCCCTACGGCGGCCCCGTCACCGACGCGAACGGCGCGTACGAGATCGACAACCTCAACCCGGGCAGTCAGTACGCGGTGAGCTTCCACGACTCCTCGGGCGTCCACGCCGATCTCACCACCGCGCCGGTCACGGTGCTCGACAGCGGTCCTGCGACGCAGGACGCCACGCTGCCCGACGCGTCGCTCGATGTGCACGGCGTGGTCACCGACGCCGACGGCAACCCGCTCGCCGGGGTGCGGGTGTCCGACCAGAACCAGTACTGGGTGCAGGTGACCACCAGCCCCACAGGCGAGTACGGGCTGTCCAACCTCGGCGCCGGACTCCACAACCTCACGGCCGACCCGAGCCAGGTGCTGCCCCAGTTCCGAAGCGCGACGCTCACCGACGTCGACGTGCAGTCCGGATCCACCACCGAGGCCGACTTCGTGCTGCCTCGCTACGCGACCGTCTCCGTCACCGTCACCGGCAACGGCGCTCCGGTTCCCGCAGCGGGTCAGCTCTGGCCCGACACCCCGTTCGGCTACCCGCAGTACGCCACGTCGGACGCGAGCGGCAACATGTCGTTCAACGTGCCCACGGACGGCGACTACTACCTCATGATCGACTCGCAGACGCCCGATTTCGCAGGCGAGTTCTATCCCCACGCAGTCGACGCGGCCCACGCCCAGCGGATCCACATCGCAGGTGAGCAGCACGTGCACCTCGACGCGTCGCTCCCGCAGAGCGCCGTGATCCTCGGCACGGTGATCAACCCCGACGGCACGCCCGGCTCGTCGTACGACGTGGAGGCACGCCCGGTCGGCCTGCCCGAAGGCCAGTACCCACCGTTCCAGCCGTGCAACCAACCACTCGACACCGACCCGCCCGGCACGTTCCGAATCGGCTGCCTCAATCCGTCGACCCAGTACGTGGTGAAGGGCTACGGCCTCGGCGTCGCCGACAACACGTACTACCGCAACTCGCAGAGCGCTGCCAATGCGACCCCCATCACGGTCGCGGCCGGCCAGACCACGAGAAGCATCACGCTGAAGCTGCGCCCGCTGACGCCCGACCCCACGTTCACGGGCATGTCGAAGCTCTTCTTCCTCACCGGCTCGACCACGACGAACGTGCACATCTTCGGCACCAACCTGCCCAGCGATCCCAATGCGCTGCAGGTGCAGGTCGACCAGTGGTTCGGTGTGCCGAACGGCCACATCACCGTCACCAAGGTGCTCAGCGCCAAAGAGGCCGTGGCCACCGTGACCGTCGATGCAGGAGATGTCGGCGGAGCCCTCGAGCAGCGGGGTCTCAACCTCACGCGCTCCACCGGCGGTGGCGCCACGTGCGACTGCCAGATGCTCATCGGCGACGCCACCACCCCGGTTGCCACCATCAGCGGCCGGGTGACCGACCAGTCCGACCACCCTGTGGCGTTCGCCAAGGTGTGGGTGGAGCAACCGGATCCGAACAACTCGTTGGGCTTCGACGTCCACGCCTACACGACCGGAGCCGACGGTCGGTACACGGCCGACGGCCTCGCGCCCGGCACGTACACCGTCGTCTTCCTCGGCACGGAGCAGCTCGCCGGCCAGTGGTGGAACGGCCAGAGCGCGGCGAACAAGGCGAAGAGCCTCACGGTCGCCGCGGGCCAGGTTCGAAGCAACGTGAACGCAAGCCTGTCCGCGCGCGGCCAGATCAAGGTGAAGGCACTCGCTCCTCGCTACGAGTCCGGGTCCACCGTGGCATTCGATCTCACGGGTAACGGCCTCAGCCCCATCCGAGGCGACTTCCGGGTCTCGGTGAAGTACTACTGGGGCCTGTTGCCGTTGCAGACCAGCTACGTGTCGGATTCCGTCCTGCACGCCACCGGCTACGTCTACGGTTCCGGCACGTACGACATCGTCACCGAGTGGACGGCCGCCGACGGCACCACCAAGAGCTCGACGTGCACCGGGTGTCTCGAAGTGTTGGATGCGCTGCAGGTGTACCCGGGTGGCAGCACCTCGCTGCCACGAGGAGCGACGACGACGGTGCAGCTCACCGGAGCCGGTCTCAGCCATCTCTCGTCGATCACCCTCGCCGGCACCGGCGCGAACGTGAAGAGCTGGGTGCTCAACGGGGACGGCACGGTCTCGGTGGTCATCACCGTGAAGAGCAACGCATCGGTCGGGTCGCGCACGCTCACCGTCCGGCGTGCCGATGGGGCGACCGCCACCGTCGACCTCCAGGTGACCTGAACGCGGCCGCAGGCATCGACCACGACTCGCGTTCGTGCGGGGTTAGCGTGCGGCAATGACCATTGCCCTCACTCGTACCTTCGCCGTCGACGGTGTGCAGCTCGCCTGGGACCGCTGGGGTGCCGACGACGGCGCGGTGCCGTTGCTGCTCTGCCACGGGTTCTCGGGCTCCGCACACGACTTCGCGTTGCACGTCGAGCCGCTCGCCGCGCACGGCCCGGTCATCACACCCGACCTGCGCGGCCACGGCCGCTCCACCAAGCTGGGCACGCTCGAGGGATACTCCGTCGATCGGCTGGCAGCCGACCTCGCGGCGTTCATCGAGCAGACCGTCGACGGGCCTGTCGACCTCCTCGGGCACTCGATGGGCGGCGCAGTCAGCCTGCGAGTGACGCTGGCACACCCGCACCTCGTGCGGTCGCTCGTCCTGATGGACACGAGCGCATGGTCGTTCCTTCCCACCGACCCGAACATCGCCGCGCTCATCAGCGGCTTCATGGCATCGTTCGATCCGTCGACCGGCTTGCCCGACCTCAGCGCGATGCCGTCGCCCGAGCAGCCGCTCATCGACGCGGCCGTTCCCGCCGAGTGGCAGGCGGTCAAGCGGCAGATGGATGCGGCCTTCGACCCGTACGCGATGCAGGCGTTCGGCCGGGCGCTCTTCGACGCTGCCGGCAGCTCGGTGCGCGACCGGTTGGGCGAGATCCACTGCCCGGTGAGCGTCATCGTGGGCGAGCACGACCACCCATTCGTCGACCAGGCCCCGGAGCTCACCGCAGAGGTGCCCGACGGCCGGCTGATGGTGATCGCCGGTGCCTACCACTCGCCTCAGCTCACTCATCCGGTCGAGTGGGCGGCCGCCGTCGCCGACCACCTGGCGCGGGTGTGACGGCACCTGCCGCCTTCGCCTGGCTGAACCGGAGCCGTTGGGCCCACCTCGTGGCAGCTGCGGTGTTCGCCGCAGTGCTGGTCGCGCAGTACCCGACGGTGGCGATCGGCCACGAGGTGTTCACCGACACCGCGACGCAGCAGGGGTACGTGTACCCGTGGGCGGCGAGCGGCGCTCGGTACCGCTTCGCGGTGCAGTCCGACCAGGCCGACCTGTCGCTGCCGGCGATGGCCGTGCAACGGCGCGCCTACGACGCCGGCGAACTGCCCCATGTCGACCTGTACAGCTACGGCGGCGGCTACCCGCTCTACGCCGACTACTCCACGGCGCAGGCCTATCCGCCGCGGATGGTGCTCGTGGCACTGTTCGCGCCGGTCGACGCACACTTCCTGTTCACCATGCTGCACCTCTTCGGCGCCGGCATGTTCACGTACCTGCTGCTGCGGCGCCACCGGTGTCGATGGTTGCCGTCGGTGTTCGGTGGTGCGGCGTGGATGCTCGGCGGCTGGACGGGCGCGTGGATGCAACTGGCACCGTTCATCGTGCTGTCGGCGCTCTTCCCCGGCGCGTTGTGGGCGATGCACCGGTTGGTCGCCCGTCGCACATGGGAAGCGCTCGCCACCAGCGGCGTGCTGCTCGGCGCACTGGTGGTCGCCGGCCACGTGCTGTTCGGCGTCGTGGCCGCTGCGATCGTGGGNNTCGCGATCGTGCCCGGCAGTGCCGCCGTCGCGGTCGGTGTGTGGGCCGTGGCGCTGGTGCCGTTGGCCGTGGCCAGTCGCGACTCGGCGCGGGGCGCGCTCACCTACGCAGAGCTCGCGGCGAGCCAGCTGGCGTCGTGGCGCGACGTGGGCAGTGTGGTGTGGCCGTATGCCGCGCCGGTCAACGTCGCGCAGATCAACGCGTTGTCGTTCGTCGGGTTCGCCACCGTCGCCTTCGCGTTCGTCGGTCTGCTCTGCCGGCGACCGGGCACCGGCCTCGGCCGCGCGCTCGTCGTCGGCGCCGTGGTGTCGATGGTGGGCGGCCCGGTGCCGTGGTTGCTGTTCCACGCCGTCCCGCTCATGGACATCTTCCGGCCCTACACGCGGCTCGCCTTCTTCCTGGGCTTCGGCGTGGTGCTGCTCGGCGCGGTGGGGTTCGATCTCGTCGTCGAGCGTGCGGGCCGACGATGGCCCGCGGGCGGAGCGCACGACGCGTTGCGCACCGTGCTGGCGCTCGCAGCCGTGGCGGTGATGGCGGCCAACACGGTGCAGCTCGCGCACTATGCAAACGTCAACAACCCGCGGCTCGTGCCGCGATCATCGGCATCGGTCTGGCCCGACACCGGCTTCAACGCTGCGCTTCGTGCCGCGGCCGCGTCCACCCCCGACGGGTGGCCGGGGCGGGCAGCAGTCATCAGCCCCGTTGCTGCTCCGGGAGCACCCTTCGGCGCTCCCATCCTGTGGGCGGCAGAAGGCGCGTGGGTCGGCGTCGAGGTGTCGAGTGGCTACAACAGTTCGATGCCCACGCGCTCGCAACGCCTGCTGCGCGTGCTGGCCGGCGAGCAGATCGGCGACGTGCTCCGCCGCGACACGACGGGCGCGTTCGTCCCCGAGCTGTGGTGGACGCTCACCCGCTCGTCGCTGTACGCCCGCGCCGGCTACGACCTGGTGGTCACTCCCCCGTCGCTGAACGCCAGCAGCCCGTGGGGGCAGGCGCACGTCGCCACGGGCGAGCTGGAGCAGGTGTACGCCGGTGCCGACGGCAACATCTTCCGCATCGTCGGCGCCTCACCGGGCGCACACGGCGTGTCCGCGGTCGAGATCGTGGGCGACGACACCGCGGCCCTGCGCCGGTTCACCGACGACACGTTCGACGCGTCGCACAGCGTGCTGCTCAGCACCGCCGACGCGGCACGCGCCACAGGTGGTGCGGCGACGCTCGCAGTGGCAACGGTGAGCGACGCCACGCGCGGCGTGAACGGCTACCGGTTCACCGTGACCGCAGCCGACCGCACCGTGGTGGTGGTGCCGGTCAACTGGGGTGCGGGGTGGACGGCGACCGCGAACGGGCACCAGCTGACCCTCGTGCGCGGCAACTACAACCAGATCGTCGTGCAGGTGCCCGCAGGCACCACCCATGTGTCGCTGCAGTACCGCACGCCGGGGTTCAGCTCTGGCGCCGCGATCACCGTCGTTTCGCTGGTGCTGCTCCTCCTCGTGCCGGTGGTGCGCCGCCGACTCGGTACCGACACGATCGCAGGCGGCGACGCCACATGATCGCGGCGCCCGGGGTGCTCGTGATCGGCGTCGGCCGCAGCGGTACGTCGGTCGCGACCCAGGTGGCGAGCACGATGGGCTTGCGGCTCCCCGCTGCCGACGACCTGATGCCGGCCAACGACGACAACCCGGACGGCTACTTCGAGAGCCTGTCGCTCAGCGCGTTCGACGACGAACTGCTTCGCCGGCTCGGTGTCACGTGGTGGACGCCCCCGTCCGTGCCGGCGGACGCTCTCGAGCCGACGCTGGCCGCGGTCGACGAGCGTGCGCTCGCCACGTTCCGGGCAACGTTCGGCACCGAAACGGGCTACCTCTGGAAAGACCCGCGCCTCACCGTGCTCCTGCCCTTCTGGCTCCGGCTGCTGGGTGAACCGCTGCTGATCCTGCCGTTCCGCCACCCGTTGGAGGTGGCACACAGCCTCGTTCGCCGCGACGGCCTCACGGTCACCGAAGGCCTCGCCGTGTGGGAACGTCACACCCGCGCGGTGCTCGCTGCGGCCGCAGGCCATGCGGTCGTCGTGCTCGCCTACGACGACCTGCGCCGCGACCCAGCTGCCTGGAATCGAACGGTGCACGACTTCTGCCACGCCCACGGACTCGACGTGCGGCCACCACCCTCTGCGCCCGAGGAGCTCGTCAGATCGCCGTCATCGTCGGCGTCGGGATGGATGTCGGTGCAGCAACGCTCGCTGCACGACCGCCTGTGCGCCTCGGTCGGGCCACACGAGCGTTTCGCCTCCACGACCCTCGGTGACGAGACCGGCTGGGTCGCCGAGGTCATCGCCCGCATGAACCTGCCGTCGTGGTTCACGCCCGGCTGATGCCTCAGGGGACGAGGAGGTAGGCGGGGTTGGCCACCGCGAGCTTGTCGCGCACGCTCGCCCACACCAGATCGCGCACCTCGGGCAGGCGGTCGTCGAGATCGCCCCGGCGGATGAGGCGCGCCAGCTCCGCGTCGTCGGCACAGCCCAACGCCGCCAACCTCGCCGCGTGCAGCTCGGCCTGGTGNNCGAGTGTGGAACTGCAGGCGGCCGGTGGTGCCGGTGAGCACATCGCGCTCGAGCCATTCGCGTACGGCTTCGACGAGCTCTTCTGCGGACGGCATGTCGTGCGGGATCACCAGCGACCCTCCAGTGCGAGGAAGAGATCGTGTTCGTTCTCGCACACGCGCCGACCGATGGCTGCGAGCTCGTGGCTGCGCGCCACGCCGGTGGTGTGCGCGCTGGCCTGGCCGATGCACATGATGCCCCACTTCAGCGTGCCGAGCACCTCCCACCACAGCGCCACGTCGGGGTCGACGGGCGCGCCGCCCGCCGCCTCGTACGCCTGGAACAACGTGTCGTAGTCGCCGACACCCGCCACGGGCATCGACGAGCCGAAGCGCCACGCCTTCACGCACAACCAGCCGAGGTCTTCCATCGGGTCGCCGAGATGGGCGAGCTCCCAGTCGAGCACGGCCCGCAGCCCGTCGGCCCCGACGATGATGTTGCCCATCCGGAAGTCGCCGTGCACCAGCACCGGCTGGCGGGGTGCCGGACGGTGAGCGGTCAGCCAGCGGAACGCGAGCTCGAATGCGGGGTGGGGCTGGCCAGTCGCGTCGAGGATGGCCCGGTACTGCGACAGCTGATCCTGCTGGGTGAGGCCGCGCACCCCGGTGACATCGGCGCCGTGGAGCCGTGCGAGGGCATGCCCGAGCTGCGCGGTGAGCGCTTCGCGTGCGCCCGCGTACTCGGCATCGCGCAGGATCTTGCGGGCGATGGTCTCGCCGTCGACGGCGCTCATCACCATGAACGCAGCGCCGATGGCCGACGGATCGGACGACGCAGCCACCAGTTCCGCCACAGGCACTCCGATGCCGGCGACCGCGCGCAGCACGTTGGCCTCGATGCCCATGTCGCGCACGTCGCCGCTGCGCTGACGCTGCAGGATGAGGGGCCGGCCGTCGGCGACGAAGCGGAACGTCTCGCGTGACGCCCCGCCGCTGAGGCGCACGAGATCGGTGATCGCGGAGGCGCCGAGCGCCTCGGCCAGCCCTGCGGCCAGGTCGTCGATCAGCCGATCGTCCATCAGCCGACAGCCTTGCCGATGGGGCGACGCGCTCGCGAACCCTGCGTCAGCAGTGGGCGCGCACCGTGGGGTACGGGTCGACCGCCACGCCACCACCCGGGTGGATCTCGAAGTGGAGGTGCGGCACGCTGAAGCGGGCGTTGCCGGTCTGACCCATGTAGGCGATGATGTCGCCGGCCTTCACGGCGCCGAGCTTGCCGTAGTGGTCGAGGTGGCCGTAGTAGTAGCGGTTGCCGTCGGCCCCGTAGAAGTGGATGGTGAGGCCGCCGAGCACCTCCGTGTTGGGCTTGGCCATGCCGTCGACCACTGCGTAGATGGGCGTGCCGATGGGACCGATCATGTCGACGCCCTCGTGGCGACGGCCGCCGCTGCGAGGTGCCCCCCAGGTGTCGCCGAAGGCCACGGCCGCCGGATCGGTGGGACAGTGCCAGAGGGGTCCGCCGTAGTCGTTGCCGCCGGCACCGCCGGGCCGGCCGCCGTTGCCCCCGCCACCGGTCTGACCGCCGCTTCCCGACAGATCGGGCAGGGTGGTCTGCGGTGTGCCGGGGTCGCCGCCGCTGGCGTCACCCGACGGGTCGAACACGAGGTCGGTGGTGGTGGTCGACGCGTCGGGCTTGGCCGCATCGGCGGCAGCCTTCGCGGCGCGAGCCGCCTCCTCGGTGGCGAGCGCTCGGCGCACGGCGTCGTCCTTCAGCCGCTGCCCCTCGACCACCTTGAGCTGCTGCACCTCCGCAATGGCCTGATCGCGCAGACCCGCGGCTGTGGCCTTCTGCTGCTCGGCCTCGACCTTCTTGGCGTCGAGCGACTTCTGCTTGTCGCCGAGGTCGCGGTTGAGCGAGTCGTAGTTGTCGAAGTCGTCCGCCGACGAGTCGTTGATGACCGCCGACAGTGCGGCCACCTGCATCTGGTCCTCGGGGCTGGAGAACCCGTTGAGCAACGGCGACTGCGTGGCTGCCTCACCGGTGAAGCGCTTCACCGCCAGTTCCTGCACGCGATCGCGCAAAGCGCCGACCTGCGCGGTGAGGCCGTCGACCTCCACCTGCAGGCTCTGTGTCTCGACGGTCAGCGAGTCGAGCTTGGACTCGGCATCGAAGTAGGCGTCGGCGGCCTTGTTGGCCCGATCGCGGGCGTCGGCGATCTCCTTGGCGGCCTGCTGCACCGGGTCGTCGGCGTGAACCCGCACCGTGGGCGCCAATGGCACCACGGCGAAGGTCGCGATGGCGATCAGCACGAGTCGGCGCATTCGATTCAACGCTACCAGTCAGTGGTTGGGGGCACGGGGCACGGTGGAGCGGGTGTACGAGCATTCGCGGAAGCGAGCACGTAAGGTCATCGGCCGAATGTCGACCGTGCTGAACCTTTCTCGCGTGAGTTTCGTGCGCGACGAGCGCGTCATCCTCGCGCCCATCACCTGGCAGGTGCACGAGCACGAACGCTGGCTGGTGCTCGGCGCCAACGGCTCGGGAAAGACCACGCTGCTGCGCATCGCCGCGATGTACGAGCATCCCTCCACCGGTCGCGTGCGCGTGCTGGGCGAGGAGCTCGGACACACCGACGTGCGCGAACTGCGTCGCCGCGTCGGCTACCTGTCGGCCGCGTTGGCGGGGCAGCTGCGCCCCGAGCTGCGCAGCCTCGACGTGGTGATGACCGCGAAGTACGCGGCGCTCGAACCGTGGTGGCACCGGTACACGCCGGCCGACGAGACCCAGGCGCAAGCGGCGCTCGAGCGCATGGGCGTGGGCTGGACGGCGCAGCGGTCGCTGTGCACGCTCTCGTCGGGCGAGCAGCAACGCGTGCTGTTGGCACGCACCCTGATGAACGAGCCGGGCATCATCCTCCTCGACGAGCCCAGCGCCCGGCTCGACCTCGGTGGCCGGGAGCAGCTGGTGCGCGCCCTCGGCGAGCTCACGCTCGACCCCGCCGCGCCACCGCTCGTACTGGTCACCCACCATCTCGACGAAGTGCCGCCCGGCATCACCCACGTGCTGATGCTGCGTGACGGCGAGGTGGTCGCCAAGGGTCCCATCGGGCGGCACCTCACCGCCCGTCGCGTCAGCGAGTGCTTCGGCATGGCGCTGCAGCTCGAGCGGCGGCCCGACGGCCGCCTCAGTGCGTGGCTCGCACCAGCGCCAGCAGCCGCTCGCGACCGTTCGTGATCTGATCGGCCAGGGTGCGCTCGAGCACGCCACCGGTCCACAACGCTCCGCCGTAGTGCAGGTGCATGCGCAGCACGCTGGCCGCGCCCAGCGAGCCGAGTTGCTCGTCGATCTCGGCGCGCAGCACCCACGGCGCGTGCGAGCGCCCGTCGACCTCGCTGCGCTGGAAGACCACCACGTGGGAATCGGGATCGAGCACCGTGCGGCGCATGCGCAGCCGCTTGCTGCGCGCGAGCGGCCCCAGCCGCGCACGCAGCTCCACCTGCCACAGAGGTTCGCCGTCGGCAGTCGGGGCGAGCGAGTCGGCCCGGTGCACGAGGTCGATCCACGCCGGGTACTTGCCCAGGTCGTCGACGAACGAGAACAGCTCAGCGGGCGGGCACGGGGCCTCGAGCGATGCGTGCACGTCCATCCGTGCAGTATCGCCGATCCATGCCCGTCCCTTCACAGTTTCATCACAGGCACCCGTCATCATGAAGCCACATCCCCCCGACCGACAGGCGAAGGAACGACATGAAGACCACGAGCAAGATCGGCATCGCAATCGGCAGTGTCGCCCTGGCGGGTTCGCTCGCCTTCGGCGCGTCGGCGTTCGCCGCCGGCAACGGGCCTGGCCCCGGTGGCACCGGCACGACCGGCACCGTGGCCCACCTGACGGTGCAGCAGAAGTGCGACAAGCAGGACCAGATCGCACAGCGCGTCGCCACCCTCAAGAACCGCGTGAGCACGCGCCAGACCGCGCTGCAGGCCCGCCTGACCAAGGCGCAGGCCGCCGGCAACACCGCGGCGACCGACCGCATCCAGGCGCGCCTCGACCGCATCGACACGCTGAACCAGCGCATCGACACCCGCTACGGCACGTACCAGACCTGGGTGGCGGCCCACTGTGACGCCGCGACCGCAACCGGCTGAGCGTTACGGCGCGCTGGGACGATCGCGGCGGCCGAAGGCGCGCGACAGCAAGGGGCTGCGCGCAGTGAGCAGGCCGTCGAGGTCGTCGGTCTGGTCGAAGACCGGCCGCCACGCGGCCACCTCACCGTCGGGTCTGGTGCGATCGATCTGCCGCCGCGGCGCGGCTTCGGTGTCGTCGGCCACCTGCAGCTCGAGCTGCCCGGTGTCGTCGCGCGTCGTGGACCGCGTGCGCTTGGGGCGCACCTTCGCGGGCGTGGCCACCTCGCGCGACTTGAACAGCCGCTGCGCCGATTCGCGGCGATCGTCGAGGGTCCACCCGAGCGGCACGACCATCGCGTCGGCGTGGCGACGGCAGAGCACGCCGGCGCGATACGCGACGCTGCCGTCGAACGGTTCGATCCACACCGTGAGGTGATCGGCGTCGATGCCGTAGATGACCTCGGCGGGCAGCGAACATCCAGGTCGCTCGCACAATCGGGCCATGGGGGAAAACTAGTGGGCGCAGGCCTCCAGAACACGGACGGTGGTCGAAGAACGCTGCGCGCCGCCCCGTTCGACCACGCCGACCCCACCCCTGGAACGGCAAAGGCCCCGGCAGGACGCATCCGGACCGGGGCCTTCGAGGTGGGCGATACAGGGCTCGAACCTGTGACCTCTACGGTGTGAACCTCCACCGTTCTTCCACTGCCGTCCAATGTGTCCGGCCGTGCCTGCTCAGCGGTGCCGTTGCCGTCCGCATGCGTCCACCGCATCCGTCGAAGTGCAGCGCGTTTGGCTACCAGATGGCTACCGCGCGCCCGTCAGTCCCAACCCAAGAAGGAGCATCCACCATGACCAACCCGAAGCCCACCGACGCCGAGATGCACGCCCAGCTGCTCGACTTGACGAAGGGCCTGCTGGAAAGAGTCGAGCGCCTCAGCGAAGCGATCGAGCGGCGCGAACGCAAGCACAAGGCCGAGATGGCCCGCGTCCGCGAGGTGGCCGAGCTGCTCGTGCTCGACAACCTGACACCGTGGGAGCAGTCGTGAGTCCAGGTCAGCTCTCACGGTCCTGGCGGTAGGTTCTGCGCCATGGACCACGACGAGGCAGTGGCCGCGCTCGCTGCCGTGATGGAGCCCCGCAGACCGCGCGGCTGGGGGTACCACGATGGCGGCGAGTGCTGGTTCTTCGGGATCGGCGGCGCAGGCTTGCTTATCGTCACCGCGCTCGATGGACGGTTCCACCTGTTCGACCACATCACGATCGAGGAGCTGGCCTTCGACGATGCCTCCAGCCTGCGCCTCGCCCTTCCGGCCCGCGAGCGAGCACGCCGAGGGCTGTCGCCCCTCCAGGTCGACATGCTCGCAGCCGACAAGCTGTCCCTGGGTGAGGAGCTGCTCTTGGAGTACCACCGACAGGTCGCGGAGCAGGACCGTGCATTCGAGCAGGACGGCCTCGGCTGAGCGCGGCCAGGCCACCCCTCGTCGACGGCCTCGAGGATGAGCTCGGGCCTGTACGCATGACGACTGCTCGCCTTGATCCGAAGGCCCTCGTGGCGTTCATGGCTCCGATGACGTTGCGCCAGGTGGCTCGCCGGCTACAGCTCGACCCGGCGAACCCGTGCCGCCCGCTCTCAGCCGGCCAGGCGGACCGCTACGCGACCTTCCTCGGCGCCCATCCAGGCGAGGTGTGGGGTGCCGAGTGGTGGCGGCCAGTCGACACGCGTGCCGAGCTACCCCAGGTCGACCCCATCGAGCAGTGACAGCTTGTTGAGGTGGTCGCGCCGCCAGCGACGACCGTCGTTGTCGGTGAACTCGATGTGTGCGCTGACGAGGCGATGGCCCGACGTGCCGGCGTGCAACGTCGTCCTGTTCTCTGCGCCGGCCACGAACAACGGTGTGGGTGAACCCTCAAGCTGGACGTGCAGCCCGTTGTCGAGCACGCCCCAGTACTCGAGCCAACTCACCGACATCGAGGAGTAGTTCTCGACGTGGAAGGTGACCGCCTCGCCCTCTGACCCGAACTCCATCACCACTGACACGGCACGGCCCTGACGCTCTGTCGTCTCGCGCAAGATGCGATCCTCGCGGGCGCGCTCGAAGTCGAGGGCATCCGCTGCCCGTTCTGCGGCCGCCTGGGCGGCTTCGGCGGCCCTCCTGGTGGACTTGGCCATCCTGAACGTTCCGACAACCAGGGCGGCTGTGAAGAGCGCCAGGATGAGTGCCACGACCACAGCGGGGTCACCCCAACTCGACGCTGCCAGGATTGCTAATGCTGTCACTCCGTCATCGTCGCGCAACGGTGCGACGATGACGGCCGGCTCATCGCATTCCCCTCGTGATGTCATCCAGTCGGGCCCGCAGCTCGCGCACCATCTGGTCGTTCCAGCCCACCAGCGTGAAGTTCGCAGTGATCGGCCGCACCATCGTCGCCACCGCTCCCCCGCTGCCCGAGCTCGCACCTATCGCGCTGGCGACCGGGCCACCGATGCGCGGGTCGCCGAGCAGCTGCGCCATGCGGGCCTGGTTGGAGAGCGGCAGCACGGCCTCGTTGGGGTGCAGCAGCGCGTACTCCATGCCGGGGATGTAGGCACCCTGGGCGTGCTGCTTGCCCGGCGGTGGCACGTAGGGGATGGCGTTCTTGTCGGCCCCGACGATGCCGTTCAGCTTGGCCAGCTTGGCGAAGTAGGCGTCGACCTTGGCCGAGTTCACCGCCACGTTGAGCACGATGCCACGGTCGCGGGCGAGCTGGTTGATGGCGTCCTCGGCGCCGGTGAAGTTGCCCTGGTCGATCATCACCGTGATCTCGGCCGCGGCCCCGGCGTCGATGTCGCCGAGCTGGGTGAGCATCCCTTGTAGTTCCTGCTTGCGCTTGTCGACCTCGGACAGCTTCACCGCGGTGGTGATGTTCTTGGGGGTGAGCCCGAGCGCGTCCACGTAGGCGTTGGCCTGGTCGGTGGTCAGGCCGAGCATGGTGAGCTGCTTCACCAGGCTGTCGCGCATGTTGTTGATGTAGGCGCCGGCAGCGTCGGCCGAGACGCCGCTGTTCACGAGGGCAACGCCGAAGTCCTCGATCGAGGACACGCGCATGGTCGAGCGGGTCTACCGCCACCGCCCGGCCATCGTGCGCACGGCCGCCGAGGTCGAGCGCCGCTACGCGAGGGAGGCGTGAGCACGTTGGCTACCGATTGGCTACCGAGCGCCGTGCCGTCCCACCCCTGGAACGGCAAAGGCCCCGGCAGGACGCATCCGGACCGGGGCCTTCGAGGTGGGCGATACAGGGCTCGAACCTGTGACCTCTACGGTGTGAACGTAGCGCTCTAGCCGACTGAGCTAATCGCCCCTTGCAGGGTCACGAATCTATCAGCCGGCCTCGCTGTTGCCCACCTCGCCCAGCGGCGCAACCGCTCCCGACGTGGTGAGCCGGCGAACGCACGCGATGCCCATCCCGAGGAGGTCGCGATGCGGTTCGGTGTCGGCCGGGCAGGCGCTGCCGTTGCTCAGGAACACCTCGACGACGCCGTCGTGCGGGTCGCTGCAGAGCCGTTCGGAGGCGTCGCCGTTGGCCTCGATGACCACGCAGTCGCCGGCGTGGAGCACGTTGTCGACAGCGTGTGGCTTCGGGTCGCCGGTGGTGAACACGCCCAGCATCACGAAGGCCGTGCCGACGAGCGCCATCACCGCCATGAAGCGCCAGGGGAAGCGCGGAGGGTCCTGGTATCGAGCCAGCGGGTTGAAGGCCGGCTCGGCCGCACCAGGCGGCCGCGTGCTCTGCGGACGGGCGCTCGACCCGATCGACGTGACCGTCGGGTCGGCCAACGACAGGTCGTACTCGCGGCGGCGCCGCTCGTCGCCCAGCATCCGCCATGCATGGTTGATGTCGGCCATCTGCGCCGATGCCGCGTCGCCGTGGCGGTCTGGGTGGTGCGCTCGGGCGGCGCGCCGGTACGCGGCGCGCACCTCGTCGGCGGAGGCGTCGGGCGACACGCCCAGCAGGTCGTACAGCGTCGGGATGCGGCCCACGTTACGACCACCTCAGGGTGGGGTGCTGCCCCCGGACCGCCAGTACTCGCCCGCCGCGCGGTCCATCAGTCCGGCGTCGACGAGGTAGCGACGCAGTGCTGCCGTGTCGGCGTGGTGCCGGCCGATGATGAGGTTCACCATCTGCTCGCTGTAGCGGCGCCCCGGTTCGAAGTCCTGCGCCAGCCAATCGAGCACCACCATCCGCTTCGCCTGGGCCACCGGTATCGACACCAGCCGATCGTCGCGGACGAACGCACGCAGCACCCGGTCGGTGTCGGGCGTTCGCTCCACGTCAGTACCCGAGGTCGGGGAAGATGAGTCCCAGCAACGGCTCGCCCTCCTCGAAGCGCCGCACGTTGGCGGCGATGCGCTCCGACAGCAGGGGCACCGCCATCTCGGGCGTGTTGCCCACGTGCGGCGTGATGATGCAGTTGGGCAGGCTCCACAAGGGGTGGCCGGGCGGCAGCGGCTCGGGATCGGTGACGTCGAGGGCCGCACCCCCGATGACGCCTTCCTGCAGTGCCCACACCAGGTCGTCGGTGACGATGTGACGGCCGCGTGCGACGTTGACGATCCAGGCGTCGGGGTGCATCTGCTCGAGCTCGGTACGCGAGATCATGTGCTCCGTCTCGGGCGTGAGCGCCAGCGCGAGGAACACGACGTCGGCGCCTGCAAGCGCGTCGACGTAGCGGTCGGGTTCGAGCACCTCGTCGACACCTTCCATCTCGACCACGCGGTTGCGCACGACGGTGACGTGACAATCGAAGGGCTGCAGCAGTCGGAGCAGCTCCTCGGTGATGCCACCACCGCCGAGGATGGTGACGTTGGCGCCCTTCAGGTTGCGACCCTGCGGCCGCGTCCACTCGACGGCGCGGGCGTAGGCGCCCACGTGGCGCAGGCCGGCGAGCGCCAGGCCCAGCGCGAGCTCGGCCACGGGCTCGGCGTAGACACCCTTGCCGCAGGTCCACACACGGTCGTCGTCGACGAGATCGACGAACAGTTCGATGCCGGCGAACGGCAGCTGCACCCACACCAGATCGGGCGCGTCCTGCAATGCGTCGCGCAACGCCTCGGGGTCGCGCGGCGCAGCCCACACGAGCGCTTCCGCCTCGGCGAGCGGCACGACGTGCCCGCCGCCCGCGGTGATGGCAGCCGCCATCCAGTCGGGAGCCCCTTCGGGCGCGAGTGCGATGCGAGGGGGCCCATCGGAGCCGGGCCCTGTTCGTGGCGCGGTGGTACTTGGCATGGTGGTCNNAGCGACGAGGTGACGATGATGGTGATCGCCGCGAGCATGATCATGGTCGCGATCACGTGCACCTGAGCCGGAAGCTCGACGCGCGATGCGTCGAAGATCTTCCGCGGCAGGGTGATGGTGGGACCGGCGACGAAGGACGTGATGATGTAGTCGTCGATCGACAGTGCCAACGACAGCAGGAACGCAGCGGCGATGCCGGGCGTGATCATCGGCAGCGTGATCTTGCGGAACGTGCGCAGCGGTGGCGACCCGAGGTCGGCCGCCGCGTCCTCGAGGCTCCAGTCGATGCCCCGGATGCGCGCCTTCACGGTGAGCGCCACGAACGACACGCAGAACAGCGTGTGTGCGATGACGATGGTGGTGAAGCCACGATCGACGCCCCGGTCGAAGAAGAGCGTGAACAGCGAGGCACCCATGACGATCTCGGGCGTGGTGAGCGGCACGACGAGCATCAGGTTGATGATGGTGCCGCCCTTCATCTTGTAGCGCGTGATGGCCACCGCCACCAGCGCACCGAGCACCGTGGCCAGGGTGCAGGCGATCGCAGCGACCTTGAGGCTGACGATCAGCGCATCGATGTACGGGCTGCTCTTGAAGGCGTTGGCCCAGTTGTGCAGTGTGAAGCCCTGCCACTCGATGTTCAGCTTGCCCTTCTGCTGGTTGAAGCTGAAGAGCGCGATGGTGAACAACGGGATGAAGAGGTACAGCATGGCGAGTCCGGCCACGACGTACAGCGTCCAGGTGCCCCACTTGCGTCCGGCGCGGCCCGAGGTGCTCATGCCAGATCCTCCGTTCCCATGAACTTGGTGTAGATCAGCACGAGCGTGGTGATGATGGCCATCAACACGAAGCTGATCCCGGCGGCCGACGGGTAGTTGTTCTGGTTCAGGAACTGCGATTGCACCGCAGTGCCGATCACCCGTTGCGACTTGGGGTCGCCCAGGAAGTGGGCGTTGATGAAGTCGCCGGTCGCCGGGATGAACACGAGCAGCGTGCCCGCGAACACGCCGGGCAGCGACAGCGGGAGGATCACCTTGCGGAACGTCGCGGCGAACGGCGAGTAGAGGTCGGCCGCGGCGTCGAAGAGCCGGCGGTCGATCTTCTCCAGGCTCACGTAGATGGGCAGCAGCATGAACGGCAGGAAGTTGTAGGTGAGGCCACCGATCACTGCCGTGGGCGTGTTGAGCAGCGCNNAGCACGTTCTTCCAGCGCCCGGAACGGAACGCGATGAAGTACGCCAACGGGTAGGCGATGAGCGCACACAGCACCGTGGCGACGCCGGCGAACACGAACGAGCGGACCAGGTGGCCACCGAACTGGGTGAACGCGTCGGAGAAGTTCGACCACTTCCAGGTGAACTTGTAGACCGGCTTCAGGCGGTCGGGCTTCTCGCTGAGCGAGATCTTGAACAGCGACACCAGCGGGACGATGAAGAAGATGACCAGGAAGGCCATGGCCGGGATGACCATGAGGTACGGGATCTGCTTGCCCGTTCGCAGGCTCCGGTCGGTGCCGGTGTCGACCTTGGCCATGACTCAGCCNNGCCGCAGCATCGCCGCCGAGCTTGCGCAGCTCGTCCTGCACGCCCTTCACCGGCGACACGTACTGCACGTACGCCGTGATCAACGCCGCGTTCACGGGGTCGTACACGAAGTTCATCCACTTCGCCGCGGCCACGCCGTTGGGCGCACCCTTGGGGATGATCATCGTGTCGTACCAGCTCATGCCACCCTCGTCGGGGATCACGAACTTCACGTTGGGGTCGGTCTTCTGCAGCTGGACGATGTCGCCCGACCACGCCATGCAGGCCACGAAGTCGCCGCTCTCCAGGCTCTGGAGGTACTCGTTGCCCGTGAACGCACGGAACTGACCGGCGCTGTTGGCCTTGTCGATCTTGTCGAGCGCGGCCATCGCTGCGTTCTCGTCGAGCTTCGAGGCGTCGGCACCCATGGCGAGCATGGTGAGACCGACCGAGTCGCGCATCTCGGTGAGCATGGCCACCTTGCCCTTGAAGGCCGGGTCGAACAGGTCGTTCATGCTCGTCAGCTCGCGGCCGGTGAGCTTGGGGTTGTAGGCGATGCCGGTGGTGCCCGACTGCCACGGCAGGCTCCACTGACCGCCCTTGTTCCATGCGTCGGCGGCGAAGCGATCGATGAGGTTGACGTGGTTGGGCACGAGGTCGAACGGGATGGGCTCGATCCACTGCAGGTTCTTCAGGCGTGCGGCCATCCAGTACGTGGGGCACACGATGTCCCAGTTCGCCTTCTTGCCCTTGCCCAGGTACGGCTCGAGCTCCTTCGCGTAGGTCTCGTTGTTGTCGTTCAACGTCTCGCTGTAGTTGACGCTGATGTTGAAGGCCTTGCTGAAGCGGTCGACCGATCCCACGGAGCCGGCCGGATCGCCCGTGGGGTCGATGTAGGCCTGCCAGTTGAGGATGCGCACTTCCTTGTCGCCCAGGCCCATCGTGTTGGGGAGGGTGGTGACCGGGCCGGCGGATCCAGGGGTGGTGCCACCCGTGGTGGGCGTCGTGCCCGGGGTGGTGCCAGGGGTGGTGCCGGGAGTGCTGGTGCCGGCGGGCGACGACGAGCCGGACCCGCTGTTGCGCGAGGCGAGGACGATGCCGGTGACCGCCGCGGCCACGACCACACCGCCGCCCACGAGGAGCACGCGTCGGCTGACACCGGACGACGTCTCGCCGGGGGCCGCCGGGGCCGTGCCGCCGTCGAGCGACGCCTGCACCTCGTCGACGTCGGTGGTGGTGGCGCCGATGACGGCCGAGCGCCCACGCAGCAGCAGGGCAGCGTCGGCCGACCAGCGCAACGTGATGGGTGTGCCGGGCGTGAGCGCCTGCACGTTGGTGCCGGCGTCGGCGGTGGCGATGAGCTCGAGTCCCTCGGACGACCTCACGACGAGCCGCACCACCGAGCCCTGGAAGATGGCCTGCAACACGGTGCAGTCGAGGCTGCGGCCGTCGTCGGTGACGCCCTCGCCGCCGTGGAGCCGCTCGGGCCGCAGCATGATGGTGGCTGCATCACCCTGCTCGAAGCCGGCTGCCTCACCGATCGCCAGGCGGCGTCCGGAGTCGAGCACCAACGCGTTCGGGTCGCCGCTGCGGTCGACGATGCCGGGCAGCAGGTTGGCCGAGCCGATGAAGCCGGCGACGAAGATGCTCTTCGGGGTCTTGTAGATCTCCTCGGGCGTGCCGATCTGCTCGACGCGACCGCGGCTCATGACCGCGATGCGGTCGCTCATCGTGAGCGCCTCGCCTTGGTCGTGGGTGACGAAGATGAACGTGATGCCCACCTCGCGCTGGATGCGCTTGAGCTCGATCTGCATTGCTTCGCGAAGCTTCAGGTCGAGAGCCGCCAGCGGCTCGTCGAGCAGCAGCGCGCTGGGCATGTTGACCAGCGCGCGAGCCAACGCGACGCGCTGCTGCTGGCCACCCGACAGCTGCGCGGGACGCCGCGAACCGAACTCGGCCAGGCGCACGATCTGGAGCATCTCCATCGCACGCTGTCGGGCCTCGTCGGCCGGGACGTGCTTCGAACGGAGGCCGAAGGCGACGTTGTCGATCACCGACATGTGCGGGAACAGCGCGTACTGCTGGAAGACGGTGTTCACGTTGCGCTTGTAGGGCGGCGTGCTCGAGACGTCCTTGCCCTCCAGCATCACGGCGCCCGCTGTCGGCATCTCGAAGCCGGCGATCATCTTCAAGATGGTGGTCTTGCCACACCCAGACGGGCCGAGCAACGAGAAGAACTCACCACGACGGATGGAGAAGTTCGCATCCTGCACGGCGACGAAGTCGCCGAACACCTTGCGGACTCCATCCAGTGTGATGACAACGTCCTGCTCCGAAGCAGTCTGTGAACTCACGATGATCTCCAGCTGTCGACTGGTTGACGGGAACACCAGCCCAACGGCGCTTAGGTCTAGCAAGCCAGACCGCGCCCCACAAGGTGATGTGTGAACATCCCGATGACGATTCGGTGCGCCCGACCGCATTGGGTGTTGCAGTGGCCACCCCGAAGGCGTCAGTATCGGTGAAATGGACCGCTCCGGCACGCACATCGATCACGTCGATCGGTCGATCATCGAGCAGCTGCAACGGGATGGGCGGGTGCCCTACACCCGGCTCGGTGCGGCCGTGGGCCTGTCGGAGGCCGCCGTGCGCCAGCGCGTGCAGCGCCTCACCGACGCCGGCGTCATGCAGGTGGTGGCTGTCACCAACCCGCTCTCGCACGGCAAGCGGCGCATGGCGATGATCGGCGTGCGCACGCAGGGCCCCACCGACGACATCGCCAAGACCCTGCAGGCGATGCCCGACATCGACTACCTGGTGGTCACGGCCGGCTCGTTCGACTTCATGTGCGAGGTGGTGGTGGAGGACGACCTCCAGCTCCTGGAGCTCACCAACCGCATCCGGGCGGTGCATGGCGTCACCAACACCGAGACGCACATCTACCTCGACCTCGTGAAGCAGACCTTCACCTGGGGCGCGCACTAGCGCCTCACCCCCACCCCGGCCCGAGTGCCACAGCACCACTCGAGTGCGAGGCCGCCGCCCGAGTGCCAGCCGACCACCCGAGTGCGTACTCGCACCCCGGGTGGTGAGTGAGCACTCGCACCCCCGTCCGTGCGCACCTGCCGAGTGGTACGCCGCCAGCCGAGTGCGTCAGCGCCACCCGAGTCGGAGCATGCGACCAGAGTGGGCACTCGCACCCCGGGGTGCGAGTGAGCACTCGGGTGGGGGCCAGGCACTCGGGTGGGGGCCAGGCAC
Source organism: Acidimicrobiaceae bacterium (assembly GCA_003154135.1). Taxonomy (GTDB): domain Bacteria; phylum Actinomycetota; class Acidimicrobiia; order Acidimicrobiales; family Ilumatobacteraceae; genus UBA668. The sequence continues at coordinate 35,129 of PMCN01000179.1, forward strand.
TCGGGGCGGGAGCGGAGGTCAGCTGTCGAGGTTGGCCATGACGTGCTTGATGCGGGTGTAGTC
>PMCN01000071.1:0-6546 GCA_003154135.1 Acidimicrobiaceae bacterium
CCCTCCCACCACCGCGTGCACCACGGCGTCAACAAGCAGTACATCGACCGCAACCACGCGGGCATCCTCATCATCTGGGACCGCATGTTCGGCACCTTCCGCCGCGAGCAGCCCGACACCGACCCGGTGCGCTACGGCCTCACCAAGAACGTCGGATCGTTCAACCTGTGGACCGTCAGCACGCACGAGTACCGCGACATGTTCCACGATGTCGCCGCCAGCGACAACTGGCGCGACCGCCTCGGCTTCGTGCTGCGCAGCCCCGGTTGGGCCTACGCCAAGCGCGCCGAACGCGCCGAACGGGCCGCGCTCGCCGAGCAGGGGTCGGCAACTGGGCAGGCGTACTGACGCAATCCGGCGGCGTCGCTGCCCACAAGCCTGAGTGGCGCGAATCCTGCCCAGAAGCCGATGGTGGCCGGGTCAGCTGGCTTCTGCGACGAGGGTGTCGGTGGCGCGGTGGGCCTTGCTCACTCGGCCGAGGAACTCGAGCAGCACCTTGTTGAAGGTGGAGGCGTGCTCGACCATGAAGCCGTGCGCGGCGCCGGAGATGACGACGAGCTCGGCGTTGGGCATGCGTTCGGCGATCTCCTCGCTGTCGCCGCGCGGCGTGAGGATGTCCTGGTTGCCGACGAGGACGAGCGTGGGTGCGGTGACCTGCTCGAGCTGCTCGCTGACGCTCTCGTCGACGTCGAGGATGGCGCGCACCTGGGCCACGAAGGCATGCGACGTGCGGCCCATGGCGAGCGGCCCCAGCCAGCCGAACGCGGGGAGCAGGCGACGGAACGAGCGGGGGCCGATCACCCAGCGGGCGGCCTCCTTGGCCATCACACCCATGCCCCGCTCGGCGGCAGTGTCGGCCCAGCCGTGCAGCAGCTCGCGGCGCCAGGGGTGGTTGCGACAGGCGGTGCACGCCAGCGTGAGGCTGAGCACGCGCTCGGGGTACTTGAGCCCGATGATCTGCGTGATTGCGCCGCCCATCGACGCGCCCACGATGTGGGCCTGCTCGACACCCACTGCATCGAGCACGGCGATGGCATCGTCGGCCATCTGCTCGAGCGTGTAGTGGCCGAACGGCTTGTCGCTGCGGCCGGCGCCGCGGTTGTCGAGGGCGATGACGCGGTAGTGCATGGCCAGCGGGATGCGCTGCATGTCCCAACCGTGCTTGTCGGCGCCGAGTCCCTGGATCATCAGCACGGCGGGCGTGCCCGAGCGGCCGAGCACTTCGTAGTGCAGGCGGATGCCGTCGCTGGAACGTGCATACGACATGTCAGCCCTCCGCGAGCCAGTCGAGGGGGGCGACACCGGTCTGCACGCCGCCGAAGCCGTCGAGCATGCGCTGCAGGTGGTGCTGGGTCTGCTCGGCGAGCTCGACCTCGGCCAACGGGCCCCTGCGCTTCTTGCGCGGGCGAACCTGCGGCCCCACCTCGGCGCGGGCCGCCCGCCCGACCGCGCTGCTCATGCTGGCCACCGGGAACACCGGTACGCCGGCCATCACCGCCGCGCCCACCAGCAGGTGCGGCACCGTGCCGGCGTGGCGGGGGTGGGAGGTGGAAGCGGTGGTGATGAGCACGAGCTCGTGGTTGCGCAGCGCCCCGAGCACCTCGTCGGGCCGGTCGAGCAGGCCGCCGATGCGGCGCATGAACGGTCCGATGGGCGCGATGTCGGGGCGGCCGACGAAGCGCACCGGGCGGCCGCTGGCCTCGCTGAGTGCGAGTGAGGCGTAGATGCCGCTGAGCGCCCACCGGCGGCTGTTGCACACCAGCAGCGCACCGCCGCGCACGGGAAGGTGCTGGAGGCCGCCGACGCTGACATCCCACCGCGCCCGCACCGCCGGCATCAGCGCGCGCACGAGGTGCGGGTCGCGGCCGTAGTCGTCGACCGAGTGGGCCGGCCAGTTGCGCAGCGGCTCGACGAGCGCGTTGGTGGCCGCCGCCGCCACCCTGCGCGGGAACTGGATGAGCTCGGCCATCACGCCACCTCCTGGATGCGGCCGATGCGCACGACGCTCTCCCACGCGTAGAGGTGGTCGATCACCTCGGGGGTGGTGAGCCGGGGTGCGAAGCCGAGCACCTCGGCGGCCTTCGACCCGTCGGCGAGCCGGCCACGGTGCATCAGCTCCACCACGTGCTCGGGGATGGGGGCACCCAGCACGTGGCTCACCTGGCGGGCCAGCGCCCACTCGGGACCGACGATGGGGAACGGCACCCGCTTGCCGCGCACGATTGCCTGCAGTGCGGTGATCGCGCCGGGGGCGACGATGTTGAGCGGCTGGTCGAGGCGCTGCGCGGCGGCGGCCACGAAGGCGCGGGCCGCGTCGCCGTCCTCGATGACCGCGAACGGGGCGTCGGCGAGCACGCTGAACGGCACCACCGGCTGGCGCAGCAGGCGACCCAGCGGGCTGGGCACGTGCTTGCCGAGCACCGAGGCCAGGCGCAGCTTGCCGACGGCGATGCCCACCCGACTGCCCAGCTCGCGGGCCGATCGCTCGATGTTGGCCAGCATGTGGCCGTACTCGCTGGTGGGATGCAGCGGCGCCGCCTCATCGGGGCGGGTGGGCGCGTTGTGGCCCCGCCCATACACCTCCAGGCCGCTGCGCACCACCATCGACTCGAGCGCGGGGCACTCGGCCGCGGCGCCGATGATGGCAGTGGTGGCGTCGGCGGTGAACTGGCGGGCGTGCACGAGGCTGGCCCGGGCGTCGGGCTCCCACACGCTGAGGTTGATGACGACATGGGGGTTGAACGTGGTGACGACGTCGACGATGCGTTCTCGTTGCGATGGCTGCAGCAGGTGGAACTCCGCCATGCGGAGGCGCCGCCGCGGCGGGTCGACGTCGATGCCGACCAGCGCCCCCACCCAGGGCTCGGCTTCCAACTGCGCGGCGACGAGCGAACCAAGTTCGCCGCCCATCCCGCTGACGAGCACCCGCTGACCCCTCACGCGGCCAGGTTACTCGTCGGTAGCCCGATCAGGCGAGCAGAGCGAAGCGAACGTTCACGTCGGCCGACAGCTCGACAAGGCCACCGCTCACCGCGACCTGTACGCCGTCGCTCATCTTCGCCGCCATCGCCATCGCCATGAGCGGCATCGGCGAGGGGGTGTTGACCAGGGGCGCCTCGCTGATCTCGTCGACCTCGCCGAGGCGCAGGCCCAGCGCTTCGGCATACGCCGTGGCACGCACCCGAGCATCGCGGGCCGCTTCCCCGAGCAGTGCCCGGCGTGCCGGGTTGTCGGCGTCGATGCGCCACGTGAGGCTGCGCACCGACGCACCCGCGGTCGTGACGCCGTCGCCGATCACCGCGCCCACCAGGTCGATGGAGCGCACGGTGACCGTGAGCGCCGTGCCTGCGCGGTAGCCGACCAGCACGTTGGCGTCGTTGCGCCACTGGTACTCCTCGCCCACCTGCACGCCGTCGGTGGCCCAGTCGGCGCGCTGCAGGCCGTGTGCGGCGAGCACCCCTTCGAGCTGCTGCGAACGGCGGGCGATCTCGGCCAGCGCTGTGGGCGCATCGGCCGCGAGGTGGCTCAGGGCCAGGCAGAGCTCGGCGCGATCGGGCGTGAGGGAAGCGACAGCGGTGCCGCAGACGGTGACGGAAGCCATGCGGCATTGTCGCACGGCTCAAGGCGGTCGCCGCTGCCGCCGATAGATCACTGCGGGCCTGAGAAGGAGTGTGCTGTCGGTGCAACTGGTGCAAGCGGCGTCGGTCGACGACCGGCGCAGCGCCTCCCGTCTCCGCCTCGTGGTGTCGGCCATGGCCGTTGTGGTCGTGGCCGCCGTGGCCGTGCTCGGCGGCATCCCCTTGCTCGGCGCCGCGGCGTCGGCTAACACGATCGTGACGACCACCGCGAACACGACCCGGATCGCGCAGTTCCCGGTGCAGGGGCCCTGCTACTACAGCGACACCTTCGGCGCGCCGCGCGCGGGTGGGCGCACCCATGAGGGCGTCGACCTGATCGCCAAGACCGGCCAGTACGAGTACGCGGTCGACGACGGTGTGCTCACCAAGCAGTACCTCAACACGCCCGGCTCGTTGGCCGGCAACGGCTGGCGGCTCACACGGGCCGACGGCACGTACTTCTTCTACGCCCACCTCAGCTCGTTCGCCGCGGGCTTGAAGGTGGGCTCGTCGGTCAAGGCCGGCCAGATCATCGGCCAGGTGGGGATGACCGGCAACGCCGGCACCCCGCACCTGCACTTCGAGGTGCATCCGGCCGGCGGCGCGGCCATCGATCCCGCGCCCGTGGTGAAGGCTGTCGACGGCTGCAAGGTGACCACGGTGCCCGCACAGCCCGGCGGTGCGACGACGACCACGACGACCAAGCCGACGACCACGACCACGACCACGACAACGACAACGACAACGACCAAGCCGACGACCACGACCGTTGCACCGCCGTCGGCCGGATCGGCCACCAAGTGGCAGTTCATCGCGCCCGTCGTCGCGCTCGACACCGCCGGCCACGCGCTGACCCCGTCGAAGACCTCCAAGGTCGTCGTCAACACCCTCACCGGCGTGCCGACCGCGGCCGCCGGCGTGATGGTGCGGCTCGTCGCCCGCAACGTCGCCGCCACCGGTTTCGTGACGATGCAGCCGTGCGACGCGTCGGCCACCTCGACGTCGACGCTCACCGTGATGCCGGGCCGGCTCAACGCCACGATGACCATGGTGCGTGTGGTGTCGGGAGCCGTGTGCGTCACCTCCAGCGTGGCGCTCGACGTGCGCATCGACGTGGTCGGCTACCTCACCGCCAACGCGGCCGGCGTGGGGGTGCAGCCCATCGTTGCCAAGCGTGCGCTCGACACCCGGTCAGGGTCGCCCATGGCCGCCGGGTCGACGCGGGTGCTGCTCCCCAAGGCGCTCGGCATGCCGCTGGGTTCGAAGGCCGTCACGGTCACCGTGACGCTGCTGCACCCGTCGGCGGCCGGCAGCATCGGCATCGGGCCGTGCGGTGGCACGCCGTGGATCCTGCCGTTCACGGGAGCGACCGGGCAGGTGTTCTCGGCGGTGGTGCGCACCAACGACGGCGGCGTGTGCATCTCGGCGTCGGCACAGGTGCACGTGGTGGTCGATGTCACCGGGGTGTGGACGGGCACGTCGGCACTGGTGCCGTCGGCAGCCCAGCGCCTGTTCGACTCTCGTTCGGGGAGCGCCATCGGTTCCGCCACCCGCACGATCACCGTCACCGTCCCCAAGGGCACCACCCGGGTGCAGCTCAGCGTCACGATCGTGACCTACGGACAGGCCGGAGCACTGCTGCTGTGGAACTGCGCCGACTCGAAGCCCACGGCCTCGGTGGTGTTCGCACCGGCAGGGTCGAGGGCCACCGCGACCGTCACCCTCAACGCATCGGGGGCGAAGCTGTGCCTCGCCTCGACCAGCTCGGTGCACGTCGCGGTCGACCTCGTCGCCGCCGGCTGATCGGGCTCAGCGCAGTTCGTGCGCCATGAGGATGACCTCACGGGCGAAAGGGTCGAGCTGGCGCTTGGCGATGCGCTCGGTGAGGTTGATGGCCATGGAGGGGTCGTCGACCATGCGACTCCAGCGGATGTAGCCGCCGAGGATGCCGATGACGCGNNCCCTTGAGCCACAGGCCCAGGTCGTCGACCCCGGTGAACGGGCGGTGCAGGTAGGGCAGGCCCAGTTCGTCGTAGTTGTGCAGGTTGTGGGGCGCAGGAATGATGCTGACGACGCAGCCGAAGCCGTTCTCGCGCAGCCAGATGATCTCCTCCTGACGGCGGACGCGGCGATGGTTGTCGCCGTACCCGCCGGGGCGCTCACAGACTGCCAGTTTGTCCTTCATGAACCACGTGAAGTTGCGAGGCGTAATGCCGAGCGCCCACTTCCCGCGCAGCCTCGGGGGCATCAGCCCTCCTCACACGGTGATGTCTCGAATCGCGGCTCAGGATACTCGCTCGGCCCCGTGTTCTCGCGGGCCGGACAGACTCAGTCGCTGCTGATGTCGTTCGACGCGCCTGCCTCCGCCCACCTCGGTGGCCAGATGCTCGCCGCGGGCCACGGCCAGCACGCGCTCGACGGTGGCGGCGTCGGGCGGGTGGACGCCGCCCAGCCAGCGGCGCACGGCGCGCCGGGCCAGCGCCACCGGTGCAGCGGTGAGCCCGCGTGCGTCGGTGGGGTCGAGGGCGGCCGCCAGCTCGTCGAGCAGGTCGGCCTCGTCGCGGGCCAGCAGGGCCTGACGGGCCAGCACCGGGACGAGGTCGCGGCGGGCCAGCGCCGCCATCTGGGGCAGCAGCTCGTGGCGGACGCGGTTGCGGAGGTGACGGGGATCGGCGTTCGACGGATCGTCGATCACGTCGAGGCCGAGTGCGGCGCAGAGCGCCACGGTGTCGCTGCGCCGCAGGCTCAGCAGCGGGCGGCGATGACCGGGGCGCATGGCGGCCAGGCCGCTGGCGCCGGCGCCGCGCAGCAGGTTGACCAGCACGGTTTCGGCCTGGTCGTCGGCTGTGTGGCCGGTGAGCACCCCGGAGGGCAGCGCGGCGTACCGGGCCGTGCGCGCCCGGGCCTCCAGGTTGGGCCCGTCACCCAC
>PMCN01000071.1:6561-17321 GCA_003154135.1 Acidimicrobiaceae bacterium
CCGCCCGACACGGCGCAGCTCACCTCCGTGCCGGCGGGCGGGAACGTGCACCGCGGCAGCAGGGCCAACGCCTCGGGCCGGGAGGCGGCGTCGAGTGCCGACTCAGGCAACGGCGGTCCCCATGCGCTCCAGCCACAGTGACGGCTGGCGGATCTCGTCGAGGCTGGGCAGGTGCTCGGGTCGCTCCCAGCAACGGTCGACCACCCGAAGCCCCTTGGCGCCCTCGATGGCATCGATGAACCTCACACCCGCCGCGTACTGGTTGAGCTTGGCCTCGATGCCGGCGAGGCGCAGCACCGTGCGGCTGAGCGGGTTGGCGTTGCGGCGGCGCTCGCGCAGGATGCGCTCGAAGCGGTCGGCGTTGGGCACCAGGTCGCCCGCGGCGCGGGTCATGGTGACGTCGCCGTGGCCTTCCAGCAACGACATGAGCCCGGCGATGCGGGCCATCACGGCTCGCTGCTCGGGCGGCGCCAGCATGCTCATCACGCCGCCGTCGCGCACCTGCTGACCTGCCGATCGTCGGTCGCGCAACGCCGACCTCAGCGCCGTGACCAACGCCGCCGGATCGGGGTCGGCGAACGACAGGCTCTCGTCGACGAGAGAAGTGAAGTGGTCGCGCATCCAGGGCACACCGGTGAACTGCGCCCTGTGGGTGAGCTCGTGCAGCATCACCCATGTGCGGAACTCGCCCGGGTCGAACCCGTACCGGTGCTCGACGGCAGCGAGGTTCGGCGCCACCAGGTACACCGCGTCGTCGTCGGGGCTGCGCCCGACGAGCATGTCGTACTGCCCGAGCACCCGCGTGCTCATCCAGCCCAGGAGGGCGCCCATCTCGGCGCCGGCCACCTGGCGCGAGAACCCGGCGGCCGTGCCGTTGGCGGGGAGCTTCTGCTGCCAGCGGTCGAGGAGCGGCGCCAGCATCGTGCGGAACGACGCCAGGTTGGCGCGGATCCACGTCGGCCGGTCGACGAACTGCACGGTCGCCGGCCCGTGTGCGGGCCGCAGCCCGGTGACGGCTTCGACGGCGGCCTCGACCACGTCGACCGACGCGATCTGGTCGACGCTCAGCGTCGATCGAGCAGCGGGGCGGCGCGCGGCGACAGCGATGGCGACCTGCTCGGCGCGCACCCAGTCGATGGGGCTCGGCGCCGCGTGCATGCCGGCGTCAGTCGTCGCGGCGGTTGCGCTTGCCGGGGTACTGCGGGGCGACGACCTTCTTGATGTAGCCCACGATGACGCCGATCGCCACCAGGCCGGCGACGGCCGTGAGGATGAGGCCCAGCCAGAAGTGGAAGATGACGGCGATCATGCGCCCAGCGTAGCGAGCGGCAGTGGTGCGAGAGCCAATCCGCGAGACCGGCGACTCACCCGATTGCTCCGTCGCCGTCGATGTCTTCGCCGAAGCACTGCTCGATGCGCGAGAGCAGACCGGGCGGCATCTCGTCGTTGAGGCACTTCTGGCTGATGACGGTCTTCAGCTCGGCGTGGAAGTCGAATGCCTGCAGGCAATCCATGCAGCCTTCGAGGTGGGCGTGGATGGCGTGCTGGGTCTCGTCGGTGAGCTCGCCGTCGAGGAAGGCCTCGAGCTCACGGAGCGTCTGGTTGCAGTCAGCCATCGGTGGGTTCTTCCGTGTTGCGGAGGGTCGTGTTGCGAAGGGACGTGTCTGGCACGGGGGTGCGGGCGAGCATCCCGCGTTCGGTCGCGAAATCGATCAACGCCTTCTGCATCGCTTTTCTTCCCCGGTGCAACCGCGACATCACCGTGCCCATGGGAATGTCGAGCATCTCGGCGATCTCCTTGTAGGAGAAGTCCTCCACGTCGGCCAGCAGCACCGGCATGCGGAACGACTCGGGGAGGTTCTCGAGCGCGGCCTTCACCTCGTCGTCGGTGAAGAGGTCGAACAACGTGTCCTCCGCACTGCGGGCAGCCACGTCGACCCCCGAGATGCGGCGGTACATGTAGAGGTCTTCCACCTCGTTGAGCTCGGTCTCCTGCGGCCGGCGCTGCTTGGCGCGGTAGGTGTTGATGTAGGTGTTGGTGAGGATGCGGAACAGCCACGCGCGCAGGTTGGTGCCCTCCTCGAACGAGCCGTACCCGCGGTAGGCGCGCAGGTAGGCCTCCTGCACGAGGTCTTCGGCATCCGACCTGTTGCGCGTCATGCGCATGGCGGCGCTGTAGAGCTGCGGTGCGTACTGCATCGCCTCGGTCGCAAATGCAGTCCGGTCAGCCACGCCGGGCACCCTACCTGTCGGCCACGAAACCGTCGACGGCTTGCACGAAGCGCTCCAACATGTCGGCCAGCACCGGCAGCTCGCGCACGCGGAACGCGCTCAGCACGCCGGTCATCAGCTCGGCGCGGCGTTCGGCGACGGCCAGATGACGCGCGCGTCCGGCAGCGGTGACCCGCACCTCGACCACTCGGCCGTCGTCCTTGCTCGGATGCCGTTCGGCCAGGCCCAGCTTCTCGAGGCGCTGGATGGCGCGTGTGGCGGTGGACGGCTCGACGCGCAGTGCGTCGGCCAGCTCGCTCATCCGCCACGAGGGCTGCATCGCCAGCAGGTCGAGCGTGTCCATCTGGCCCTGCTCGACCGCGTCGTCGCCGGTGCCGCACAGCCAGTCGCGCACGCCTCCGGCGCTGGCACCACGCCGGATCTCGCGCCACGCCAGTCCGATGCGCACGGCGAGGTCGTACAGCTCCCGCTCGCGTGGGTCGGTGGGAATGGTCGACATGTGTGGCGTTAGGGTACCCACGATGGACGACGCGGCCGGTACCGCAGGGCCAACTCCCACCACCCCCCTCGATGCACTGCAGGTGATGGCATCGAGCGACGTGATGCTCACGCCGACGCTGCGTCACGTCGAGATGTACACGAGGCGCGGGCTGCTCACCCTGCTCTGGCACGAACCTGCCGACGACGTACCGCGCCGCACGGGCGCGATGGTGCTCTGCGGTGGCGCGATGGGCGGGCTGCTCGGTCCGGGCGACGCGCTCTTCCACCGGCTCGGCGTCGAGTGGTCGGCCCGCGGCGTGCCGGTGCTGCGCGTGAGCTATCGGCGCCCCAACGACCTCGACCTGTGCTGCGTCGACGTGGCCGCCGCGGTGCAGCTGGCGATCGGCGGCGCCGGTGCCGAGCGGGTGGTGCTCATGGGCCACAGCTTCGGCGGCGCGGTCGCGGTGCGCGTGGGCGTGGGGTTGCGCGACATGGTGGCCGGAGTCGCAACCTTCGCCACGCAGTCGGCAGGGTGCGAGCTCGCCGGCGGGTTGCGCGACGTGCCGCTGCTGTTGTTCCACGGCGAGCGCGACGACATCCTGCCCATCGAGGCGAGCGAGATGGTGCGCATGATCGCCGGATCGGGCGAGGTGGTCCGCCTGCCCGGCGACGGTCATCTCCTGGCGAAGAGCGACGACATCATCTGGGAACGCCTCGAGGAGTGGCTGCCGGCGCTGCTCGCCTGAGCTCAGTGCCCGGCGGTGCTCAGTGCCTGGCGGTGGCGATGGCCTGCTTCACCTTGTCGACGAGGTGGGTGGGCAGCACGTCGTAGTGGTCGTGCTGCACGCTGAACTGGCCACGGCCGCCCGTCATCGAACGCAGGTCGATCGCGTACCGCGATAGCTCGCCGGCGGGCACGAGCGCCTTGATCTGCTGCTCGCCGTGCTCGGTGGTGCTGCTGCCCTGCACTCGCCCGCGGCGGGTGGTGATGTCGCTCATGATGTCGCCCTGCTGCGCCGCAGGCACGGTGACGGTGAGCAGTGACACGGGTTCGAGCACCACCACGCCGGCCGCCGCCATCGCGTCCTTGAACCCTTGCGACGCGGCGGTCTTGAACGCCATCTCGCTGGAGTCGACGGCGTGGTACTTGCCGTCGTAGCACTCGACCACGACGTCGACGACGGGGAAGCCGTGCACGCCACCCTTCACCATCGTGTCCTCGACGCCGGCCTGCACGGCCGGGATGTAGTTGCGCGGGATGGTGCCGCCGACGATGGCGTCGACGAACTGGAAGCCCTCGCCGCGGTCGAGCGGCTTCACGCGGAGGTTGACCACTGCGTACTGACCGTGGCCGCCGCTCTGCTTCTTCACCTTGCCCTCGGCGGCGGCGGTGCTCGCGACCGTCTCGCGATATGCGACGCGCAGCGGCGCGATCTCGACGTTGACACCGAACTTGCGCGCCATGCGATCGATGGCCACGTTGACATGGGTGTCGCCCAGACCGCGCAGCACCGTCTGATTGGTCTCCTCCACGCGGTCGACGTAGAGGGCCGGGTCTTCTGCCTGGAGACGGGTGAGCGCGTTGCCGAGCTTGTCGTCGTCGGCCTGTGTGCGCGGCACGATGGCCACGCCGAACTGCGGGGCGCGGCGCGGCGGTGGTTGCACCGTGATGGTGGACCCCTTCGGCGCCAACGTGTCGCCCGTGCGCGTCGACGACAGCTTGGCGACGGCGGCGATGTCGCCGGCGAGCACCTCGGCCACCGGTGTCTGCTCCTTGCCGCACAGCTGGAACAGGCCGTGGAGCCGCTCGTCGGAGCCGTTGGTGCGGTTGACGAGCCGGTCGTCGGCCTTCAGCGATCCGCGCAGCACTTTGAACACCGAGAGCTGACCGAGGTACGGGTCGGCGATGGTCTTGAACACGTAGACCACCGCGGCACCGACTGGGTCGGCGTGGATGGTGACGGTGTCGCCGCCGTCGAGCACGTCGACCTGGCGATCGGCGGCCGACGGGCTCAGCTCGCACAGCAGGTCGGCGAGACGGTCGATGCCCACACCAGTGGTGGCCGAGCCGAGGAGCACCGGGAACTCGGTGCACGCGAGCACCTCGTGGGCCAACGTGCGCTCGAGCTCTGCAACGGTGGGCATGTCGCCCGACAGGTACCGTTCGAGCTGCTCATCGTCGCCGGACACGATCTCCTCGACGAGCTCGTCGTGCAGCGTGTGCTCCTCCTCTGCCACCTCGGCCGGCATCGGCTCCACGTGGTGCTTGCCGTCGGATGCGTAGTCGAGCGCTTCCTCCGACAGCACGTCGACGATGCCGTGCAGCGTGGCGGCCTCGCCGATGGGCAGTTCGAGCGGCGCGATGCCCGGCCCGAACGCAGCGCGCAACTGGTGCAGCACCTTGTGGAAGTCGGCTCGCTCACGGTCTTCCTTGTTGACGAACACCATGCGCGGCACGCCCATCGCGGCCACGCGCCGCCACCACAGCTCGGTCTGTGCCTCGACTCCCTCCACCGCGCTCACGACGAAGACGGCGAGGTCGGCCACCGCGAGCGCGGCGTCGACCTCGGCCGCGAAGTCGATGGAGCCAGGTGTGTCGAGAACGTTCACCTTGTAGGTGTTGCCGTCGGTGGCGGTCCACTCGAACGGGGCGAGCGCCAGCGACATCGAGATGCGCGCCTTGATGCTCTCCGGGTCGTTGTCGAGCAGGCTCGTGCCGTCGTCGACCTTGCCCGTACGCGGCACTGCGCCGGCACGTGACAGCAAGGCCTCGGCCAGCGTGGTCTTGCCGGCGCCACTGTGGCCCAACAGCACCACGTTGTGAATCCGCTCGGTCGGGTAGGTCTTCACCGTTGCACCCCCACTACTCGCAGGTCGTGCCCCCGACGGTAGCTCCCTGCGCGCGCGTCGCGAAAACGTCTGGAGCCCAAGGAGGGAATCGAACCCTCGACCTACGCATTACGAGTGCGTTGCTCTGCCGACTGAGCTACCTGGGCGCAGTCGGCAATGCTAGCGGAGGGTGCCGCGAGCGCCCACCCGCGATTCGGGCTCACACGGCGGGCATCGAGGGCAGGTCGAGCAGCAGTGCCTGCAGGAGCAGCATCTCGTTGGGGTTGCGGTCGAGCGACTCGAGCGACTGGTGCACCCTCTGCACGGCGTGGATGGCTGCCTCCGGGCGCTGCGCGCGACCCGACACGAGCGCGTCGCGATAGGTGCCGGCCACGACCGCCATGCCGCTGCGCAACTCGTCGACGCGGTGGCGGCGCAGCTCGCGCTTGTGCCGCTCCTCGAGCGCCTTGCGACCGCTGCCCCGTTCGCCCACGGCGGCAACGCGGGCTTCGAGCGTCGTCGCCTCGTCGGCCTGCCGGGCGGCCAACGGCGCGGCGGCCGCCTCGATGAGCGAGTTCAGCTCGGTGCACAGCGCCGCCACGGTGGAGCCGGTGCCGTCGAGCCGGAACGGGATGCCGGCGAACGCCGCGCGGCGCTCCATCAGCCCCGGGTCGACTGCCAGCACGCGGGCGCGGGTGAGGTTGCCCTCTGCGGCGCTGCTGGCGAGCGTGGCCATCTCGAGGCTGATGCCCTCGCCGACGAGCACGTCGCGGATGGAGGCCTCGGCGATGCTGGAGAACTCGATGCGCACGCAACGCGAGGCGATGGTGACCAGCTCGGGCGGCACCTGGTCGGCGAGCACGAGGAACACGGTGCTCGGCGGCGGCTCCTCGATGGTCTTCAACAGGCGAGCCGCCCCCTCCGACTCGAGGAGGTGGAACTCGTGCAGCACCATCACCTTGCGGCTGCCCTCGATGGGCGCGAGCGACGCGTTGCGGATGATGTCGCTCACCTGTTCCTTGGAGATGCGCGCACCGGTGCGCTCCACTTCGCGCACGTCGGGATGCTCGCCGGCGAGGGCGAGGCGGGCGTCGCGCGAGTCGGCGTCGTCGACCCCGGTGAGCAGCAGAGCCGAGAACGCACGTGCGGCTTCGTGCTTGGTGGAACCGGGCGGCCCGACGAACAGGTAGGCGTGCACGGGCGCGACAGCAGCGCGCGTGAGCTGTTCGACTGCCCGCGGCTGGCCGATCACGGCGTCCCACACCGATCGGGTGTACTCGGCGAACATCTAGAGCCCCAACCGGTCGGCCACGGCTGCGCGCACTGCGTTGCCCACTTGCTCGAGCGACTGGCCCCCGTCGACGACCACCCATCGCTCGGGTTCGGTGCGAGCCATGTCGCGGAAGCCGTCGCGCACGCGCTGGTGGAACGCGTCGCCTTCCTGCTCGAAGCGGTCGAGCTGGCGGCCGCGCATGCGACGTTCGAGCACCTCGGTGGGCGCATCGAGCAGCAGCACGAGGTGCGGCCAGTGCCCGTCGACCGCCCACTCGTTGATGTGGCGCACCTCGGGCAGCGGCAGGCCCCGACCGTATCCCTGGTAGGCGAGGGTGGAGTAGACGCTGCGGTCGCTCACCACGTGGCGGCCGGCGGCGAGGGCAGGCGCGACCACCTCGTCGATGTGCTGGGCGCGGTCGGCGGCGGCCAGCAGCGCCTCAGCGCGATCCGACAGGTTGGTGACGGACGTGTCGTGCAGGATCTCGCGGATGCGCCGGCCGATTGCCGTGCCCCCGGTCTCGCGGGTGAGGACGGCGTCGATGGCGGCTGCCAGCCTGGCCGCGTGCGTGCTCTTCCCGCACCCCTCCGCGCCCTCGAAGGCGATGTACCGGCCGATGGTCATACAGCCGCCGACCATACCCGAGTGGGCACTCCCACCCCGGGGCGCGAGTGGCCACTCCGGTGGCGCTCTGGCACTCGGGTGGCGCCCACCCACTCGGGTGGCGCCCACCCACTCGCCCCTGGGTCAGGCCTTCTTGGCTGCCGACTTCTTGGCTGCGGGCTTCTTGGCTGCCTTCTTCGCTGCCGTCTTCTTCGGGGCGGCCTTCTTGGCGGCGGCCCGCTTCGTGGCGGTGGCCTTCTTGGCCGGCGCGCCACCCTTCTCGATGATGGCCTCGCGGCGCAGGGCCAGCAGCTCGAACGCCCGCTCGGGCGGCATGGCATCCAGTCGGTCGCCCTTGGAGAGCGAGGCGTTGGTCTCGCCGTCGGTGACGTACACGCCGAACTTGCCGTCCTTGGCGGTGACGGCCTTGCCGCTCACCGGATCGAGGCCGAACTCGCGCAACGGGCCGCGTGCCGCCATGTTGGTCGCCCCGCCGCGGCGGAACACCTTGGGCTGGCTGAAGATGGCCACGGCCTCGGGCAGGCCGATGGTGAGCAGCTGCTCCTCGTTGGTGATGTTGCGGAAGTCCTTGCCCTTCTGCACGTACGGACCGTAACGACCGTTGTTGGCGATGATCTCCTGGCCGTCGGACGGGTCGGCGCCGAGCGACCGGGGCAGCTGCAGCAGCGCCTCGGCGTCGTCGACCGTCAGGCGCTCGAGCACCATCGTCTTGAACAGGCTGGCCATCTTCGGCTTCTCGAGACCGGGCGGCAGCAGCTCGGGCGTGCCCCACTGCACGTACGGGCCGTAGCGGCCGTTCTTGGCGAACACGGGGTAGCCATCCAGCTCGCCGATGGCCACGTCGCTCTTCGGTGCGGCGAGCAGCTGCAGCGCCACCTCGAGCGTGAGCTCGTCGGGCGTCAGGTCGTCGGGCACGCTGGCGGTGTCGTCGCCTCGTTTCACGTACGGCCCGTACTTGCCGGGCTTGACGACCACCTCGTTGCCATCGGGGTCGAGCCCGATCGGGAACGTGTTCACCTCGGCCGCGTCGATGTGATCGAGGTTCTCCTCCACCAGCCGCTTGAGGCCCGGCAGGTGCTCGGTCTCGTCGCCGAAGTAGAACTGCTGCAGCCAGTCCTGCTTCTGGCGCTCGTTGCGGGCGATCGAGTCGAGGTCTTCCTCGATGCGGGCGGTGAACGCGTAGTCGACCAGTTCGTCGAAGTGCTTCTCCATCAGCCCGACGACGGCGAACGCGGTCCAGGTGGGCACCAGCGCCTGGCCCTTCTTCCACACGTAGCCGCGGTCCTGCACGGTCTGGATGATTGACGCCCAGGTGGACGGCCGGCCGATGCCGAGCTCTTCCAACCGCTTCACCAGCGACGCCTCGGTGTAGCGGGCGGGCGGGCTGGTGGCGTGGCCGTTGGGCGTGAACGAGACGGCAGGCACCTGCTGGCCCACGGTGAGGACGGGCAGCAGTGCTTCACGCTCGTCGTCGGACTCGTGGTCGTCGGTGCTCTCCACGTACACCTGCCGGTAGCCGGGGAAGGTGATGGTGGTGCCACTCGCCGCGAACGCGGTGTCGACCGGTGTGCCGGCCTCCGTGGGCACGGCGCCGAGGCGTACCGACACCGTGGTGCCGTTGGCGTCGGCCATCTGCGAGGCGAGCGTGCGCTGCCACACCAGGCGGTAGAGCGACAGCTCCTGGCCGTTGAGCTCGCCGGCCACCTGGTCGGGACTGCGCAGCGGGGTGGTGGGGCGGATGGCCTCGTGGGCNNTCGTGGGCCTCCTGCGCGTTCTTCACCTTCGTGCTGAACTGCCGCGGCGACGGCGACAGGAACTTGGCGCCGTAGCTGCGCTGCACCTCGACGCGCACGGCGGCGAGGGCCTCGTCGCTGAGCACGACGTTGTCGGTGCGCATGTAGGTGATGTAGCCACGCTCGTACAGCCCCTGGGCGATGCGCATCACCTGCGCCGCGCCGAGGCGCAGCTTGCGGCCGCCCTCCTGCTGCAGCGTGCTGGTCATGAACGGCGCCTTGGGCGACGACCGGTAGGGCTTCTCGTCGACCGAGCGCACGGTGACCTCGCAGCCCAACAGCGCGTCGGCCAGCGAACGTGCCCGGGCCTCGGGCACCACGACCACCTTGCCCTTGGGGGTGCCGTCGGAGGCGAAGTCCTTGCCCGTGGCCACCTTCGTGCCGTCGACCGCGACGAGCGTGGCGGTGAACGCCGGGCTGGTGCCCGTGAGGAGCTCGATGTCCCAGTAGGGCGCGGTGACGAACGCGATGCGCTCGCGCTCGCGCTCGACGATGAGCCGCACGGACGGGCTCTGCACGCGGCCGGCGCTGAGGCCGCGGTTCACGCGGCGCCACAGCACGGGCGACACCTCGTAGCCGTAGAGACGGTCGAGCAGGCGGCGTGTCTCGGCCGCGTCGACCAGTCCGTAGTCGAGACCGCGCGGGTTGGCGACGGCCTGGTCGATGGCGGTCTTGGTGATCTCGTGGAAGACCATCCGCTTCACCGGGATCTTCGGCTTCAGGTACTCGAGCAGGTGCCAGCTGATGGCCTCACCCTCGCGGTCCTCGTCGGTCGCGAGGTACAGCTCGCTGGCGTCCTTCATGGCCGCGCGGAGGTCCTTGATGACTTCCTTGCCGCGCACCGTGAGCTCGTAGGTGGGCTTGAACCCGTTGTCGACGTCGATCTGCAGGCCCTTGCTCGGGAGGTCGGCCACGTGGCCCACCGAGGCGCGCACGTCGAACGCGTTGCCGAGGAACTTGGCGATGGTCTTGGCCTTGGCAGGGGACTCGACGATGACGAGTGGTCTGGGCATTGAGGCGTATCGCTAGGTGATGGGAGCCCACGTTGTCAAGGTGCAGCGCGGGCGACGCATCGAGGAGTGGTCAGTCGCCGACGCCCACGGGCTCGCGTTCGGCCTCATCGGCGACCACGGGCAGGGCGGCATCGGGACCCTCCACGTTGAGGTGGGGAAGGATGCGGTCGAGCCACTTCGGGATCCACCAGTTGCGGTCGCCGAGAAGCTCCATCGTGGCCGGCACGAGGATCATGCGCACGATGGTCGCATCGACGAGGACGGCGATGGCCATGCCGAATCCGAACAGCTTGAGCTGCCGGTCGACGCCCAGCACGAAGGCGCCGAACACGCACACCATGATGATCGCAGCGGCGGTGATCACGCGGGCAGTGGCGGCCAGACCGTCGGCCACCGCGGTGGCGTTGTCGCCGGTGCGGTCGAACTCCTCCTTCATGCGCGAGAGCAGGAAGACCTCGTAGTCCATGGAGCGGCCGAAGACGATGGCGAACAGCATCATCGGTGACCAGGCCTCGA
>PMCN01000067.1:0-1979 GCA_003154135.1 Acidimicrobiaceae bacterium
GGCGACATCATGACCATGCCGGGGCTGCCGAATGTTCCCGCCGCCGAGATGATCGACATCGACGAGAACGGCGAGATCGTCGGGCTGAGCTGATCGTCAGCCTGAGCTGATCGACGGCTGATGACGCACCCGTTCCACGACCACGTGGGCCCGCTCGCGATCGTGCACCGTGGGGGCGCGCAGGAGGCACCTGAGAACTCGCTGGCTGCGTTCCGGCGGGCGGTCGAGCTTGGGTTCACGTACCTGGAGACCGACGTGCACGCGACCGCGGACGGTGCGCTGCTCGCCTTCCACGACGCCAAGCTCGACCGGCTGACCGACCGCAGCGGGCGCATCGCCGAGCTGACGTACGCCGAGGTGGCGCGTGCCCGCATCGGCGGTACGGAGCCCATCCCGCTCATGGCCGACCTGCTGGCGTCGTTCCCGAGCACGCGCTTCAACATCGACCCGAAGGCGCCCGGTGCGTTGCGGCCGCTCGCCGACCTGCTCCGGCGCTCGGACGCCCTCCCCCGGGTCAATCTGGGTGCGTTCAGCGATCGGCGGTTGGGGTGGCTGCGTACGGCGCTCGGGTCGGAGCTGAGCTCGTCGCTGGGTCCGCGTGAGGTCATGCGGCTCAGGCGGGTGTCGCTGCGTGGTGGCCGGACCCCGTTCCCGTTGACCGCGCGCTGCGTACAGGTGCCGCCGTCCCTCGGCCGGGTACCGCTGGTCGACCGATCGTTCGTCGAAGCGGCCCACGATCACGGGCTCCCGGTGCACGTCTGGACGATCGACGAGGCCGACGCGATGGAGCGTCTGCTCGATCTCGGGGTGGACGGGATCATGACGGACCGGCCGGAAGTGCTGCGCGCGGTTCTCGTCCGCCGCGGGCAGTGGTCCGGCGAGCTCCCGAGCGTGCCGTAGCCGCTGGGAATCCTTGAGGCCGGTCAGTCGTTGGAACCCCTGCACGGTGAACCGCCTGAGCCCCACGCGCGTCATACGTGCAGGACTGTGATCGGCCGCCACGGGGGCGGCCCTGAAGGAGGCGGACCACATGGCGGAATCGCTGCGCGGAAGTCGGCTCGGAGCCGTGAGCTACGAGAACGAGGGCGGGATCGAGTTCGCCCCTCGACAGGTCATCTGGTTCGCGTGCCCGGACGGGCATGCCTTCGCCGTTCCGTTCTCCGTCGAGGCTGACCTGCCTGGTACGTGGGAGTGCCGGGTCTGCGGCGCGGTGGCCCACCGGTCCGACGGCACGCTCGACGATCCCAAGGCCACCCGCAAGGTGCGCACCCCCTGGGACATGCTGCTCGAGCGGCGAACCTTGGCTGATCTGGAGACGCTGCTAACCGAGCGTCTCGACCTGTTGCGCACCCGTGGCGGGCCTGGCCGCGCTGGCCACGCCGACCACCGCAAGACTGCCTGAGGCAGGCCCCTGGTCCGCTAGGACGGCAGCTGCGGCGGCTGCGAGCCGCCTTCCCTCGGCTCGTCATCGCGGACCACGTCATCGCGGACCACGTCACCACGGATCACGTTGCCCGGAACCACCCGGTCGGGTCGGGTCCACATCCGCACGCCACCGGGTCCGGTCACGGACGTGAAGCGCCGCACGAACCAGGCCGCCGTCGCCGCCTGCAGCAACCCTCGTACCGGAGGCAGCAGCAGGATCAGGCCGAGCGCATCGCTGATGAATCCGGGCAGGAACAGCAGCGCCCCGGCCACGAACAGCAGCGCCGAGGTCGCGGCCGCGCGGCCATCAGGCTGCGTGCCGTCACCTGTCTGCCCTCTCAACGCCCGCCACCAGGACGCACCGGCCCGACGCATGACGTAAAGCCCCAGGAGGCCGAACGCGACGACCAGCAGGAGCATCCAGCCCACGCCGATCGCGTGGGCCACCTGCACCGCCACATAGATCTCGAGCGCGGGGAAGGCGACGAAGGCCAGAAACAGGGCGAGCGGCATGCTCAGCGCTTCTTTCGGAACCGCTCGGTGCGGCTCTCGAC
>PMCN01000067.1:2040-6800 GCA_003154135.1 Acidimicrobiaceae bacterium
AAGGCGCGGTAGCCGCCGGTGATGTCACGGATCGGCACCCCGAGGGCGAGCCGCGAGTACGTGTTGCCGCCCTGCGAGAGCAGCTTGCGCCGCAGCGGCCAGTTGACGACGGAGCCACCGGGGACCCAGCGCGAGCCCAGCACGAGGTCAGCGGTCTCGAGGGCGCGCAGCATGCTCGGTAGGTCCTCAGGGCGGTGCGATCCGTCCGCGTCCATCTCGACGATGACGCCGTAGTCGCGCTCGAGCGCCCAGTCGAAGCCGGCGAGGTACGCAGCGCCAAGACCTTCTTTGCTGGTCCGGTGCAGCACGTGGACGTGGTCGTCGGTGGCCGCCAGGCCGTCCGCGATCCGGCCGGTGCCATCAGGACTGTTGTCGTCGGCGATGAGGAGGTCGGCGTCGGGGACGGCCGCCCTGGCGCGCGCCACGATCAAGGCGACGTTCTCGGCCTCGTTGTAGGTGGGCGTCACGATCAGCACGTGACCGAGCGGGGGGCGAACCGCCGCAGCGGAATCGCTGGTGGGCTCAGTCATCGGTGGTTGGCTCCTGTCTGCGGCGTCGGCGAACGGTCGCCGCGAGCAGGGCCACCGCAGCCAGGATACCGAGGATCCGCTCAGGCCCCGCCCCGAGCCGAGAGGCCGGCGTGAGCTCGGTACGGATGGTGACGGGGCCGTCGTACGTCCAAGCCTCGAACTCCTGCGAGCCTGCCACGAGCCGTCCGTCGGGCGCCACGACCCCGCTGATCCCGCTGGTGGCTGCGACGAGGACGCTGCGCCCGGTCTCGATGGCGCGCAGCCGGGCCATGGCGAACTGCTGCTCCGGCTGACCCGTGTGGCCATACGTCGCGTTGTTGGTCTGCACGACCAGCGCCTGCGCTCCCCCGTCGATCACGTCGCGCACAACCTTGTCGTATGCGACTTCGAAACAGATGACGTCGCCGATGGTGAGCGAGTCGACAGTGAACAACCCGGGATGCTGTCCTGCGGCGAAGTCGCGCGGTATCCGGTTGAACCGAGTGATGACGTGCGAGAGCACTCCCCTGAACGGCAGGTACTCGCCGAACGGCACCGGGTGTCGTTTCGCGTACTGCTGACCCGGCCCTGGCGCCGCGCTGTTCGTCGGACCCCACAGGATCCCCACGTTCAAGATGGTCGTCGGGTCGGCCGGGTTGGTGATCACAGCGCCCACCAGCACCGGGGCGTCCACCGCGTCGACCGCGCTCTGGATCAAGGCCGCGGCGGCCGGGTCGGCGAACGGGTCGAGGTCGCTGGCGTTCTCGGGCCAGATGACCAGGGCGGGCCGGGGCGAGCGGCCGGCCGCGATGTCGACCGCAAGCCGACGGGTGGCTTCGACGTGGTTGTTGAGGACCGCCTGTCGCTGTCCGAAGGCGTCCAGCCCACTGGTCGGCACGTTGCCCTGGATCACCGCGATCGTCGAGGTCGCGCCGTCGACGGGCAGCGGGATCAGGAGGGCGACGGCCGGGAGCACGAGGGCACCGACCACGAGGCCGATCCGCGCGAACCGTGCTCGGGCCATCGCGGCCGCGGCCAGCAACGACCCGGTGAGTGCCACCGCGAAGGTCAGCAGGGCGAATCCGCCCAGCGACGCGAGCGCCCGGTAGGGCGAGTCCGCCTGGGCGAAGGCCAACCGGCCCCAGGGGAAACCACCGAACGGTACGTACTCGCGGGCGAGCTCGGTGAGCACCCACAGGCAGGCCGTCCAGACCGGCCAGCCGGGCAGTCGGCGCACCAGTGCCACTGCGCCGAA
The DNA here is from genome assembly GCA_003154135.1 of Acidimicrobiaceae bacterium. Lineage (GTDB taxonomy): Bacteria > Actinomycetota > Acidimicrobiia > Acidimicrobiales > Ilumatobacteraceae > UBA668. The sequence continues at coordinate 3,805 of PMCN01000067.1, forward strand.
CAGCAGGGCGTAGAACGACGCTTCGAGCGCCGACAGGGCGATCCACGCATCGGATCCGACGACCTGCATCCAGTGCAGCAGCACGAGGAAGAAGCCGAGCCCGGTGGCGAGCCCGAGGAGAATCGCGCGCCGTAGGCGGTCCGGACTCACCAGCCAGGTGCACACGGCCACGACGAGCGGGGCCAGTGGCCACCAGCCGAACGGTGGGAAGGCCAGCGCGAGAGTGCCGCCGAGCAGGAGACCGAGTGGGACCTGGAGCACGGTCGCCCGGCGGCCCTCGATCGTCACTCGTGCAGGTTATGTGGACCTGGACGTGGAAGAGGACCCGACCCTCCCCTCGGACCGGCGTTGGTCCCGCAGGCTGCGAGACGAACACCGTTGTCTAACGGGTGGTCGGGTCCTCTCCGAGCCGATGTCCGTGGACTCGGGGCGCCGATCGATGGTGGGTCCTGGCGCGACGTCCGGTCCTGCGGTCGACCGAGGTTGAATCTACCGTCGGGTCACGCCGCACTGTCAACCGGAACAGCGCACCCGATCACGCCGTGAAGGTCACCGTCCCGGTGCTACCGATGTACTTCGAGTCGCCGGCGTAGGTGACGGTCACCGTGTGGACGGTTCCCACCACGAACGTGACGGCGATGCTGGCCCGCGCGGTGCCGTTGAGGGCGAGCACCTGCGGTGCGTTCGCGTCGATCACGAACGTGACCACACCGGTCGGGAAGCCGGTCGCCGGCGGGACAGGCGCGATGACCGCGTTGAGGTTGTACTTGCCTGGCACGGCCGCGACCGCGACGGGCGTGATGGTGGTCGTGGTGTCCGGCTTGGCCACGGTGATGGTGACCGGGGCGGACGCACTCCCGAGGTAGGTGGCTGAGCCACCGTAGGTCGCGACGATCGAGTGGTCGCCGTTGCTGAGGGTGCTGATGCTCAGCTTGGCCGTCTCAACCGTTCCCACCAGGGCGAGGGCGACGGTGCCCAGCACCGTGGCGCCCTCGGTGAAGGTGACGTTGCCGGTTGGGCTGGCCACCACGCCGGGAACCTTGACGACGGCCTTGAGCTTGACCGTGGACCCCGGTGCGGCGAGCGGAGTGGTGCTCGACAACGTCGTGGTCGTGGCGGTCTTGGCGACGGTGATGATCACCGGCAACGAGGTGCTGGTGGCGAAGGCAGGTGAGCCGACGTAGGTCGCGATCACGGAGTGGCTCCCCAGAGCCAGGCCTGGTACGTCAAGCTTCGCCGTCTGGACGACGCCGACCAGACTCAGCGCGACGGTGCCAAGAACGGTGGCGCCCTCCTTGAAGACGACGTTGCCGATGGGCAGGCCGGCCCCGGTGACCGGCTTCACGACGGCCTTGAGGTGCGCGGTCCCGCCGATGGCGACGTTCGCCGTCGTGGTGGACAGGACGGTGCGCGACGGCGCGGGCGTTGCCGCCGAGGCGGAGATGCCAGAGCCGAGCATGGTCGCGGCGGCAGCGGCGATTGCGACGACCGCGAAGCGACGCTGAGTCTGCTGGTGCATGGTGATCCTCCCCAAAGCCGTCCGAACGTCGGACGCCCGATTGGGCGCGACGTTAACGGCTCCCTAAGTCGCTGGAAATGGGATGAACCAAACGGATGATGAATTTCGGCCGTTCGGTTGATCCTGAAGTCAGGACGCGTGACCGAGCGAGCTCAAACTGTGACGACGACCGTGCCCCGGGCGGTCGTGCACACGATCGGCACCGCGAGAACCTCGGCTGCCGACGGTGACCGGTCCGGACGGGCCCGGCAGGTGACCCGCGCGACGAACTCGATCCCCCGGCTTCGGCGGCCGACTCGGGTCACCACTGCGGTGACCTCGACGACGTCGCCGGCCTGGACGGCTGCCCGGAACTGCACCTCGTCGTAGGACGCGAACAGTCCCTCGTCACCGTCCGTCCGGATGCACACCTCGGTGGCCACATCGCCGAACAAACCCAGCACGTAAGCGCCATCGACGAGATTCCCGCCGTAGTGCGCGTGCGCGTACGGGACGTAGCGGGCGTGTGTCACGGTGAGCCCCAGCCGCGGATCCAGGTCGGTCATACCTTCGCTCCTACGAGTGCGTGGATGAGATAGCTGGCGACCTCGCCCGGGGTGGTTCCCTTGCCGAAGATGCGGTCGACCCCGAGCTCTGCGGCCATCAGCTCGTCGAACCTGGGTCCCCCGACCACCAGGAGGGGCCGGGTGCCGCTGGGGTAGGCCTCGTTGAAGGCTGCGGCCATCTCGCGGGTGTTGTACAGATGCGCGTCGCGCTGGGTGACGACCTGCGAGACGAGCACCGCGTCGGCCTTCTCGGCCCGTACTCGCTCGACCAGCTCGGGAACGAGGACCTGGGCGCCCATGTTCACCACCTTGATCTCGCTGTAGTACTCCAGCCCCTTCTCCCCCGCAAAGCCCTTGATGTTCAAGATCGCGTCGATGCCGACGGTGTGGGCGTCACTGCCGATGCAGGCGCCGACGACGACCAGGGGTCTGCGCAATCCACGCTTGATCGAGAGGTTGGCCTCCTTGGCAGTGAGTAACGGGTACTCGCGTTCGAGCACCGTCACCTTGCTCGTGTCGACGAGGTGGTGCACCGGACCGTAGACGACGAAGAACGTGAAGTCGGGCCCCATGGCCTTGGCGTGCACCACCATCGCCGGGTCCATCCCCATCTTGTTGGCCAGCTGGGCGGCAGCGCCCTCCGCCCGCTTGTCATGCGGCAGCGGCAGGGTGAAGGACAGCTGGACCATCCCGTCGCCCGTCGTGTCGCCGTACGGGCGGACGATCTTCTTCTCGGGTGCACTCATCGCTGGCCCTCTTCGAGCAGGTTGGTCGCGGGGTTGAGGTAGCCCTTGGCGTGCTTCACCACGCCGTCCAGTCCCTTGCCCCTGTCGGCCGGCCGCTTCATCAGGCCGAACGTCCCGTCGCCGATCGCGTCGAGCAGTCCGTCGTCGACGATCGCTTGGAGCAGCTCGACGGCTTCGTCCAGCACC
>PMCN01000067.1:6884-7036 GCA_003154135.1 Acidimicrobiaceae bacterium
TTGGTCGGCGGCATCCACTTGAGCGGGGCATTCGGGAACAGCTCGCGGGCCAGCATGGCGTGAGCCAGCTCGAGCCGGAACGAGTCGGGGACCGCCGGGTTGATCTCGAAGGCGTGCCCCAGCCCCAGCTGCCAGTCCTCGAGCCCGGCCTC
>PMCN01000190.1 GCA_003154135.1 Acidimicrobiaceae bacterium
GAGCATCGCGGCAACCCGATGCTGTCGATCGTGGAGGAGGTGCAGCCGGCGTGCGCCGAGCTGCGCGAGGTGATCCGCTTCGACCAGTGGGACGACTTCGTTGCCGGGTCGTCGGCGTTCACGGGTGAGCTGGCCGATCCGCATCCCGACGATGCGGTGATGATCCAGTACACGTCGGGCACCACGGGCTTCCCCAAGGGTGCGCTGCTGCACCATCGCGGACTGGTGAACAACGGGTCGCACACGGCGCACCGCATGGGCATCAGCGAGGGTGCGGTGTCGATCGGAGTGATGCCGCTGTTCCACACCGGCGGGTGCGTGTGCACGGTGATCGCGGCTGTGTCGAAGCAGGCGACGCTGGTGCTGGTGGAGGCGTTCGATCCGGGGCTGGCGCTGGAGCTGTTCGACACCTACAAGGGCACGGCGATGCTGGGCGTGCCCACGATGCTGGTGGCGCTCATGGAGCACCCGAACTTCGGCTCCACCGACCTGTCGCAACTGGAGGCCATCTGCTCGGGCGGGTCGCTGGTGCCGGCCCCGATGGTGCGCCGCCTGGAGGAGACGTTGGGCGCGCCGTTCACCATCGTGTTCGGGCAGACCGAGTGCTCGCCTGTGGCGTCGATGACCCAGCCGCACGACACCATCGACGACAAGGCCGGCACCATCGGGCCGCCGATGCCGGGTGTGGAGGTGAAGGTGGTCGACCCCGACACGGGTGCCACCCTGTCCATCGGCGCGGTGGGCGAGTACTGCACACGCGGCTACCACGTGATGCACGGCTACTTCGAGAACCCCGAGGCCACGGCGCGCACCATCGATGCCGACGGCTGGCTGCACACGGGCGACTTGTGCGCGATGGACGACCGTGGCTACTGCACCGTGGAGGGCCGGCTGAAGGACATGATCATCCGCGGCGGCGAGAACATCTATCCACGCGAGCTGGAGGACCTGCTGTTCGCGCACCCGCACGTGGGTGAGGTGGCGGTGGTGGGCCTGCCCGACGAGAAGTGGGGCGAGACGGTAGCTGCGTTCGTGCGCCCCGCCGTGGGCTGCACGGTCGACAAGGACGAGCTGTTCGCCTACATGCGCGACCACCTTGCCCCGCACAAGACACCCAAGCACTGGTTCGCGGTGGAGAACTTCCCGCTCACCGGCTCGGGCAAGATCCAGAAGTTCAAGCTCCGCGACCAGTGGGCCGAAGGAGCGTGGCACGAGCTCTGACGCACGTCGCGCTGCGAGAATGACAGCGCAAGGAGGTGGGTTCGGATGTTCGCCGATCGTACGCAGGCCGGGCGGCTGCTCGCCGGCCGACTCCAGCACCTGCGTGGCCAACCGCTGGTGGTGTTGGGTCTCCCGCGCGGAGGTGTGCCGGTGGCGTTCGAGGTGGCGGCCGCGCTCGACGCGCCGTTGGACGTGATCGTGGTGCGCAAGCTGGGTGTGCCCTCCCAACCAGAGCTGGGCATGGGCGCGATCGGTGAAGACGGCGTGCGCGTGGTCGACCGCGAGCTGGTTCGCCGCGCCGGGGTCACCGAGAGGGAGCTGGCCGAGGTCGAAGCACGAGAACGGGCCGAGCTGGAGCGCCGAGTCCGACGCTTCCGCGGCGACCGGCCGCGCCTGCCGCTCGCCGGACGGGTTGCGGTGGTGGTCGACGACGGCATTGCCACCGGGGCCACCGCACGAGCGGCCTGCCAGGTCGTGCGCGAGCACGGCGCCGCGCGAGTGGTGCTGGCGGTGCCCGTGGCCCCGCGCGAGTGGATCGAGCGCATGGCTGGTGCCGCCGACGAGTTCGTGAGCGTCGACACGCCCGAGCCGTTCTTCGCCGTCGGGCAGTTCTACGACAACTTCTCCCAGACCACCGACGATGAGGTCGTTGCGTGCCTGCTCGGGTGAGGCTGCCGGCGGTCTGCGCCTTCGCCACCGACGCCCTCGCCACCGGGATCTCGTCGTCGGCTAGCGGCTGGAGGGACGGGGTGCCGATGGCGCGGTCCTGGTTGCCGACTCGTCAGTCGGGACCGGCTGCGAGGAGGGCGGCGGCCGCGACGGTACGCGTGACGTCGAGCAGGAAGGCGGGGTCGAGGGTGTCGGCGACGTCGGTCGAGCGGTGGTAGTTGGTGTTGCGGTACTCGGCGAGGTCGGTGACCATCACCGCCGGGATGCCCGCGTCCCAGAAGGGTGCGTGGTCGCTTCGGCGTGTCACGCTCATGCAGGTGCCGTTGCCGGCCACCAGCCCGGTGCCGAGGGCGCGGTCGGGTGCGACTCGTCGGGCCGCGGCAGTCAGCGCGACCATCAGGTCGGTGGCGGTCTCGTCGCCCACTGCGACGATGTTGTCGCCTTTCGCATGTACCTCACCGCCGACGGTGAGACAGCCGGGGATGTCTGTGAAGACGGGTTGGCACCCCTCACCGCAGGTGTAGCCGACAGATTCGAGGTTGATGACGCCGATGATCGTGCGGCCGACGATGCCCTCGGCCACGTAGGCCCGACTGCCGAGCAGTCCAAGTTCCTCGAGGTCGAAGAACACGAATTCGATGGTCGCGCCGAGCTTCGGGTGAGCGGTGGCGAGGGCTCGGGCGACGGCCAGCACGGCGGCCACTCCGCTCGCATCGTCGTCGGCCCCGACCACGCCTTCGACCGAGTCGTAGTGGGCGCTGACGATGAGGACCCGTTCAGGAGATGCCGTTCCGGCGAGGCGGGCGACCAGGTTGACCGGCACGGCCGGCGACTGACTGGTGTCGGCCCGCGTCCACCGGTGCACGTCGTAGCCGGACGCCTCGAGCTGGTGTTGCAGCCACACTCGGGTGGTTTCGCGCTGCGCTTCGGTGCTGCGCGGTGTGGCCGTGAGGATCCGTACGTCGGCCATCAGCTGATCGGCAGTGATCGCGGTGGTCGGCTCGGTGGTCGCGGTGGTGCTGGACGTCGTAGTTGTCGAGGTCGTGCTGGTCGTGGTCTGCGGCGTTGTGGTCGGCGTTGTCGTGGTCGGCGTTGTCGTGGTCGGGCTCGCGTCGGGGCTGGAGCTGCAGCCCGCCATTAATGTGAGCGCGGCGACAATTGCAAGGGAGCGGAGCGACCCACTCGTCATGATTCGAGGGTACGCCTGACGTGTCGAGTCGTATAGCGATTCTCCCGCCGGACACCCCTGGTGACGGTTGCCGACTTGGTCCTGCGGCGATAGTGGTTTCCCTACCGACGCGGGGTGGAGCAGCTCGGTAGCAGCGCCTCGGTGAGAAGTGCGGCGCCGATGGTGTCAATGGTCGGCTCAGCCGATGAGCACCGGGACAGCGCCGAAGTCGCCGGGATCTGTCTCGAGCCCGACGCCGCCCTGCACGAGCAGCACGACGACGTCACCCTTCGACGCCTTCGACACATCGAGCGTCACGCTGTACGGGAGGGTCTGGCCGAGGTTGCCGGCCATCGTGGACTTGCGGTCCAGCTCGACACCCGTGCCGGCGACGAACGCGCGGACGACCACAGTGGCCTCGAAGCCCGTCCCGACGCCCTTCACGGTCACGGGACCGGCCGCCACGGTGGACAGCGAGGCGGGTGAGACGACAGTGGCGACGTCGCTGGCTGCTGCGAGCACGAACCATCCGTTCGACGGTCCGAGCTGGCGCATGAGCAAGGTGCTCTTGGCCGAACCGATCTTGACGTTGTCGGCGGTGGCGAACACCTGGAACTCACCGCTGCGCTGGTCGTTCCCCACGAAGGGACCGATCACCGGCCCGGGCGTGAAGGCCTTCGCCAGGAAGTCGTTCGCGGCAGCTTCGGGGGTCGTGAACACCACATCGGCTGCGGGCCAGATGGCGAGTTGCGCCGGCACCGGCACCGTGGTGGTGGTCGCCGGTGCGGTGGTGGCAGTCGTGGTCGTGGTCGTTGTTGTGGCTTTGGTCGTTGTGGCTGCATTGGTGCCAGTGCCACCCTTGGAGCTGCTGCCGCAGGCTGCCACAAGGGCGATCGAGGCGAGCAGGGCGAGAAGGTTGCGTGCGCGCATCATCTGTGCACTCCTTTCCTCGCGGCACACGCCCCAGCCGGGCGGGAGCGCGGTCGCTCACGCGTGAATGTGCTCTGGCATCCATGATGCGCCGACGGTTGGGTGCACCCAGAGGCGAAGGTCCCACTGCTCAGGGCGCGCAGAGCATGTGGGGACCGGAGGCCGAGAAGAGCGGTTGCCGCGGAGCCACCGGGTCGATAGCGTGATGTTTACCGACGCGGGGTGGAGCAGCTCG
>PMCN01000022.1 GCA_003154135.1 Acidimicrobiaceae bacterium
AGCCGCTGGGACTACGGCTACACCGGTGGCGACTCCACCGGCGGACTCGACCGCCTGCACGACAAGGTGGTGGGCATCATCGGCACGGGTGCGACTGCTGTGCAGTGCGTGCCCCACCTCGGTCGCGGGGCGCAGCAGCTGTACGTGTTCCAGCGCACCCCGAGCAGCATCGACGTGCGCAACGACCGCCTCACCGATCCCGAGTGGGCCGGCACGCTGCAGCCCGGTTGGCAGCGGCGGCGCATGGACAACTTCAACAACCTCGTGTCGGGCATCCCGGAGGAGGAGGACCTCGTCAACGACGGGTGGACCGACATCATCGGCAACCTGCTGGTGCGGCTGCGCCGTGGCGAAGGACAGATGACCCCCGAAGGCATCTCGCGCACCATGGAGCTGGCCGACTTCGAGAAGATGGAGCAGATCAGGGCCCGGGTCGACGAGATCGTCGCCGACCCGGTGATGGCCGAGGCGTTGAAGCCGTGGTACCGCCAGTTCTGCAAGCGGCCCTGCTTCCACGACGACTACCTGCCCACGTTCAACCGCGCCAACGTCACGCTCGTCGACACCGGGGGTAGGGGCGTGCAGGAGATCACCGAGCGTGGGGTGGTGGTGGATGGTCGCGAGTACGAGCTCGACTGCCTCATCTACGCCACTGGCTTCGAGGTGGGCACCGAGTACTCGCGCCGTGCCGGCTACGAGGTGCGTGGTCGCGACGGGGTGACGCTCACCGAGAAGTGGAGCAACGGCGCGGCCACGTTCCACGGATTCCACAGTCACGGCTTCCCGAACTGCTTCATCGTCAGCACGGTGCAGTCGGGCTTCTCGGCCAACTTCCCGCACATGCTCGACGAGCAGAGCAAGCACCTCGCCTACCTGCTCGACGAGGTGCAGCGGCGCGGCATCACGCTGGTCGAGGCGAGCCAGGAAGCGGAGGACGCCTGGGTGCAGACCATCGTCGACATGGCGCAGTTCAACGTGAAGTTCCTCGAGGCCTGTACGCCCGGCTACTACAACAACGAAGGTCGCCCCGCCGATCGCACGGTGCGCAACGGCAGCTACGGCGCAGGCTCGCCGGCGTTCATCCGCCTGTTGGACGACTGGCGCACCGATGGCGGTCTGCAGGGCCTCGAGCTCAGCGACTGAAGACGCAGAACTCGTTGCCCTCCGGGTCGGTCATCACCCACCAGCCGATGTCGTCGTCCTGCTCGCGCAACATCGTGGCGCCTGCCGCGACCAGTGAGTCGAGCGTGCCGTCGACCAACCGCACGTCCCAGTGCACCCGGTTCTTCGCAGTCTTCGGTTCGGGCACCGCGGTGAACACCCAGAACATGTAGGGGAAGCCGGCGGCGCCCTCCACCCACGCGAACGACGTACCGGCGCGCGTGCCCACGGTGCCACCCGTGCGCTCGGCCCACCACGCGGCGATCCGGGCCGGGTCGACGCTGTCGACGACGAGCTCGAACGGTCCCAGCGTCGCCGGGGCGGCCGGGTGCGGACCGAACACGCACACCGGCACGCCGTGCGGGTCGTGGAGCACCCACCACGGATCAGTGCCGGGCGGTCGCTCGACCGTGCCACCGGCCGCGACCAGTGGCGCAGGGTCGCCGTCGGCGAGCCGCACATCGATGTGCACGCGGCTCTTGGTGGTGATGGCTTCGGGCACCTCGTTGATCCACACCACCCGTGATCGGGGGCCGTCGGGCAGCTCGAGGTAGTAGTGACCCTTGCGCTCCACGACCTGCTCGCCGAGCGCCACCGCCCAGAACGAGGCGACGTCGTGCGGCCCGTCGCCACCAACGGTGGCATCGATGCAGAGATCCTTGAACTCGACGTCGGGCATGGCGAAACGGTAGTCGGCCACGGCAGGATGGGAGGCCTGTGAGCAGCATCGTGGTCTCCGAACTCGAATACGCGCCGCCGGGAGCCGATTCGCTCTTCTTCGACGTCAGCTTCGGCGTCTCGCCGGGCGAGCACGCGGCGCTGGTGGGCGCGAACGGTGTGGGCAAGAGCACCGTGCTGCGCATCCTGTCGGGAGAGCTGCCAGCAGATGCCGGCGAGTTCGCCGTCGGCGGCACCGTGCTCACCATGACCCAGGACGTGGGCATGTCGCGGCCGGGCGACACGTTGCGCGACATGCTCATCGAGGTCGCACCACCGGCGCTGCGCGATGCGGGCCGGGTGATGGTGGCTGCCGAGCGCGCCATGCTCGACGGCACCGCTGCCGAATCGATCGAGGGGGGCATGGCGTACGCCGAAGCGCTCACGCACTGGGGCGACATGGGGGGCTACGAGCTCGAGTCGCAGTGGGCGGCGGCGGCGCGTCGCAGCGTGAAGAGCGTGGTCGACGACTTCCACACGCGCCTGGTGGGCGAGCTGTCCGGTGGAGAGCGCAAGCGGCTGGTGCTCGACCTGCTGTTCAACGCCGGCGCCGACGTGCTGTTGCTCGACGAGCCCGACAACTACCTCGACATCCCGACTCGCGTGTGGCTGGAAGACCAGATCAAGGCGTACAAGGGCACCATCTTGATGGTGAGTCACGATCGCACGCTGCTCGAGCGGGTGGCCACGAAGATCATCGTCATCGAAGGGTCGGGTTGCTGGGTGCACGGCGGCTCGTACGCCACCTTCCCGGACGCACGCAACCGACGCCAGGAACTGCTCGGCGACGCATTGAAGCGGTGGACCGACGAGGAGCGACGGCTCTTCCAGCACATGAAGATCATGAAGGCGCGGGCAGCGCAGAACTTCAAGAACGCAACGAAGGCCAACGCTGCCGAGACTCGTTGGGAGAAGTTCGTCGCCGCCGGCCCGCCGCCGCCACCCGTGCCCGACCAGAACATCTACGTCAACCTGCGCGGCGCCGACTCCGCCAGGCGCGTGGTGCAGATGATCGACGTGTCGGTGGGCGACCTGTTCCTGCCCTTCAGCGACGAGATCCACTTCGGCGAGCGCGTCGGGCTCATCGGACCCAACGGCACGGGCAAGAGCCATCTGCTCGGTGCACTCAACGGCACCATCGGCCGGCACGAGGGCACCATCGGCTTCGGGCCACGCACCTCGATCGGTACGTTCACGCAGATCAACGACCGGCCCGACTTCCTCGGCCGGCAGTGCGTCGAGATCGTGCGCGACCGTGTGTTCGACGACGAGAAGTCGATGAAGTCGCTGGCGCGCTACGGGCTTGCCGGCAACGCGCGCCAGGAGTTCGACACCTTGTCGGGCGGCCAGAAGGCGCGCCTCGAGATCCTCTGCCTGGAGCTCGAGGGGCACAACGTGCTGCTGCTCGACGAGCCCACCGACAACCTCGACATCGAGTCGTCGGAGGCCCTCGAGAAGGCGCTCGACGGGTTCCAGGGCACCGTGCTGGCGGTGAGCCACGACCGCACGTTCCTCGCCAAGCTCGACCGCTTCGTGATGATCACCGACGACGGCGAGGTGTACTCGCTGCCCGACTACGACGTGGCCATGACCGCGTTGTCGGCACCCGACCGACTCGCCACGGTACGGCTGGCGAAGCCGCTCAACTGACACTTCCGCGACGTCAGGGGTGAGCCGCCCGGTGAGCCGCCAGCTCGTTGACGAGGTCGAGTTGCGAGCCCACCTCCGGGCCGGCCATCGGACGCGATGCCGCCACCAGCGCGAGCGCCTCCTGCGCGGGCACGCCCAGTTCGACGAGCAGGCACGTCGCCATGGTGCCGGCGCGACCGATGCCGGCACCGCAGTGCATCAGCAGGCCCTCGCCGCGCAGCAGCCGCACGACGAGGTCGTCGAGGAACGGCAGCGCCCGATCGAGCGAGGGCGCGTGCAGATCGTGGACCGGCAGCCACACCGCGTCGTGCCCTCGGTGCTCGTGCAGCCAGGCGAGGTACTCGGGGTAGCGGTCGTCCAGCTCGTGGGCCTCCACCAGGCACACGACGGTGGTGGCGCCGGCGCGCTCGAGTGCCCCGGCGTGGTCGGGGCCGATGGCGTGCTTGCCGCACAGCGACAGCGCGCCGGAGTCGATCGGCAGCGGCACGAGGTCGATGCCGCCGTCGCGGCTGCGCGGACCTGGCCAGGTGGACATGCGCCGACGGTAGTTCACGGTTTCCTCACAACCGGCTGCCAACATGCGCCTGCATGAGGACCATCACCGCCGCCGCTGTCGCCCTGCTCCTGCTGCTCGCCGCCTGCTCGTCGACACGCACCGGCGTCGAGCCCAGCACCAGCGTCGCTCGCGCCGGCTCGGGCACAGTGGTGCTCGGTTCGTTGCAGACTCCCGACGGGCGCACGCGCACGTACCGCGTCTACGTGCCATCGGATCTGCCGACCACTCCGGTGCCGCTGCTCGTCGCACTGCACGGTGGCACCGGCTGGGGCGCGCAGTTCGAGATCAACTCGGGCTTCGACCGTCTCGCCCAGGCCGACTCCTTCGTGGTCGTCTACCCCGACGGCGTGGGGACCGGCGCCAACGAATCGATCGGCCGCACGTGGAACGGCGGCGGATGCTGCGGTGCGGCGAGCCGCAACGACGTCGACGACGTCGGGTTCGTGCGCATGCTGCTCGACCGCCTCGAGGCGCAGTACGCGATCGACCCGTCACGTGTGTTCGCGGCCGGGCACTCCAATGGGGGCATCCTGGCGTACCGGCTCGCGTGCGAGCTGTCGGATCGCATCGTGGCGGTCGGCCTGCAGTCGGGAACGATGGAGATCCCCAGCTGCCGGCCTGCGCACGCGGTGTCGATGCTGCACATCCACGGCACGGCCGACACCAACGTGCCCATCGATGGTGGTCGCGGTACCGACAGCATCGCCAACGTCGCCTTCGCGTCGCCGCGCACGTCGATCTCCTCGTTCGCGACAGCAGTCGGGTGCGGTGCCGGCACCACCGCAGTCGACGCCGCGAACCACGACCTCACGGTCACGAACTGGAGCGGGTGCCCCACCGGAGTCGACGTGCGGTTCGTGGCCGTGACCGGCGCTCCTCACGCCTGGATGGGACACACCTCGTCGAACCCTGCGGCCACGCCTGCGTACCAGGGGCTCGATTCCAGCGTGGCCATCGTGACCTTCCTGCTGCAGCACCCGAGGCCCTCCGCGCCCTAACGTGCGGCCATGGGGATCGTCTCGTTCAGCCACCGTCTGCAGCAGCTGGCCGAGGAGCACCCCGACCGGCCGGCGGTCACGTGCGGCGGCGACACCATCACCCGCGCCGAGCTGTGGGCGGCCGGTGGCGATCTGGCCGTGCACCTCCACGGGCTGGGTGTGCGCCAGGGCGACATGGTCACCATCGCCGTGCCGAACAGCATCGACTGGTTCATCGCCTACCTCGCAGCCTGGCGCCTCGGTGCCATCCCGCAACCCATCTCGTCGCGCCTGCCCGCTCGCGAAGTGGAGGCCATCATGGAGCTGGCCGACCCGAGCGCGGTGGTCGGGGTACCGGAGGGTTCGATCGAGGGGCGTGCGTGCATCCCGCTCGGCTTCCGGGCGCCCGCGGCCGACAGCAGCCACCTCCCCGACCTGGTGTCACCCGCCTGGAAAGCGCCGACGTCGGGCGGCAGCACGGGCCGCCCCAAGCTCATCGTGTCGGGCGACCCCGCCGAGCTCGACGACGATGCCCCGCCGCCGCTGCTGCTGGGCAACGACGGCTGCCTCGTGATGCCGGGGCCGCTCTACCACAACGGTCCGGGCGTGTGGAGCTGCCAGGCGCTGCTGGCGGGGAACCACGTCGTGGTGCTGCCCCGCTTCGACGCCGAGGCGACGCTGCAGGCCATCCAGCACCATCGGGCGACGGTCCTGTACGTGGTGCCCACGATGATGAAGCGCATCTGGCGCCTGCACGACGACATCCGCCACGCACACGACCTGGGCAGCCTGCGTGTGGTGTGGCACCTCGCCGAGCCGTGCCCGGAGTGGCTGAAGCAGTGCTGGATCGACTGGCTGGGCGCCGACCGCATCTTCGAGCTCTACGCCGGCACCGAGGCGCAGGCCGCGACGGTGATCACCGGCCCCGAGTGGTTGGCCCATCGGGGCTCGGTGGGTCGCGCCGCACCTGGCACGGTGATGATCACCGACGACGACGGCAACGAGGTACCGGTCGGCGAGAAGGGTGAGGTGTGGTTGCGCAGCAGCCGCGACACTCCGACCTACCGGTACGTCGGCGCCACCGCGCGCACACGTGAGGGCGGTTGGGAGTCGTTGGGCGACATGGGTCATCTCGACGTCGACGGCTACCTGTACCTCGGCGATCGCGCGGCCGACATGATCCTGTCGGGTGGGGCCAACATCTACCCGGCCGAGGTGGAGGCCGCCCTGCAGGAGCACGCCGGCGTGCACTCGTGTGCCGTCATCGGCCTCCCCGACGACGACAAGGGCAGCTCGGTGCACGCCATCATCGAGGCCGATCCGGCGCAGATCGACCTCGACGAGCTGAAGGCGTTCCTCGGTGAGCGGCTCGTGGTGTACAAGCTGCCGCGCACGTTCGAGTTCGTCGACGTGCCGCTGCGCGACGACGCAGGCAAGGTTCGGCGATCGGCACTGCGCCAGGAGCGCATCGACGCGATGAGCGGGAAGGGGACCACGGCGTGAGCGACGACCTCACCGGGCAGACCGTCGAGCTCCTGCAGACCCTCATCCGCAACCGCTGCGTCAACGACGGCACCGCCGCGTCCGGCCACGAGGTGCGCAATGCCGACGTGCTGCGCCAGTACCTGGGCGACACCGGCCTCGACCTCCAGCAGTACGAACCGACGCCCGGGCGCGGGTCGCTGGTCGCGCGCATCGAGGGCACCGACCCGACGGCGCCGTCGCTGTGCTTGATGGGGCACACCGACGTGGTGCCGGTCAACGAGGCCGGCTGGTCGCACGACCCGTTCGGCGGCGAGCTGATCGACGGCGAGGTGTGGGGCCGCGGTGCGGTCGACATGTTGAACCTCACGGCGTCGATGGCCGTCGCGTTCCGGCACCTCGCCGGCTCGGGCTTTCGCCCACGCGGCGACCTCGTCTACTTCGCCGTCGCCGACGAGGAGTCGGGCAGCGCGCACGGCATGCAGTGGATGGCCGACCACGAGCGGGAAGCCATCTGGGCCGACTACGTGCTCACCGAGAACGGCGGTCTCCACAGTGGGCCCACCGACCAGCCCTGGGTGGGCATCAACGTCGGCGAGAAGGGCGTCGCCTGGCGTCGTCTGCGCGTGCACGGCACGCCCGGTCACGGCTCTGCACCGTTCAAGGCCGACAACGCACTCCTCACGGCAGCTGCTGTGGTGCAGCGCATCGGCGACTACCGGCCTGCGCCCCGGTTCCACGAGCTGTGGCGGACGAAGGTCGAGACGCTCGGTGTGTCGCCCGAGGCGCAGCGCGACCTGCTCGACATCGACCGCATCGACGACTTCCTCGACAGCCTGCCGGTCGCACGTGGTGCCGGCCATCTGCACGCCTGCACGCACACCACGTTCTCGTGCAACACCATCGCGTCGGGCGCTGCCGCTCCGATGAAGACCAACGTCATCCCCGACTGCATCGACATCGGCGTCGACGTGCGCACGTTGCCGGGTGAGGGCGCCGACGAAGTGGATGCGCACCTGCGCGCCGCGCTCGGCGACCTGTACGACCGCGTGGAGGTCGACGTGGTGATGAACGACGCGGCGTCGATCAGCCGCACCGACACCGCACTGTGGGACTCGCTGGCTCGCTGCATCGCCAAGCCGTTCCCCACGGCCCGACCCGTGCCCGAACTGGTGGTGGGCTTCACCGACTCGCGGATCTATCGGCAGATGGGTGCCGTCTCGTACGGTGCCGGGCTGTTCAGCCCCGAGCTCGACGCCACCGACTTCGGCCGCCGCTTCCACGGAAACGACGAGCGCATCGACGTCGAGAGCCTCCGCCTCACCACCGGGCTGTGGCTCGACGTCGTGCGCGATCTGCTCGGCTGACCGGCCCCGGAATCCGGGGTCGTCACCACCTACTAACGTGTCCGGCGGGGGAGTTTCCGAGCAGGAGACCGGGACGGACATGGGTGGTTTGCACGCCGGCCCCATCGCGGCGGTGACGTTGGCGGTGGCGGTCGCAGGGGTGGCAGGCTCGATCTGGTGGCGCGCGCATCATGTGCCCGCGCGCACCGCGCGCTGGCCGCACACGATGGGCACCGTGCTCAGCAGCACCCTGCAGGTGAGCCGAGCCGGGGCGGTGCGGGTGGAGAACCCGCTCGTGTACTACGCCTACCAGGTGAACGGGCAGGTGTTCCAGGGCCGGCGCGTGCGCGCCGCGGGCGCCCCGCTCGACGGGTCGTCCACCGTCGCGCGCTACCCGGCCGGCGCGTCGGTCATCGTGTACTACGACCCCGACGACCCCTCGATCTCCGCACTCGAGCTCTGACCTGTCACGATCACTGTCACGAACACTGTCACGAACACGACAGCTGGCTCGTCGTGACGGCATGACCCACGCTCACGAACCCGCTCACGCCGACGTCGCCGTCGTCGGTGCCGGCCTCGCCGGCCTCGCCGCAGCCCGACTGCTCAGGCGGGCAGGCCGCACCGTGGTGGTCGTCGACGGCGCCGAGCCCGGTGGCCGTGGTCGCACCGACGTGCGCGACGGCTACCACTTCAACCGCGGCCCGCGCGCCGTGTACCGCGGCGGCCACGCCGAACGCGTGCTCACCACGCTCGCCGTGCCACTGCTCGGCGGACCTCCGTCGAGCGACGCGGCCGGGCTGGTGGGCGATCGCATCGGCCCGCTCCCGGCCGGCGCGACGACTCTCGCCCGCACTCGGCTGCTGAGCGCGAAGGGCAAGCTGGGAGTGGCTCGGCTGCTCGCCCGCTTCGGCTCCGTGGACGCCGACGCGTTGGGCGCGGTGACGTTCCGCGACTGGATCGACCAGCACGACCTCGCGCCCGATGCCGTCCAGCTGGTCGAGATGCTCGGACGGCTGTCCACCTACGCCAACGCGCCCGACGAGGCGAGCGCCGACCTGGTGGTGGGTCAGATGCAGATGGCGATCGCTCACGGCGTGCAGTACCTGCACGGCGGGTGGGGCTCGCTGGTGACCGCGTTGGCCGCCGACCAGGTGGTGCATCGGGCGGCCGCCGCGTCGGTGGTGCGCGACGGCACCGATGTGGTGGTGACGTGCGTCGACGGCTCGCGGGTGGTCGCCACTGCGGTGGTGGTGGCGGTGGGCGCGCCCGACGCGGCTGCGTCGTTGGTGGGCTCCGCTCCGTTCGATGCAGGTCCGGCGGTGGAGGCCGCCTGTCTCGATCTCGGCACGGTCGTTCCGGCGCGGCCCGCCCTGCTCATCGGCATCGACGCGCCGCTGTACCTGTCGAACCACTGCCCGCCGGCCCGGCTGGCGCCCGACGGGCGTCACGTGGTGCACGTCGCTCGCTACCTGTCGGCCGGCGACCGGCTCGACCCCACGGCGCAGCGCGCCGAGCTCGAGCGTCATGCGGCGCGCGTCGGCCTCGCCGGTGATCGCATCGAGACGGCTCGCTACTTGCACCGCATGACCGTCACCGGCGGTCTCGCCATCGCTCGCACCGGCGGCCTCCGCGGCCGGCCGGGGGTCGGCGCCGCGGCAATCCCGGGGGTGTTCCTGGCCGGCGACTGGGTGGGGGCACGCGGGCACCTGCTCGACGCTGCGCTGGCGAGCGCGGAGGAGGCGGCGATGGCGGCCGACCGCGCCGTGAGCGCTGCCACACTGGTCCCTCGATGAGCGACGACGCGAGAGTCTTCGAGGCCGAGCGGGCGCGGCTGCGCTCGCTCGGGTATCGGATGCTGGGCTCGATGGCCGACGCTGACGACGTGGTGCAGGAGACGTGGTTGCGATGGGAGCGGCTCGGCGTCGACGGGCGGCGCCTCGTGGAACGGCCGCCCGCGTGGTTCACCACGACGGCGTCGCGGCTGGCGCTCGACCGGCTGAAGTCGGCACAGCGGCAACGCGAGCAGTACGTGGGTCCATGGCTGCCCGAGCCCGTCATCACCGACGGCGACCCCGCGGAGTCGGTGGAGCTGGCCGAGTCGATCACGCTCGGGTTCCTCGCCGTCCTCGAGCGCCTCGGGCCCGTCGAGCGGGCCGTCTTCCTGCTCGCCGACGTGTTCGCCGAACCGTTCTCGTCGATCGCCGCGGTGGTCGGACGCAGCGAGGAGGCCTGCCGCCAGATCGCGAGCCGTGCCCGGCGCCGCGTGCGCGCCGATCGGCCCGGCACGAGGCCTGCACCCGCGCACGACGACGAGCTGCTGCGCTCGTTCCTGGTGGCGTGCTCGCTCGGCGACCTCGACGAGTTCCGCAAGGTGCTCACCGACGACGTGGTGCTCGTGAGCGACGGCGGTCGCGACGTGCACGCCGCGCGCCGGCCGGTGGTGGGCCTGCACCGCGTGAGCCGCTTCCTGCGCGTGCTCGCCACGCGGCTGCCGGCCGACGCGGTGATGGAGCTGCACACGGTGAACGGTGAGCCCGGGTTCGTGCTGCTCCACCACGGATGGCCCCGGTTCGTACTGGCGCTCGAGGCCGACGGCGACCGGGTGGCGGCCATCCGGGTGATCGTCAACCCGGAGAAGCTCGAACGCATCCGGGCGGTACCCGCTCTCTAGGCTGCCGGTCCATGACCTCGACGCCCTTCGCCGACCGCCCGCTCCCGCAGTGGTACGACGACGCCAAGTTCGGCATCTTCATNNGTGCCCTGCTACGCGCCGGTCGACCGCGACATGGGCGACCTCATGCGCGCCGGCGACTGGGCCGAGGTGTTCAAGTGGAGCCCGTACACCGAGTGGTACCTCAACTCGTGGTCGATCGAGGGCAGCCCCACCGCCGCGCACCACGCCGCCACCTACGGCGACCGCACCTACGAGAGCTTCGTCGAGGAGTTCCGTGAGCGCTCGCGCACGGTCGAGGTGGCGCACTGGGCAAGCCTGTTCCAGCAGGCGGGCGCACGCTACGTCGTGCCGGTCACCAAGCACCACGACGGCTTCCTCATGTGGCGCAGCGAGATCCCCAACCCGTACAAGGCCGACTGGATGTCCGATCGCGATCACGTCGGCGAGCTGGCCCAGGCCGTGCGCGCGCTCGGCATGCGCTTCGGCCTGTACTACTCGGGCGGCCTCGACTGGACGTTCCAGGCGCCGCCCGTGCGCGACCTCGCCAGCCTCTTCGGCAACATCCCGGCGATGCCCGAGTACGGCGACTACATCACCGCGCACGTCGACGAGCTCGTGCGCCGCTACTCGCCGAGCGTGCTCTGGAACGACATCGGCTGGCCCTTCCACCTCGACCCCAACGAGGTGATCCGCCGCTACTACGACGCGGTCCCCGACGGTGTGGTGAACGATCGCTTCAACATGATCGCCAGCGCCCAGGGCACGCTGCACGCCGACTTCCACACGCCCGAGTACAGCACCACCGCAACCACGAAGAAGTGGGAGGTGTGCCGCGGCATCGGCCGCAGCTTCGGCTACAACCGCATGGAGAACGAGTCGACGTTCCCCACCGTCGACGACAACATCTGGATGCTCGCCGACATCGTGGCCCGCGGTGGCAACCTACTGCTCAACGTCGGTCCCTCGGCCGACGGCCAGATCCCCATGGCGCAGGTGGTGCGGCTCACGGCGCTGGGCTGGTGGCTGCGAGTCAACGGCGACGCGATCTACGGCACCACGGGCGCGGGCACGGCCACCACTGCCGATGGCCGCCCAGTGGGCTTCACCCACCGCACGGGGACCACGTACGCACTGGTGAAGGGCGCGCCGGCCGGGGAGGTCGCGTTCCCGTTCGCCGCGCCTGCCGCCGGCGCGGAGGTGCACATGCTGGGCAACGACCGAGCGTTGCCGCACTCGTGGCACGACGACGAGCTGCGCATCGTGCTGCCCGATCACCTGCCGGCCGCGCCGGCCACCGTGTTCGCCGTGCGGGGCTAGAACTTTTCACGCGCAGAGTGTCGAAATCGGGAAAGCTGGTTCGTCGTACCTGTGACATCCCACCCGAGGGATGCCCGACGCACAGGAGGATCCCAATGCCCCGATATGCCGCTCTCATCTACGGCGACGAGAACCCCGCCGACCTCGGCGATGCCCAGCAGTGGGCCGCGATCATGAACGAGTACAACGACTTCGGCGCCACCGCCGGAGCAGCCGGTGTGCTCGCCGGTGGCGAGGCGCTGCAGCCCACCACCACGGCCACCACCGTGCACGTCAACGGCGGCAAGGGTGGCGAGGTGCTCACCACCGACGGCCCGTTCGCCGAGACGAAGGAAGTGCTCGGCGGCTTCTACCTCATCGACTGCGCCGACCTCGACGAGGCCATCCGCTGGGCCGCACAGATCCCCGGTGCCTGGCACGGACGCGTCGAGGTTCGCCCGGTGGTCGACTTCACCCAGCAGTGAGCGGCCGGTGACCGAGCCTCTCCATCGTGTGGTGCGGCACGAGGGTGGCAGCGTGCTGGCCACCCTCGTGCGGCTCACCGGCGACATCTCGCTCGCGGAGGACGCGGTGCAGGATGCGGTGGAGGAGGCGCTGCGACGATGGCCCCGCGAAGGCGTGCCGTCGAACCCCGCGGGCTGGCTCACCGTCGTGGCCCGCAACCGCGCCCTCGACGTGCTGCGTCGGGAGGCGAAGCGCACGCAGAAGGAGGGTGACGCGGTGCTGCTCGATGAGGTGACCGCGTCGTTCCGCGAAGACACCACCGACTCGATGGTGCGCGACGACATGTTGCGGTTGGTGTTCACGTGCTGTCACCCTGCGCTCTCGATGGAGTCGCGGGTGGCCCTGTCGTTGCGCATCTTGTGCGGTGTGAGCACGGTCGAGATCGCCCGCGTGTTCCTGGTGCCCGACGCCACCGTGGGGCAACGGATCAGCCGTGCGAAGAAGAAGATCGCCTCCGCTCACATCCCGTACCGCGTGCCCGCCGATCACGAACTGCCCGACCGGCTGGCCAGTGTGCTGGTGGTGGTGCACGCCATCGTCACTGCCGGGCACCATTCGCCGGAAGGCCGACTCGACGCCCGCGCCGACCTTGCCGAGGAGGGCATCCGGCTGGCGAGGTTGCTCTGCGACCTGATGCCTGACGAACCCGAATGTGCCGGCCTGCTCGCGCTGGCGCTCGCCACCCACGCGCGTCGAGACGCGCGGCTCGATGCCGACGGCGAGCTGGTGCTGCTCCCTCAGCAGGATCGCAGCCGTTGGCGCCTCGACGAGATCCGCGAGGCCGAGGCCGTGCTCGACGCTGCCATCCACCGCCGGCGGGCCGGCCCGTACCAGCTGCAGGCCGCGATCGCGTGCCTGCACGGGCTCGCGGCCACCTTCGACGACACCGACTGGCCACAGATCGCGGAGCTCTACCGAATGCTCGAGCGCCTGCAGCCCACGCCGGTCACGCGGGTGAACCGCGCAGTGGCCGTCGGCGAGGCCGAAGGTGCCGCTGCCGGACTGCGCCTGCTCGACGACCTCGACGAGGCCGAGGTGGAGTCGTGGCACCTCTACTGGAGCGCCCGTGCCGAACTGCTCGTGCGCGTGGGGCGGCCCGCTGATGCAGTCGAGGCGTTCGAGCGAGCGTTGGCGTGCACACCCAACGACAGCGACCGTCGGTTCCTGCAGCGCCGACGCGACGAGGTCAGCGGGTGAACGCGGCGACTCGCGTGGCGAGCTCGTCGCGATACGCGGACGCGCGCTCCATCTTCAGCTCCTCGTAGCCGCGCACACGATCGGGGAGCGAGGCGATGGCGACCGCCTCGTCGAGGGTGGCGGAGGTGACGTGCGGCAGCATCGACTGCACGGCACGGATGTACTCGGGCACCATCGCCCGCTCGGTGCGGCGCACCGCGGCCCAGCCGAACACGTCGAACGGCGTACCGCGCACACGCCGCATCGACCGCAGCAGCCAGAAGGCGGGTCTGGTGGCCGGGCCGAGGCGCATCTTGCTGCGCATGCCCATGCTGCGCAGCGCAGGCGGGTGCAGGTGCCACGTGGCCTTCTTCGGCGAGGTGAGCAGCAGCAGGCGGGCCACTTCGTACTCGTCCTTGTAGGCCATCAGCTTGTGCAGGTGACGGGCGACCGCGGCGGTGAGCTCGTCGTGACCCAACGCGGCCACCTCGTCGACGACGGCGTCGAAGCGGGCCGCATACGCAGCCGACTGGTACCCGCGCAGGTCGGCGGAGAGCCGCTCGCGCAGTGGCGTGGCGTCGACCTCGGCATCGAAGCCGGCGGCGCGTTCGACCGAAGCCGCGTCGGCCACCCACGCTCGGCCCCACGCGAACGCAGCGAGGTTCTTCGCGACCGACACCCCGTTGAGCTCGATGGCCCGCTCGATGGCGGCGTGCCCCACCGGTACGTGACCGGCCTGTGTGGCCACGCCCACCATGAACACGTTGACCGTGGTCTCGTCGCCGAGCAACGCCGTCACCAGCCGCTGCGCGTCGACACGCAGATGCGCCCGCGAACGTCCGTCGAGGCGGTCGGTCAACTCCTGCACGGGGTAGGCGCGGTCGGGGTGCACCACCATCGAGCCCGTGGGCACCGTCGCCGTGTTGACCACCACGACGGTGCGTTCGGTCGACAGCATGCGCATGGTGCCGTCGCTGCCGGCCACCAGCTGGTCGAAGGCGATGAGCACGTCGACCGAGCCGATGGTTGCCCGGTTCGACGGTTGCGGCACGCTGCGCGAGAGGCGCACGTCGCTGACCACCGGGCCTGCCTTCTGCGACAGGCCGGTCTGGTCGAGGCCGCGCACGTGNNGCGCCCGTCGTGCGCCGCACGGGAACGGTCATGAACGCCGGGCAGTCACCCTGCATGCACGACAGGTCGAAGTTGCACGAGCCCTGGTCGATGCGCGTCTTGCGACCGAACGGAGTGTCGACCGGCTGCACCGAGAGGCAGTTGCTCTTGTCGCCGCAGTCGCCACAGCCTTCGCAGACGCGCTCGTTGATGACCACGCGGAACGCGGGCGCTTCGATCTTCTCGCGCTTGCGATCGCGGCGCTTCTCGGCCGCGCAACGCTGGTCGTGGATGAGGACGGTGCAGCCCGGCACGAAGGCGAGCACCTCCTGCGCCTCGATCAGTCGTGTGCGACCCCACACCTTCACGCCCGACGGCACGTCGGCGGTGCGGTAGTTCGACAGCTCGTCGGTGGTGATGATGATCTGCCGCACGCCTTCGGCCTGCAGCACCTTGACCAGCGACAGCACGTCGAGCTGGCCGAACGGGTCCTGGCCGCCGGTCATCGCGACCGTGCCGTTGTAGAGGATCTTGTACGTGATGTTCACCCCGTTGGCAACGGCCGCGCGCACGGCGGCCATGCCGGAGTGGAACAGGGTGCCGTCGCCGATGTTCTGGATGAGGTGCTCGTCGTCGACGAACGGCGCCATCCCGAACCACTGGGCGCCCTCGTTGCCCATCGCGGTGAGGCCCACGATGTGGCCGACGCGCTCGGGCTCCATCAACATCACCATGCTGTGGCAGCCGATGCCGGCTCCCACCAGCGCGCCGTCGGGCACCTTCGTCGACGAGTTGTGCGGGCAGCCCGAGCAGAAGAACGGTGAACGGCTCACCGACAGCGGGATGAGCTGTCGTTGCACCGCGGGCTCCGGAGTCATGCGGCTCGCCAGGCGCGGCGCGAGCCGGGTGCGCAGTCGCGCGGCGATGGTGTCGGCGTCGAGCGTGCCGGTGAACGGGAACAGCGGCTGCTCGTCGGGCGTGAGCTTGCCGCTCACCGACGGGTGGTTGGCCCGCCCGAACAGCGCGCCCTTGACGAGCCATTCGAGGTTCGGCGCCTTCTCCTCCACCACCACCACCTCGCGCAGACCGGCTGCGAACTCGCGCACCTGTGCCGGATCGAGCGGCACCGGCATGCCGAGCTTGAACAGTCGGATGCCCGCCGAGTGCAGGTCGTCGGTGGTGCGGAAGCCGAGCAGGCGCAGTGCCTCGACGGTCTCGTGGTACGTCTGCCCGCTGGCCACGATGCCCATCCAGTCGTCGGGGCCGCGCACGGCGACGGCGTTGAGGTGGTTGAGCACGCCGTAGCGCACGGCGAGCGCCAGGCGCACCTCGTGGAACTCGCGCTCCATGTCGAGCGAGTAGGGCGTGAGCACCTGGCCCGACGGACGCGGCACCCACAGCGTGCCGCCGATCTCCATCGTGGGGATGACCGGTGCGATGCGGTCGGGGTGCACCTCGATGGAGCCGGTTCCGTCGGCAACCGATTCGACCACCTTGATCGACACCCACAGGCCGCTCGCGCGCGACATCGCGATGGCATGGCGACCGAGATCGATGGCCTCCTGCACGTCGCCGGGGTAGATGATCGGCATGTTGAGGTCGACGAGCGTCGCGCCGCTGCTCGACGGCAGCGTGCTGCTCTTCGCGTTGGGGTCGTCGCCGACGAGTGCGATCGCGCCACCCCTGTGCGAGGTGCCCGCGAACGTGGCGTGACGCAGCGCGTCGCTCGCGCGATCGAGGCCCGGAGCCTTGCCGTACCAGATGCCGATGATGCCGTCGTAGCGGCAGGAGTCGAGCGTCACTGCGAGCTGCGAGCCCATCACCGCGGTGGCGGCCAGCTCCTCGTTGAGACCCGGCTGCATGACCAGGCGCAGGCCGTCGGCCTCGGCCAGCTTCGCTGCGGCCTTCACGTCGCGGTCGTAGCCGGCGAGCGGGCTGCCCGGGTAGCCGGTGACGTACGCCGCCGTCGTGAGGCCGGCGCGGCGGTCGGCGCGCAGCTGCTCGTACGGCAGGCGGGCGAGGGCCTGCGAGCCGCTGAGGAACACGCGGCCTTCGTCGAGTCGATAGCGGTCGGACAGCTCGTACGTGTCGATCACGGCCACCGGTCCATGTTGCCATCTTCCGGCGAGGCCCGCGCGCGGGTCACAATGGCCGGCGTGGCGAAGGGTGGCACTCCGGCGATCGTTGCTCTGGAAGCGGCGGGCGCAGCGTTCACCGTTCACGAGTTCGAACACCACGGATCGCCGGCACGGCAGTTCGGCCCGGTGGCCGCAGCGGCGCTCGGCGTCGACCCGGAGCGAGTGTTCAAGACGCTCGTCGTCACCCTCGACGGCGACCGTGGCGCGGAGCAGGTGGTGGCCATCGTGCCCGTCAGCGGCCAGTTGTCGCTGCGTGAGCTCGCTGGCGCATTCGGCGCCAAACGAGCCGAGATGTGCCCGCCCGACGTGGCACAGCGCATCACCGGATACGTCGTGGGCGGCATCAGTCCGTTCGGACAGAAGAAGCAGCTGCGCACTGCGATCGACGAGACGTGCATCCTCTTCGACACCGTCTTCGTCAGCGGTGGAAGGCGTGGGCTCGACCTCGAGGTGGCCCCCGACGTGCTGGTCGACCTGCTCGGCGCGGTGGTCGCGCCCATCGGCACGCGTGATAAGGAACGGTGATGGACGATCTGGTCTACCTCGCCGAAGCCGACGTGCGCGGCCTGCTCGAGATGCCGGTGCTGCGCGAGCGGCTGCGGCATGCGTTCGCCGCGCTGTCGGCCGGCAACGCCGACGTGCCGCCGCGCATCGCCGCGCGGGCGCCCGGCGGCATGCTTGCCGCGATGCCCGGGTACGTGCCGGGCATGGGCCTGGTGGTGAAGGCAGTCAGCGTGTTCGCCGGCAACCACGGCACCGACGTGCCCTCGCACCAGGGGCTCATCATCGTCTGCGACGAGCACACCGGAACGCCGGTCGCGGTGATCGACGGTGCCTCGATCACGGCCATGCGCACGGCCGCGTCGGCAGCAGTCGCGGCCGATCTGCTCGCCCGCCAGGAGTCCACCGTGCTCGCGATCATCGGCGGCGGCGTGCAGGGGCACTCGCACCTCAGCGCGTTCGCCGATCTGCGGCCGTGGTCGGCGGTGCGTGTCGCATCGCGTTCGCGCGGCTCGGCGGCGGCGTTGGCCGCACGCCACCCGAAGGGCACGGCGGTGTCGTTCGAGCAGGCAGTGCGCGGCGCCGACGTGATCTGTCTCACCACCGATGCCGACGAGCCGGTCATCATGCCCGCGTGGGTCTCGCCGGGCGCGCACGTGGGCTCGGTGGGCAACCGCGCCGAGCTGCACCCCGGGTTCACCGAAGGTGAGGTGTTCGTCGAGTGGGCGGGCGCGGCATCGTCACCGCCGCCTGCGGGTGCGCTGGAGCTGCAGGGCATGCCACCCGAACGAGTCGTCGAGATCGGCCGCGTGATCACCCACCGCCACCCCGGCCGCACCAGCCAGGCGCAGATCACCGTGTACAAGTCGACGGGTCATGCGGTGGAGGACGCGGCGGCGGCCCGCCTCGTGCTCGACGCCGCGCTCGCCAAGGGCATCGGCATCCGCCTCCCTCGCTGACCCGGCCTCCTAGTTGCGGTTGACGCGGCCGTGCAGCGAGCGGAAGGCGAGGGTGAACGAGATGGTGCCCATGCTCAGGATGGCGAGCAGACCCTTGCCGATGCGTTCCCACTTCCAGCCCGATTGCAGCACGGCGCGCATCGCGTCGAGGAGGTAGGTGGTGGGGTTCACCTTCACCACCGTCGCCAGCCAGCCCGTGAGCGCCTCGGCGGGCAGGTAGGCGGTGGTGAGGAACGCGAACGGGAAGAACAGCAGGAATGCGTTGTTCACAGCGGTGGGGTTGCCCGTGCGCAGCGCGATGGCGTAGGGGAAGCCGGTGAAGGCGAGGCCCCACAACCCGGCGAGCAGCACGAAGAACACGATGCCCAACAATCCGGTTGCCACGTGGATGCCCAGCACGAGGCCGAGGATGATCACCGGCACGGCCAGCGCGACGATGAGCATGAAGTCGGCNNAAGAAGAACACCGGGATGACGAGCGCGGGTCCGAACGCCTCCGGATCGCGCCACGTGAGTCGCAGCGCGCGCAGGCTCACCGTGCGCAGGTCGGTCCAGAACCCGGCCGCCTTCGGGTGCACGCGCAGGGCAGGGTCGTGGGCGCTCATGCGGCGTCCTCCTGCATGCGGCCGCCGGTGATGCGCAGGAACACGTCGTCGAGCGTGGGTGTGCGCAGCGTGAGCCCCACCACCGTGATGCCGGCGTGCGCAAGTGCCACCGCGACGGGGCTGATGGCCGACGGGCCGTCGGCCACCGAGAGCACCACCTCGTCGCCGTTGACCTCGGTGCGCTCGACGAGCGCGATCGACGACACGGCCTCGACGACGGCCGAGCCCTTGCCGTGGGCCACCTTGGCGATGATGACGTCGCTGCCGATCGACCGCTTCAACTCGGTGGGCGTGCCGTCGGCCACCAGCTTGCCGCGGGCGATGATGCCCACTCGGTGCGCCAGCGCGTCGGCCTCCTCGAGGTACTGCGTGGTGAGGAAGATGGTCATTCCCAGTTGCTCGTTGAGGTAGCGCACCTCGGCCCACACCGCCGCCCGACTGGTGGGATCGAGGCCCGTGGTGGGCTCGTCGAGGAACAGCACCTGTGGCTGGTGCACCAGTGCGGCGGCAAGGTCGAGCCGGCGCTTCATGCCGCCCGAGTAGGTGCCGATGCGCCGGTCGATCGCGTCGCCGATGTCGACGAGCTGCAGCAGTTCGTCGACGCGCCGGTGGCGTTCGGTGGCGCCCAGCCCGTACAGGCGGCCCTGCAGGTCGAGCAGCTCGCGACCGGTCTGCTTGGGGTCGAGCGCGGCGTCCTGCAACGCCACGCCGATGTGCAGGCGCACCTTCTCGGCGTCGTCGGCCACGTCGAAGCCGGCCACCCGAGCCGTGCCGCCGGTGGGCGCGAGCAGGGTGGTGAGCATGCGCACCATGGTGCTCTTCCCGGCGCCGTTGGGTCCGAGGAACCCGTAGATCTCGGCCTGGGCCACCTCCAGGTCGACCCCGTCGACGGCGCGTGTGTCGCCGAAGCGTCGAGCCAGGGCTCGTGTCTCGATGGCAGCTGTCATCCGCTCGACCCTAACGGCCGCCCACTCGCAGCAGCGCCTCGATGCGGGCCACGCGGGTGCGGGCGGGCGGGTGGCTCATCGCCAACCGGTCGCGCCACGAGTGCGGTCGGTCGGTGCCGAACTGCTGCAGCACCCGGCGCAGCGCCAGCGCGAGCGGCCGGCCGAAGCCCATCGTGACCGCGCGGTGGTCGGCCTGGAACTCGGCGTTCCTGCCGACCGCGTTGGCGAGCAGGTTGCTGAGCAGGAGGCCGCTGAGGAACACCCACGACACCGCCGTGAGCAGGGCCGCAACCGTGCGCCCGAGTGCGGTCATGCTCGACGAGTGCTGGGCGAAGCTGGTGGTCGCCGCCGACGCGACATTTTGCAGGAAGAAGCCCACACGGGCGAGCAGCAGCACTGGCACCGACAGCCACTGACCCACCGTGAGGGCGATGGTGTGCAGCCCGAGGTGGTGGCTCAGCTCGTGGGCCAGCACGCCGCTGAGCTCGTTGCGGGGGAGCGCCTCGAGCGCATAGGAGGTGACGATCACCAGGTGACCGCCACAGGCGAAGGCGTTGAGCTCGGCCGACGGCAGCACGGCGAGCACGTACCGGTGGGCGGGCAGATCGTTGGTCTGCAGCACCGGGCGCCAGGCCGGGCCGAGGACGGCCAGCTCGTCGGGGGTGGGCCGCCGTGCCCCGAGGAGCGGGGCGAGCAGGTACACCTGCACCGGGCGCAGGAAGAGCAGGAAGGCGGCCGCCAGGTAGCCGAGCGCGAACCAGACGAACTCGACGTGCCACACCAGCCGCACCGGCAGCCAGAGCACCGCGGTGGCCAGCAGCCACACCGGAACCACTGCGACCAGGGGCGCGAAGGCGGCGATCGCCGACGATTCGACGTTGCGTCGGGTGCCGCGACGGTGCCGACCCGTTTCCATCGTGTGCGCAGAGTCCACTCCGTTCCACGATACGGGAGCTGCGGCGGCCTCGGACCAGGCTGATTTCGCACGCTGAGTGAGATTTCAGCTATTGCCGGACGGGATCCTGCCGATAACTCGCGTGCACCGTGCAGCACGGTGCGGCGTGCCTGGGCGCGCGACGAGACGAGGAGAGCGAGGTGTCGGTGGCGTCGTCCACGCCGGTCACACACGGCCCCGGCGGTGAGCCGAGTGTCGAGGTGCTCCTCGAACAGGCTCGTCAGGTCGAAGGAACCGACCTCGTGCGCGCCCGCTCGCTGGTGCAGCAGGCCCGTGTGCTCGCGCGCTCGAAGGCCGATCCCGGCGCGGAATCCGAAGCCCTGTACCGCCTCGCCGAGCTGGCATATGCCTCCGGTCTCAACAACGAGTCGTTCGCCGTCGCCCTCGAAGCCCGCGACCTGGCTCACTCGTGTGGCGCGGTGAAGACCGAGGTGTCGGCGCTCAACCTCATCGCCGCCGTGCAGTACCACGCCGCCAGCTTCTCCGAGGCCCTCACCTCGTCGATGGCCGCGCTCGAGCTGTACCGCTCGACGGGTGAGCGTTCGAGCGAGGGTCTGCTGCTCAACTCGCTCGCCGTCATCCAGCACAGCCTGAAGGACACCGACCGGGCCATCGTCACCTACGAGGCCGCGCTGATGGCCAACAAGGGCGAGAGCCGGCCCGACCTCGACGCCATCACCCTCGCCAACATGGCCAAGGTGCGCGCCGACCGCAAGGAGGACCTCCTCGCCGTCAGCCTGGGCGAATCGGCCCTGGTGCTGGCCAAGGACCACGCCCCCGAGTTCACTCCCGAGATCCTGGCCCGCCTTGCGCTCGCCTACGTGTCGCTCTCGGCCCTCGACCGCGCGGCCGCCGCCCTCGACGAGGCCGACGGCGTGCTGCGCGACCGCACGGCTCGCCGAGTGGCGCTCTCGCCCGGCAGCGTCGTGACCGTGCGCATCGCCCGCGGCGAGCTGTACGTGGCGCAGCACCTGCGCGATCACGCGCTGCGCGAGTGGGCCGACGCGCTCGAGCTGGCGGGCCAGGCCAACATGACCGAGGTCACCCTCAGCCTGCGCGAGAAGCTCGCCGCGCTCAACCGGGAGATGGGCCGCTTCGAGGCGGCCCTGCAGCACCAGGAGGCCCGGTACGCGCTGAGCGAGGAGCTGTTCAACCGCGGCACCGACCTGCGCGTGAAGACGCTGCAGATCCAGCACGAGACCGAGCACGCTCGGCTCCAGGCCGAGGTGCTGCGCCTGCGTACGTCGGAGCTCGATCAGCTCGTTGCTCTGCGCACCGCCGACATCGAGGCCTTCCAGGTCGAGTCGTTCCAACGCGTGGCCGTGATGGCCGAGTACTACAACACCGACACCAGCATGCACCCCGTGCGGTGCGGCGAGCTGGCCGGTCAGATCGCCGAGGAGCTCGGCGCCGACCTCGAGCTGTGCCGGCTGCTGCCGTTCGCGGCGCGCATGCACGACATCGGCAAGGTGGGGGTGCCCGACTCCATCCTGATGAAGCCCGGGCCGCTCACCGTCGCCGAGTACGACGTGATGAAGGGCCACACGCTCCTCGGTCACGAGATCCTGCACGGGAGCACGTCGCCCGTGGTGCAGCTCGCGTCGGAAGTGGCGCTCACCCACCACGAACGGTGGGACGGCTCGGGGTACCCGCGTGGCATGCGCGGCACCGACATCCCGCTCAGCGGTCGCATCGTCAGCGTCGCCGACGTGTACGACGCGTTGGTCAGCGAGCGCGTCTACAAGCAGGCGTGGCCGTCGGTGGACGCACTCAACTACGTGATCGCCGGTCGCGGCACGCAGTTCGAGCCACGGGTGGTCGACGCGTTCATCCGTGTGATGGTGCGCCGCGATCCGACGCTGGCGACGCGGATCGACCGGTCAAGGCCTGGGTGACCCAGTCGCCCACGAGCGCGGCGAGGCCGTCGATGGGCATCTGCAGGCGGCCCATTCGGTGTGCGTTGCTGAACGACGAGACGGCACCCATCACGCCCACCGCGTAGAACGCAGGATCGCCGTCGGCGACCAGGCCGTCGGCCTGTGCCAGCTCGACGAGCCGCCGCACGTCGAGCGCGTACACGTCGCTGCCCTCCTTCAGCACGTCGGCCATCGCATGATCGGTGCGCTCCACGTCGAGCAGCGCGAAGTACGACTGGTGCTCGGCCATGAAGCGCACGCTGGCCTCCGCGCCCTGGCGGATGCGCACCACCGGGTCGGCGGCGGGGTGCATGGCTGCGGCCTGCGCTCGCCGCAGGTGCAGGCGCATCGTGCGCACGAGCTCGGCGAAGAGGGTCTCCTTGGTGGGGAAGTACCAGTAGAACAGGCCCTTGGCCACGCCCGCCGCGGCGCAGATGTCGGAGATGCGCGTGGCCCCGTAGCCGCGTTCGGTGAACAGCTGCTCGGCGGCGCGCAACAGCTGCTGCTTGCGTTCGTTGCCCTGCTCGGTGTGCTGTCGTGGATCGGCCACGTGTCCAGTCCAGCAGGACTTGACCGGCGGGTCAATCCGAGTGGTCCCGCACGGCCTCCTACACTCGCCCCATGGCGGCCAACCGACCCGAACGCATCGCCTCCCGCAGCCGCAACGAGAAGTGGAAGAACCCGCCGTTGCGNNTGTGCAGCGGGTGCGACAAGTGCCTGCCCGTCTGCCCGGTGAACTGCATCTACCCGTTCCCCGACTGGCAGGAGACGGGCTCACCCGCCGAGTGGTGGGACGAGGCGGGCGGCAGCGCCGACCCGTATGCCTGAGCGGCCGATCGGCTGACATACTGCACGGCATGAGCGATCTGATCCCCGGGGCCGAGCCCTGGTCGCACGTCGGTACGGGTGCCCACGGCGCCCTCGTCGTCCACGGTTTCACCGGCAATCCGGGCAGCATGCGCGGCGTCGCCGAAGCCCTGGCCGCCGCCGGCTTCCACGTCGAGATGCCGCTGCTGCCCGGTCATGGCACCACCGTCGACGACATGCTGCCCACGCGCTGGGCCGACTGGTCGGCTGCGGCCGACGCCGCGTACGCCACGCTGGCGGCCCGTGCCGACAAGGTGGTCGTGGTCGGCCTCAGCATGGGTGGGGCACTCACGCTCTGGCTGGGTCAGCAGCATCCCGAGATCGTCGGCCTGGTGTGCATCAACCCCGCCACGCAACCGCAGGCGGCCGATGTGGTGGCCATGCTCCAGGGCATGGTCGACTCCGGCTCCGATCGCATGCCCGCCATCGGCAGCGACATCGCCGATCCCGATGCGCACGAGTCGGCGTACGACGCCACGCCGCTCGCCCCACTGCTGTCGCTTGTGGTCGACGGCCTGGCACCGCTGGCCGAGGGCTACGGCGCGATGCGTCAGCCCCTGCTGCTGCTCAACTCGCCGCAGGACCACGTGGTCGAGCCGGCGCAGGGCGACTTCCTGGCCGCCCACTACGGCGGGCCGCTCGAGCGCATCCTGCTCGAGCGCAGCTACCACGTCGCCACGCAGGACTACGACAAGCAGCTCGTGTTCGACACCACGGTCGCCTTCGCCCAGCGCGTCACCGCCTGACCCGTGGGTTTCCTCGCCAGCATCCCCAGCCCGTCCGACGGTGTGTTCCACATCTTCGGCCTCGCCATCCACGCCTACGGGCTCATGATCGCCCTCGGCGTGGTGGCCGGGGTGTGGCTCGCCGGTCGCCGCATGGAGGCCGCAGGCGTGGGCACACGCGACGACATGAGTGCCATCGCCGTGTGGGCTGTCGCCGGTGGCGTCCTGGGCTCGCGGATCTACTACATCATCACCGACAAGACCCAGCCGTGGCGGCACCCCGTCAAGTGGATCAAGATCTGGGAGGGCGGCCTGGGCATCCCCGGCGGCCTCATCCTGGGTGTGCTGGTCGCCGTGTGGGCCATCAAGCGGCGTGGGCTCATCGTGCCGCAGATCTTCACCGCCGCCGCTCCCGCCGTCCCGCTCGCGCAGGCCATCGGGCGCTGGGGCAACTGGTGGAACCAGGAGCTCTTCGGACGGCCCACCACGCTGCCGTGGGCGTTGCGCGTGAGCGACGCCACCGCCATCTCGGCCGGCTACCCGGCGGGCACCACGTTCCACCCGACGTTCCTCTACGAATCGCTGTGGAACCTGGCGCTGTGCGGTGCGCTCATCCTGATCGACCGCCGAGTGAAGCTGCGGCCGGGCCGGCTGCTGGTCGTGTACGTGGTGGGCTACAGCATCGGGCGCTTCTGGGTCGAGAGCCTGCGCATCGACCCGGCCAACCACGGCGGCGGCTGGCGCCTCAACCAGTGGACCGCGCTCGTCGCGGGCCTTCTGGCCACGCTCTACCTCGTGGTCGACTGGCGCCGTCATGTGCACGACCCGGTCGATGTCGATGTCGATGACGAGTCGTCCGCTGAGACGGGCGACCTCGTCGATGACTACGTTCCCGAGGATGAGTGACGCACCCGTCCTGATCGAGCATCGTGAACCCGGCATCGCCCTCATCACGCTCAACCGACCCGAACGACTCAACGCCTGGACGGGCGAGATGGGTGCGCTCTACTTCGAGCTCCTCGAGCAGGCGGCGGCCGACCCGGCGGTGAAGGTGATCGTGGTCACCGGCGCCGGCAAGGGCTTCTGTGCCGGCGCCGACATGGGCATGCTGCAAGACCTCGGAGCCGCCGCGCAGGCCAGCGCCGACGGCGCCGACGCGGCCGCCGGCGGCAGACCGCAGTACTTCACGACCCAGATCCCCAAGCCGGTCATCGCTGCCATCAACGGTGCCTGCGCCGGTCTCGGCCTGGTGCAGGCGCTCATGTGCGACCTACGGTTCGCCGCAGCCGGTGCGAAGTTCACCACCGCCTTCTCTCGCCGAGGTCTCATCGCCGAGCACGGTGTGTCGTGGGTGCTGCCTCGGTTGGTGGGGCACGCCAACGCGCTCGATCTGCTGTTCTCGGCACGCGTGGTGCTCGCCGAGGAGGCCGCGTCGATGGGTCTGGTGAATCGTGTCGTCGACCCCGAGCTCCTTGTCGAGCACACCCTGGCCTACGCCGCCGAGCTCGCCGCCAACGTGTCGCCGACGTCGATGGCCGTCATGAAGCAGCAGGTGTACGGCGACTGGGACCGCGGCCTCGTCGACGCGTTCGACGAATCCGTCGGGCTGATGAAGACCTCGCTCGCACGCGCCGACTTCCGCGAGGGCGTGCAGAGCTTCCTGCAGAAGCGGCCGCCCCGCTTCGTCCCGGTGCAGTTGCCCTAGAGCCCGCGCAGCTGCCCGGCGAGCACCTCGGGGATCACCGGGTTGAAGTACTCGCCGCACGCCACCTCGGCGGCGGCGATGAAGCGCGGTACGCCGGCGGCCCGCCACGGCGAGACGATCTCGATGTTCAGCCACGCGTGCGGCCACTCCGCACCGTCGGCGGGCCGCTGGTTGATCCACATCATGTAGGGCAGCGGTCGGTCGTACAGGCGATCCAGCCGCGCCGTCATGTCGACGAGCATTGCGGCGAGGCCGTTGCGACCGGCGTCGTCGAGCGCGTCGAGGTCGGGCACCCGCTCGCGCGGCGCCACCGACAGTGCAACGGGGTACGTGCTCGCGTGCGGCACAGAGGCGATCCAACCGGCTCGGTCGGCGACCAGGCGTTCGCCGGGGTGAGGGTCGGGCGCCCAGTCGGCCTCGAGCATCCGTCGCGGGCGTTCGGGGATGTGGTCGTAAGCGTAGATCTGACCGTGCGGGTGCGCGATGGTGGCCCCCACCTCTGCGCCGCGGTTCTCGAAGACGAGCACGAACTGCACGTCGTCGCGCAGACTCAGCTCGCGGGTGCGCTCGGCCCACAGGTCGACCACCTTGCGTGCGCCGTCGACGCCCAGCGAGGCGAACGTCGCATCGTGCCGTGCGGTGTACAGCACCACCTCGCACCGGTCGCCGAGCATCGCCGGCCAGCGGTTGGGGAACCAGCGCACCTCGTAGGGCTCGGGCGCCTCGCGACCGCCCGGGCAGAAGGGGCAGCCGGTGGAGGGGAGGTTGGGGCGGGCCTGGCGGGCGCCCACCACGTGCACCACCGTGCCGAGGTACGGGTCGCGACGAGTGTCGGCCGGATCGCTCATCGCTGAGAGACTGTAGCGATGATCCACCTACGGGGCGCACGCGCCGACGTCGTGATCGACGAGTCGTTCGGCACGCCGGTCATCGTCCACTGGGGAGCACCGCTGGGCGAGCACGATCCAGCCTCGGTGCTCGCTGCGCTCACGCTGCCGTCGACGCAGGGTGGCCTCGACGTGGTGGCGCCGATCAGCCTGCTGCCGGAGCACGGCAGCGGGTTCCAGGGCCGGCCCGGGCTCACCGGCCATCGCCAGGGCGGCACGGCATGGGCGCCGCGGTTCCGGC
Organism: Acidimicrobiaceae bacterium; assembly: GCA_003154135.1. Lineage (GTDB taxonomy): Bacteria > Actinomycetota > Acidimicrobiia > Acidimicrobiales > Ilumatobacteraceae > UBA668. The sequence goes on from PMCN01000022.1 coordinate 27,119, forward strand.
CGGCCGGCAGCGAGCCGATCGAGCACGGAGTGATCGTCAGCGCGGTCGACCCCGTCGCCCAGCTGCGACTCGACTGCACGATCACCCTGCACGAGGTGCTCGCCGTGCGCGTGACGGTCACCAACGAGGGCACCACGCGCTACCTGCTCGACGGCGTGCACATCAGCCTGCCGGTGGCACCGCAGGCCGCCGAGCTGCTCACGTTCGACGGACGGTGGACGCGAGAGTTCCACCCAGTGCGCCGCCCGTGGGGGAGTGGCGCGTGGCTGTCGGAGAACCGCAGCGGGCGTACCTCGCACGAGCACCTGCCGCTGCTGTTCGCCGGCGCGCCCGGCTTCGGCGAGTGGCACGGCGAGGTGTGGGGCGTGCACGTGGCCTGGAGCGGGAACCACACGATGCTGGCCGAGTGCGTTCCCGACGGGCGCCGGCACGTGCAGGCGGGCGAGTTGCTGCACCCAGGTGAGTTGTGCCTCGAACCGGGCGAGCAGTACGCCTCCCCGATGGTGCTCGGCACCTATGCGAGCGACGGGCTCACGGCTGCTGCGTGGGGGTTCCACCGCTCGTTGCGAGCGCTGCCGGTGCACCCCGTGCGGCCGCGTCCGGTGCTCCTCAACACGTGGGAGGCCGTCTACTTCGACCACGACACCGAGCGACTGGAGGAGCTGGCCACCGCGGCGGCCGCGCTCGGCATCGAGCGCTTCGTGCTCGACGACGGATGGTTCGGTTCGAGGCGTGACGACCGTCGCGGATTGGGTGACTGGTGGGTGTCGCCGGAGGTGTACCCCGGCGGGTTGTCGCCGCTGATCGAGCACGTGCGGGCGCTGGGGATGGAGTTCGGCATCTGGGTGGAGCCGGAGATGGTGAACCCCGACAGCGACCTCTACCGCGAGCACCCCGAGTGGGCGCTGGTCACCGACGGCTACGAGCCGGTGCTCGGTCGTCACCAGCTGGTCCTCAACCTGGCGCATCCCGATGCGTTCGCACACGTGCTGGGCCAGCTCGACGCACTGCTGCGCGACCACGACATCACCTACGTGAAGTGGGACATGAACCGCAACGTCGTGCAGGGCAGCGGCGCCGACGGTGCGGCGGGCACGCACTCGCAGACGGTGGCGTTCTACGCGTTGCTCGACGCGCTCCGCTCACGCCACCCCGGTGTCGAGTTCGAGAGCTGTGCGAGCGGGGGCGGCCGCATCGATCACGAGGTGTTGCGACGAACCGAACGGGTGTGGACCAGCGATTGCAACGACGCGCTCGAACGTCAGACCATCCAGTGGGGTGCGTCGATGCTCATCCCGTTCGAGGTGATGGGCGCCCACATCGGGCCGACGCGCTCGCACACCACGGGTCGCGTGCACTCGTTGGCGTTCCGCACCGCGACTGCGCTGTTCGGCCACCTCGGGGTGGAGTGGAACGTGCTCACGCTCGGCGATGGCGAGCGCGCGCAGCTGGCGGCGGCCATCGCGCTGCATCATCGGTTCCGACCCCTGGTGCACTCCGGCGATGCGGTGCGGTTCGACCCCGCGCTCAACGGGCAGCTGGCCGCGAGCCACGCGATGGGGGTGTACTCCGCCGACCGTCGGGAGGCGCTCGTCGCGCATGTGCAGCTGGCCAGCGGCATGAGTCTGCTGCCGCCGCCGCTGCGCCTGCCGGGCCTGCTGCCGGGCGTCCGCTACGTGATCGAACAGGTCCCGCTGCCGGGGGCCACGGCGGCGTGGGCGGCGAGCGGCCTGGTGCTGACGGGTGCGCAGCTGGCCGGTCACGGTGTGCAGCTGCCCCACCTCCACCCCGAATCGGCGCTCCTCCTCCACCTCCGGGCCGTGTGACCCCGCCTCACTTGCATGGGTGCAGGTATTGCATCCGAGTTCGTCGGCGAATCGCCACGTGACGAAATGAATGGGTTGGTCGTCCTCGTTCTTCGTCACGTGGCGATTCGCCAACGAGGTCGAGGAGTAACCATGTGAGACCCTCGGCGTAATCGTACGGCATGGTCGACATCGCCTTCCACCCCGTCCCCCGCCCACGAGAGCGAGCGTGTCTCTGGTGCCGCACCGTGTTCCCACTGCGCACCGGCCCCGGCCGCAAGAAGCTCTACTGCCGCGCCAGCTGCCGCCAACGCGCCTACGAACGCCGCAAGGGTCTGGCCGTGCTGCCGCCCCCCGACCGCCTCGTCATGCGCCCGGGCGGCCCGCTCGCCCACCTCCCCAACCGCGCCCCCCGCTACGAGGCGAGCGGCTGGGCCCTGCGCGGCCGGGCCCGCATCCACGCCCTGCGCCCCGCCGGCTACGCCGAGCCCGGCGAGCGTCGCCCGACGCTGTGCGGCCTCATGCGGGCACCGGTCGGCAGAGCGTTCCAGCTGGGTCCACCGGGCACCGTGTGTCAGACCTGCGCCCGTGTCGCCGGCCTGCGCCCGCCGGCGCGAGCGCTGCGCACGTCGAACGAACTGGCCGCGTACCGTGCCCAACTCGATGCCGTGGTCGTGCAGCTCGCCGAGTACGGGATCGACAACCCGTACCTCCGTCCCGACATCTCGGCACGGCTGCTGTTCGATCTCCTTTCCGCAGCGTGAGGCCCGCGCCGTAGCATGGGGCACTGTGTCCGACCGCATTTCTGCAGCTGATGTCGCCAAGGTGGCCCGGTTGGCGCGACTCGACGTCACGGCCGAGGAGATCGAACGGATGACCGTCCAGTTGGACGGCATGCTCGAGCACTTCGCCGACATCGACGCGCTCGATCTCGCCGACGTGGCGCCGATGACCCAGCCGTACCCGCTGGTGAACGTGCTCCGCCCCGATGTCGTCGAGCCCTGCCTCGATCGCGAGGAGGTGCTCGCCTCGGCCCCGTCGTCGCTGGACGGCCGGTTCAAGGTCCCGCCCATCGTGGGGTTGGAGCTGTGATGCGCACCGCCACGGAGATCGCCGACGCCGTCCGCGCCGGCACGACCACCGCCGCCGACCTGGTCGAGCAGCACCTCGCCCGCATCGACACCGGCGACGCCGAGATCCACGCGTTCAACACGGTGATGGCCGACGACGCACGCCTCGCCGCCGCCACCATCGATGCCGCCGTCGCTGCCGGGCGCGACCCTGGTCCGCTCGCCGGCGTCACCGTCGCGCTCAAGGACAACATGTGCACCCGCGGCGTGCCCACGACGTGCTCGTCGAAGATCCTCGAGGGCTGGATCCCGCCGTACGACGCAACCGTCGTCAACCGGCTGCGCGCCGCCGGCGCAGTGGTCATCGGCAAGACCAACCTCGACGAGTTCGCCATGGGTTCGAGCACCGAGAACTCGGCCTTCGGCCCCACCCGCAACCCGCACGACACCAGCCGTGTGCCCGGTGGCAGCAGCGGCGGCAGCGCCGCCTCGGTCGCTGCCGGCTTCAGCCAGGTGGCCCTCGGCAGCGACACCGGTGGATCCATCCGCCAACCCGCCGCGCTCTGCGGAGTGGTGGGCGTCAAGCCCACGTACGGCTACGTCAGCCGCTACGGCCTGGTCGCCTTCGCCAGCAGCCTCGACCAGATCGGCCCGTTCGCGTCGACGGTGGCCGATGCGGCACTCGTGCTCGACGTCATCGGCGGTCACGACCCGCACGACTCGACCAGCATCCCCAAGGTCCACCCCCGGCTGGTCGACTCGCTCGACCAGGGTGTGGAAGGCCTGCGCGTGGGCCGCATCACCGACCTCCCCGAGGGTGCCGACCCCGATGTGCAGGAACGTCTCGACGCCGCGTTCGACGCACTCCGCGCCGCGGGCGCAGTGATCGTCGACGTGCAGGTGCCGGCGTTCACGTTCGGNNCCGACACCAACGCCATGTACGGCGTCACCCGTGCCGCCGGCTTCGGCGACGAGGTGAAGCGGCGCATCATGCTCGGCACCTACGCCCTGAGCGCCGGGTACTACGACGCCTACTACGGCAAGGCGCTGAAGGTGCGTCGCCTCATCCACGACGACTTCGAGCGCGCCTACCAGCAGGCCGACGTGCTGCTCACGCCCACATCGCCCAGCGTGGCGTTCCCGTTCGGGGCCAAGGGCGACAACCCGTTCGCGATGTACCTCTGCGACACGTACACCATCCCCACCAACCTCGCCGGCCACCCCGGCATGAGCGTGCCCTACGGCACCGGCGCAGGCGGTCTCCCGGTGGGCGTGCAGGTGCTCGCGGGCACGCTGCAGGAGCCCACCATGTTCCGCGTCGCGGCCGCCCTCGAGAGGAGCCTCGCATGAGCGCCCACGATGGACTTCCCGGCGATTGGCAGATGGTCGTCGGCCTCGAGGTGCACGTCGAGCTCGCCACGCACACGAAGCTGTTCTCCGGCAGTCCCAACCGCTTCGGCGACGAGCCCAACACCAACATCGATCCGGTCACGCTCGGTCTGCCCGGCGCCCTGCCCGTGCTCAACGAGCATGCGGTGGAGCTGGCGATGTGCATCGGCCTGGCACTGAACTGCACCATCCAGCCCTGCACGTTCCACCGCAAGAACTACTTCTACCCCGACATGCCCAAGGCGTACCAGATCAGCCAGTACGACCAGCCGCTCAACATCGACGGCTACCTCGACCTGCCCGGGGGCACCCGGGTGGGCATCGAGCGGGCGCACATGGAAGAAGACGCGGGCAAGAGCACCCACGTCGGCGGGTCGGGCGGCCGCGTGCATGGCGCCACTGCGTCGCTCATCGACCTCAACCGGGCCGGTGTGCCGCTGGTCGAGATCGTCAGCCGCCC
>PMCN01000208.1:0-1907 GCA_003154135.1 Acidimicrobiaceae bacterium
CACCCGTTCTACGCGTGGTACTGGGGCGCGCACGGGCAGCAGCACGCCGGAAAGGTCATCATCGTCGGCGGCGACCCGCCCACCGTGCGCCGCCTGGGCTTCACGCCCGCCTCGACGATGGACGACGCATTCGAGATCGCGAGCGACGTCGTCGGCCGCACGCCCACCATCACGCATCTGCACGTGCCGTCGCTGCTNNGTGGCCGACGTCTCGTGAGCGAGAAGCGCACCATCTCGGTGGCGCAGTTGCGCCGGGTGGCCAGGTTCGGCGACGCCGCGAGCTCTGCCGTGCAGAGCGTGCTGCGTCCGGCACGCAACCTCGGCTTCCCCTACCGCAAGCCGGCGCGGCCGCGCGGTGTGGAGATGCCGCCCGAGAAGAGCACGCTCGGCGCCGACTTCGAGACCGCCTGGGCGCGCAAGGCCCCCGCCAAGGTGGCGCGGCGCTTCATCACCGAGGGGCCGATGCGCGCCATGGTGCAGGCGATGGCCAGTCCCGAGATCGAAGGCGTCGACCGCCTCGCCGACCTGCTCGATCTCGACCCGGTGCCGGCCGTCATCTTCGCCCCCAACCACCACAGCCACGTCGACACACCACTCATCATCACCGCCGTGCCGTCCGAGTTCCGCGCTCACCTCGTCATTGCCGCCGCCGCCGACTTCTTCTTCGACAAGCGCATCAAGGGCACGCTGTCGGCCCTCGCGCTCAACGCCTTTCCCATCGAGCGCGAGGTCACCACCCGCAAGTCGAGCGACGAACTGCGCCGTCTCATCGACACCGGGTGGAGCGTCGTCATCTACCCCGAAGGCGGTCGCTCGCCCGATGGCTGGGGCCAGGAGTTCAAGGGCGGCGCGGCCTACTTGTCGGGTCGCACCGGTGCGCCCGTGATCCCGGTGTTCATCGATGGTACGGGCTCCATCTACGGCAAGGGGATGAAGCGCCCCAAGCCGGGCCGCACGAAGGTGGTGTTCGGCGCGCCATTGTTCCCCCAGGACGGTGAGAACACGCGCCGCTTCAACGCCCGCATCGAGGCGGCGGTGACTGCACTCGGCGACGAGGCGCTCACCGACTTCTGGACGGCGCGCCAACGCACGGCGGCAGGCACCAACCCCAAGCTCACCGGACCGGAGTTCAACAGCTGGCGCCGGCAGTGGGCGCTCGCCGAGCACCGCAAGCTCGGCAAGGCCGGTCAGCGTCGCCGCCAGCAACGCCGCTGGCCCGACCTCGGTTGACCCGCCCCTCCTCCGACACCAAGGTCGGGCGCGAAACGACCCGAATTCGTGTCACAACCCACCCACGGGGCCGATAAGTCCCGAAGTCGGGACGATTCGTACCCGTGGGCGCGAGATGACTCGGCGATCGGGCACGACCAAGGTTGGGCGCGAAACGACCCGAACCCGAGTCACAACCCACCCACGGGGACGAGAAGTCCCGAAGTCGGGACGANNCGCGGGTCAGGGGGCGTCGTCGTCGGGGATGAGGTCGGCGAGGGCGGCTTCGAGGCGCGCCACGCGTGCTTCGAGTGCGGCGAGACGGTCGGCGGTGGACGGCCCAGCCGACGGCGCCCGACCGGGTTCGAAGGCGGGCGGCGCGATGTCGGGTTCATCGGCAACCAGTTGCTGCCAGCGCGCTTCCTTCTGGCCGGGGTGACGGTCGAGGAGGTGTGCGCGGCCGTCGGCGACGAGCGCGCGCAGTTCGCGCTCGACGACGTCGAGCGACGAGAAGTCGTGCAAACGCTCGGCACGCGTGCGCAACTCGGCCGCGGTCTGCGGGCCACGCACGAGCAGGACGGCCAGCAGCGCAGCGGCCTTCGGCGCGAGACCCCACGCCTCGTCGGCGACCTGCCGGTAGCGGGTGACGCTGCGGCCGTGCGACGGGTGGACGTACCGCAACAGGCCCTGAGCCTTCA
>PMCN01000208.1:2021-7228 GCA_003154135.1 Acidimicrobiaceae bacterium
GATGATCCGCCTCCGCCAGGTGGCCCTCGTGGCCCGCGAGCTCGACGCCACCGTCGACGAGCTGTGCACCACCCTCGGGCTCACCGTCTGCTACCGCGACCCGGGCGTCGCGACGTTCGGTCTGCACAACGCGCTGATGATGATCGGCGACCAGTTCCTGGAGGTGGTCTCGCCCACGCAGGACGGCACCACGGCAGGCCGATTGCTCGACAAGCGCGGCGGCGACGGCGGCTACATGGCCATCTACGAGGTCGACGATCTCGACGCACGCGAGGCCGCACTGTCGGAGGCAGGCGTGCGCATCGTGTGGCGCGGCGACCTGCCCGACATCCGTGGTCGACACCTTCACCCGGCCGATGTCGGCGGCGCCATCGTCAGCATCGACCAGCCGGTCCCGAACGGCGCGTGGCGGTGGGGCGGGTCCGAATGGGTGGCGCACAGCGACAACTCGGTGGTCACCTCGATCGCCGGCGTGGTGATCGGTGCAAAGGATCCAGCGGCGATGCGCGCGCGGTGGCGAGCCGCCGGGGTGGAGCACGCCGTGACCTTCCAGCCCGCCGGCGTACGCGGCGAGGGCATCGACGAGCTGGAGCTGGTGGCCACGGACCGCCGCCGGGCCGGCGACTCGATGCGGATCTGCGGCGTCACCATCCGCCTGGTCTGACGGCTGCCCGGGTGGACGCCGGACGACCGACCCGTCAGCCGCTGTTGCGCAGGCCCGTGGCAATGGCGTTGATGGTGAGCTCGAGCGCACGGGTGACGTTGTCGTCGGGGTCGCCCGCGCGGTAGCGGCGCAGCATCTGGATCTGCAACACATGCAGCGGGTCGAGATACGCAAACCGGTTGGCGATGCTGCGGGCGAGCGCCGGGTTGCCCGCCAGCAGGTCGGTGGAGCCGGTGATGCGCGCATGCCATTCGACGGTGCGCCGGTGCTCTGCCTCGATGACCGCGAAGACGCGCTCGCCCACCGTCGGCTCGACCAGCTCGACGTAACGACGGCCGATGTCGAGGTCGGTCTTCGCCAGCACCATGCCCGTGTTCGACAGCGCTGCGCGCAGGAACGGTGAACGGTGATGCAGCGCCGCGAACCGGTCGGCTGCGCTCGGCGTCTCCGCCGCTACCGCCTCGAACGCGGCACCGACGCCGAACCACCCGGGCAACGAGATGCGACACTGCGACCAACCGAACACCCACGGGATGGCGCGCAGGTCTTCGATGCGCTGCGAGGTGGTGCGCGACGCCGGCCGCGAGCCGATGTTGAGGCGCGAGATCTCGGCGATGGGCGTGACCCCGCGGAAGAACGTGAGGAAGTCGGGATCGTCGTAGACGAGACCGCGATAGGCGCGCATCGCCGCGGCCGAGAGCGCGTCCATCAACTCGTCGTCGCCGGCTTCGAGCGCTGGAGCGCGGGTGGAGAGCGAAGCCTCGATGGTGGCCGACACCAGCGTCTCGAGGTTGCGGCGAGCCGCGCCTGGGCGCGAGTACTTGGCCGCCACCATCTCCCCCTGCTCGGTGATGCGCAGCGAGCTGTCGACCGTGCCCGCCGGCTGGGCGAGGATGGCGTCGTACGCGGGCCCGCCACCACGACCGACGGTGCCGCCACGGCCATGGAAGAAGCGGAGCCGCACACCCACCCGGTGCGCCACCTCGGTGAGCTCGACCTGCGCCCGGTAGAGGTTCCAGATGGACGTGAGGTAGCCGCCGTCCTTGCTCGAATCGGAGTATCCGATCATCACCTCCTGCCGATCGCCGCGGCCGCGCACGACCGCGCGATACGACGGCAACTGCAACAGATCGGTGAGCACGCCCGAGGCGCGGTGGAGGTCGTCGATGGTCTCGAAGAGCGGCACGATGTCGACGGCCGATCTCGGTGAGGCCCCCGGCTGCAGCAGGCCCGCCTCCTTCAGCAGCACCGCCACCTCCAGCACGTCGCTCACCGACTCGGCCTTGGAGATGACGTAGTGCGGGATGGCCCGCTCACCGAGCCGCCGCACCGCATCGGCCGCGGCATCGAGCACCGCCAACTCGCTGAGCGTCTCGTCGCCGTACTGCGCCCAGTGGTGTCGCAACGGCCGCGGCGTGGTCAGCTCGGCCGTCAGCACCTCCACACGGGTGGCCTCGTCGGCCGACAGGTAGTCGTCGACCACACCGGCGGCGCGCAGCAGTTCGGCCACCGTGCGTTCGTGGACCGCCGAGTTCTGACGCAGGTCGAGACCGCAGTCGAAGGCATCGAACATGGAGACCGCGTCGCGTACCGGCACCACCGCGCTGTCGGCCACCGGGCCCGCGCCGTGCGAGTACAGCGAGTCGACCACCACATCGAGATCGGCCACCAGCTCGGCGAGCGACGAGTAGCCAGGAAGGGGCAACGACGGCGCCGGCTGCGGCGCCTCGCCCAGCACGGAAGCGGCGTACGCCCACAGGCGGGCGTGCATGCCGCGCAAGGCACGGCGATATGGCTCGTCGGCCCGGAACGGCGAATCGTCGAGCGATGCCTCGGCCAGCGCGGTGAGCGCGGCGGTGGGCGTCACGAGCCGCGACGAGATCGACAGCGAGATGGAGAGCTCCTGCAGCGACGAGAGGTGGCGGCCGAGCGCCACCTCCGCCTGGCGGGTGGTGGCGTAGCGCAGGGTGTCGGCGGTGACGAACGGGTTGCCGTCGCGGTCGCCGCCGATCCACGAACCCATCGACACGACCGGCCCCAGCCTGGGCCGCGTGCCGTACACACGCTCGAACTCGGCACCCACCCGCGCGCGGATGGCAGGCGCCACCTCGAACAAGCTCGCCTCGTAGTAGCGCAGCGACTCGTTGATCTCGTCGCGCACACGCAGCTTGCTGAGGCGCAGGATGGCGGTCTGCCAGAGCGTGAGCACCTCGAGGTGGAGCTGTTCGTCGATGTCGGCGCGCTCGGCCCACGCCTCGGCGGCGGTGCCGCTGCGCGCGTCGAGCAGCCGAGCGATGTGGCCCACGCGGTCGAGCACGGTCTTGCGCCGCACCTCGGTGGGGTGCGCGGTGAGAACCGGACTCACCTCCAGCTCGGCCAGCACGGCCGCCACACGGTGGGCCGGCACGTCGGCCGCGAGCAGACGGTCGAACGTGGCACGCAGCGTGCCCGCGTGCGCCGACGAGCCGGTCGCGCGGTGATGTCGGCGACGGCGCTCGACGTGCACGTCCTCGGCGGTGTCGGCCAGCAGCGACAGCCACGCGAACGCGCGGATGACGTGCAGGCAGTGCTCGATGCTCGCGTGCGACAGCACGCGCTCGAGGTCGACGAACGGCTCCGCGCCCTCGCGTCGCTCGGACACCGCGATGCGGCGCACTCGCTCGACCAGCGCGAACACGTCGTCGCCGGCCTGCGTGCGCACCACCTCGCCCAGCACCGAGCCGAGCAGGCGAATGTCGTCGCCCGCGGAGGAGGGTGGCTGCCGAAGATCGATCATCGGCAACCCGGCGGCCTCAGCACCCGGTCTTGGCGGGGATGACGATCTTCGACCCGACGATGAAGTTCTTGTAGCCCTTGGTGTTGACGTTGGCCGCGTCGAGCTGTGCGACCGTGACGTCGAACTTCTTCGCCACCGTGCTGGGCAGGTCGCCGGCGACGATGGTGTAGCTGCCGGCCGCACAGTTGCTCCCGCCACCCTTCAACGTGGTGGTGGTCTGCGAGGGCTTCGCCGCCGTCGTGGTGGTGACGCTGCCGTCGCCGGGAGGCGTGGTGGATGAGGTCGGGATGGCGCCGGCGGGGATCTTGATCTTCAGGCCGACGTAGAACGCCGAGTAGCCGGGCGTGGCCGTGTTGGCGAGGTTGAGCGCGTCGACCGTGATGCTGAACTTGCGAGCGACGGTGAAGGGCACATCGCCCTTCTGCACCGTGTACTCGGTGACATCGGGGGTGGGCTGCCCTGGCGGCAGGCTGCCACCCGGCAGGGTGGTGGTGGGTGCCGTGCTGGGCGTGGGCGGGATGGTGTGGTAGTTGGTGCTCTCGAGGTTTGCGACGCTGCTGGTGGTGGTGCTGGCGCCGCTGCCGCAGGCGCTGAGGAGCAGTGCTCCACCGACGCACACCGGGAGCAAGAACTTCGTGATCATGTGCCCAAGCCTACGCAACGCTCCTACTGAAGTGGGCGCGCCGTGGGTGCGATGGGCAGCGGGAGCTGGGTCTCGCCCATCAGCCAACGATCGACGCCCGCCGCACAGGACCGACCTTCGGCAATGGCCCACACGATGAGGCTCTGGCCACGACCCATGTCGCCGGCGATGAACACGCCGGGAACCGAGCTCATGTAGTGCTCGTTGCGCGCCACGTTGCCTCGATCGTCGAACGACACGCCGAGCTGCGAGAGCCACGATCCCTTGTCGGGGCCGACGAAACCCATGGCGAGGAACACGAAGTCGGCGGGTAGCTCGCGATCGCTGCCCTCCACCTTCTGGAACTTGCCGTCGACCATCTCCACCTCGTGCAGCAGCAACGCGCGCACGTGGCCGTCACCGTCGTCGACGAAGCGCTCGGTGTTCACGCTGTACAGGCGGTCGCCACCTTCCTCGTGCGCCGACGTGACCTTGTAGACCATGGCGAACTGCGGCCACGGGTTGCCGGCGCTGCGCGTGTCGGGCGGCTTGGGCATGATCTCGAGCTGCGTGATCGACGCCGCGCCCTGGCGATGTGCGGTGCCCAGGCAGTCGGCGCCGGTGTCGCCGCCACCGATGATGACGACGTGCTTGCCGTGCACGTCGATCGGTGACTGCTCGAGGTCGCCCTGCTGCACGCGGTTGGCGAGCGGCAGGTACTCCATCGCCTGATGCACGCCGGTGAGCTCGCGGCCGGGCACGGGAAGATCGCGCCACGCCGTCGCGCCGCATGCCAGCACGATCGCGTCGTACGAAGCCAGGAGCACGTCGATGTCGACGCCGCCGCCGACCACGGCGTTGGTGCGGAACTCCGTGCCTTCCGCCTCCATCTGCTCGATGCGCCGATCGAGGTGACGCTTCTCCATCTTGAACTCGGGGATGCCGTAGCGCAGCAGACCGCCGATGCGGTCGGCCCGCTCGAGCACCACCACGTCGTGTCCGGCCCGGGTGAGCTGCTGCGCGGATGCGAGACCGGCAGGGCCGGAACCGATGACCACGACGCGCTTGCCGGTCTTCACCGTCGGCACCTGGGGCAGCACCCAGCCTTCGTCCCACGCGCGATCGATGATCTCCACCTCGACCTG
>PMCN01000208.1:7302-7790 GCA_003154135.1 Acidimicrobiaceae bacterium
GGGATGCCGCAGTCCATGCACCGGCCGGCCTGCTTGGTGAGCAGATCGCCGGGGAACGGCTCGTAGACCTCCTGCCAGTCGCGCAACCGCACGTCGACCGGACGTCGCTTCGGCGTGATCCGCGTCCACTGCATGAATCCCGTTGTTTCACCCACGACTCGCCTCCATCACCTTCGCCAACGTCGCTTCTTCGTCGAGGCCGGCGGCCTCCGCTGCAGCCATCACCGACAGCACGCGGGCGTAGTCGGTGGGCATCACGCGCTTGAACGACTGCCACTGGTCGGACCAGTCGTCGACGATGCGCAGCGCCACGGGCGACCCGGTGTACCGGTGATGGTCGCGCAGCGTGTGCAGCAGGAACCTGCGGTCGTCGTCGTCGAGCTCTTGCAGCTGCACCATCTCACGGTTCAACTTCGCGCCGAACACGTCGTCGGGATCGAACACGTAGGCGATGCCACCGCTCATGCCGGCACCGAAGTTGCGGCCGG
>PMCN01000208.1:7848-8234 GCA_003154135.1 Acidimicrobiaceae bacterium
CCGGACAGTCCCTTGCCGACGTAGTCGTTCGCATCACCCTCGAGCACCATCGTGATGCCACTGGGCACGAACGCCCCGAAGCTCTGCCCGGCCGAACCGCGAAACGCGAGCTCGATGGTGCCGTCCGGCAGCCCCGCACCTCCGTGGCGTCGGGTGACCGCGTTGCCCAGCATGGTGCCCACCGTGCGGTTGACGTTCTTGATCGGCAGCTCGAGCGCGACGTGTTCGCCACGCTCGATGGCCGGCGCACACGCCACCAGCAGCTGCTGGTCGAGGGCATGCTCGAGATCGTGGTCCTGGCCCACCGACTGGTGCAGGGTCTGCCCGTACGGGTTCTGCGGCACGGCGAGGATGGGGCTGATGTCGAGGCCCTTCGCCTTCCAGTG
>PMCN01000091.1 GCA_003154135.1 Acidimicrobiaceae bacterium
CCGGCGCAGTTGACGACGTACTCGCACTCGATGGTGCCGTGGTCGGTGACCACCGAGTGCACGGCGCCGTTGCGCACCACCACGTCGGCCACGGTGACGCCCTGGGCGATGGTGACGCCCTGCATGCGCGCACCCCTGGCCATGCTCATCGTGACGTCGACCGGGTTCACCCGCCCGTCGCCGGCGACGTAGAAGCCGGCGAGCAGATCGTCGGTGCGGGCCAACGGGAACATCTCGCCCACCTCGCGGGGCGAGAGCTCCTGCACGTCGATCCCGCAGTGCCGGTTGAAGGTCGACACCCGCCGGTACTCCTCGAGGCGTCCTTCGTCGGCGGCGAGCTCGATGAAGCCGACCGGCTTGAACCCGGTGGCGAGGCCGGTCTCGGCCTCGAGCGNNGTGCCCGAGGTGAGCTGGTCGCGCTCGACGAGCACGACGTCGCGCCACCCCATGTGGCCGAGGTGGTAGGCGATCGACGTGCCGATGACCCCGCCGCCGATGACCACCACGCGGGCTCGTGCGGGCAGAGGGCTCGATGGTTCCATGCCGCAGACGGTACGTTGCGGCGATGACCGACGAGGAACTGCTTGCCGCCGCCTGCCCCATCATCAAGGACGCGGGGTGGGCCTTCTACTTCGCTCCGGCCACCACCGCCCGTGGAGCCGAGCTGGGCCTCGACCCGTTCCAGTTCTACGCGCTCGGCCGCGGCGGGGTGCTCGGCGATGTGGAGCCGGCCGTGGTGTCGTCGGCGTTCGGCTACTTCAACCCGTCGATGGTGGCCGCCCTGTGGAACGCGGCGAAGGCCATCTGCCCGCCGCGAGTCGCCGGCGCGGCGTACATGCAGTGCTCGGCCGAGCACGGCCGGTCGAAGCTGTCGGCCGTCGAGGGCCTCGCCTCCTTCGTCGTCGCCGCCGAGAAGGTGTTGGCCGCCACGAGTCTCGATGCCCTCCCGCTCTTCGCCGGCGTGGCCGCCGAGCCCGCGGCAACCGATCTGCCCGGCAGGGCGATGCAGCTCGTCACCATCCTTCGCGAGTACCGCGGCAGCGCGCACCTCGTGGCTGTGCGAGCTGTGGGCCTCGACACGAAGACGGCGCACTTCGCGAAGCGACCCGCCGACATCGCGATGTTCGGCTGGAGCGCCGACGATGCGCCGGTGATCGACGACGCGGTGCACGCGCAGATGGATGCGGCCGAGGAGCTCACCGACCGCTTGGTGCTGCCGGCATTCGCCGTCCTCGACGACGCCGACCGCGCGGCGCTGGTCGAGGGGCTGCAGCGCATCCAGTCGGCGCTCGCCGGTTGACGCACAGACCTTTCTCGTACAGACCTTTCTCGTACAGACCTGTGACGTTCAGACATAGGGTGTGGGCATGAAGGAGCTCATCTACCACCGGTTGCTGCTGCCTGCGGTGCAGCGCAACGCCGATCGTCCGTGCGCGACCAACGCGGCCACCGGCGCCACGACCACGTTCGCCGAGCACCTCGACCGTGTGGGCCGTGTGGTGAGCGGGTTGCAGTCGTTGGGTGTGGGCCGCCGCGACCGGTTCGCGCTGTTGATGCTCAACTCGCCCGAGTACCTCGAGCTGTACCACGCCGCGTTCCTCGGCGGGGGAGTCGTCAACCCGCTCAACCTGAGGTTGGCACCCAAGGAGCTCGCCTACGTGCTGCGCGACTCGGGGACGAAGGTGTGCTTCGTCGACGCGTTCTTCGCCGGCCTCATCGACAAGGTGAAGGAGGAGGCAGGCCTCGAGCACGTGGTGCTCGTCGGCCAGGGCGACGTGCCCCACACCGTGAGCTACGACGACCTCATCAGCTCCGTGGTACCCATCATCCCCGACGAGGGCGAGGAATCCGATCCGGTGATGCTGATGTACACCGGCGGCACCACGGGCCAGCCCAAGGGTGTGCTGCTCGACCAGCGCGCCGAGATCCTCAACGCGTACCACGTGATGATGACCCTGCACATGAGCCGCGACACGGTGAACCTGCTGCAGACCCCGATGTTCCACGCGGCCTCGATGTTCAGCGTCCTCGGCGGGCCGGCGCTCGGCGCCCGCTCTGTCATCGTGCCCATGTTCGAGCCGACCGCGGTGATGAAGGCCGTCGAGACCTACGCGCCCACGGTCACGGTGATGGTGCCCACCATGATCGGCCTCACGCTCGCACATCCCGAGTTCCGCCCGTCCGGGCTCGCCAGCTTCGACGACCTCGTGTACGGCGCCTCGCCGATGCCGCAGGCGCTGCTCGAGAGGGTGCTCGCGCTCTATCCCGACATGAAGATCTGGCAGGGCTACGGCATGACCGAGAGCAGCAGCGTGCTGTGCCTGCTCGGGCCCGACGAGCATCGCCAGGGCGGCAAGTTCCTGCGCTCGGCGGGCCTGCCCATGCCTGGTGTGGTGCTGTCGATCCAGGACACCGAAGGCAACCTCCTGCAGGTGGGCGACACGGGCGAGGTGTGCGCGCGGTCGGGCAACTACATGCTCGAGTACTGGAACAAGCCCGACGCCACCGCCGAGGCCTTTCGTGGCGGCTGGTACCACAGCGGCGACGCCGGCTACCTCGACGACGACGGCTACCTCTACCTCGTCGACCGTTTGAAGGACATGATCGTCACCGGTGGCGAGAACGTGTACTCCACCGAGGTCGAGAACGCATTGGCGAGTCACCCGGCGGTGCTGCAGGTGGCGGTCATCGGCGTGCCCAGCGAGAAGTGGGGCGAGGCCGTGCACGCCATCGTGGTGCTGCGCGGCGACGCGTCGGTCTCCGAGCAGGAGCTCATCGAGCACGCCCGCGAGTGGATCGCCGGGTACAAGGTGCCCAAGAGCGTCGAGTTCCGCGCCGACCCGTTGCCCCTGTCGGGCGCGATGAAGGTGCTCAAGAAGGACCTTCGTGAGCCCTACTGGGAGGGCCACGCCCGAAAGGTGAACTGATGACCGCTGGTTCACGCGGGTGGCTCGTCGCTGCCGACGACCGCACGGGCGCGCTCGAGGTGGCCGCCGAGCTCTCGTCGGTCGATCACCCGGTGATGGTGGCCACCGCCATCGACGACCTGGCCGACTTCGGCGTGGTCGACCTCGGCTCGCGCGACCTCGATCCCGCTGCAGCAGCCGCGCGCGCGGTGACCATCGACCGGGCGCTGCCGTCGTGGAGCGCACACAAGATCGACTCCACCCTGCGCGGCAACTGGGTGCACGAGCTGCGCGCTCGCCGGGCGGTCACCGGTGCCCGCGTGCTCCTGCTGGCCGGCTGGCCCGAGATGGGTCGCACCTGTGTCGACGGCATCGTGTTCGTCAACCGGCAGCGCGTGGGCGTGATCGACGACTTCATCCCCGGCATCCGCGTGCTGCGCTCGCCCGCCGACCTGCGGCTGTGGCTGCGCGGAGGTGACGGCCTCGCGTGTTGCGACGTGCCCGACACGCCCACCCTGCTGCGGCTGGCCGACGACATCGCCGCGTGGCAGCTCAACTTCCTGCTCGCCGGCCCGGCGGGAGCCATAGGCGCCGTCTCGCAGGCGTGGGACGGACACCCGGTTGCCCAGCCCGGCCCCCGCCTGGCTGCACCGGTGCTGGTGGTGTGCGGCAGTGCACATGCGACATCTCATGCGCAGCTCGTGCGGTTGCGCGACGCGCGGCCGGACGTCGAGGTGATCGCCCCGACACCGCACGACGGCGAGTTGCGGTCGGAGGTGGCTGCGGCGATCGCGACCCAGGCGCGCGCCCGGCTCGACGTGGGCGACGTGCGCACGCTGGTGATCATCGGCGGCGAGACCGCAGCGGTGCTGCTGGGCGACGAGCCGCGTCTGGTCGCTGGCTATGCGGCGCCCGGCATGCCATGGAGCCTCGACCAGGCCGGTGGCGGACCGATCGTGATCACGAAGGCGGGCAGCTTCGGTGGCCCCGACGCGTTGGTCCACCTGTTGGGCGGTCACGATGACTGACGTGACTCGCCCACCCCTCGCGCTCACCATGGGCGACCCGTCGGGCGTCGGGCCCGAGATCGTGCTGCGCCGTTGGGTGGAGGGCGACCTGGGCGACGACGTCGTCGTGTACGGCGACGCGGCCATCCTGCGTCACGGTGCTGAACTGCTCGGTCTCACGATCGACTGGAACACGTTCCCGCTCGTCGACCTCGGTCTGCTCACCGCAGCCGATCACCGCCCAGGTGTGCTCGATGCTGCGAGCGGCGCCGCCGCACAGTCGTACGTCGAACGCGCCACGCTCGACGCGCTCGCCGGCACGGTGGCGGGCATCGTGACGATGCCCATGAACAAGGAAGCCACGCAGCTCACCGACCCGAGCTTCGTGGGCCACACCGAGTTCGTCGCCGCGCTGTGCGGGGTCGACAAGGTGACGATGATGCTCACCACCGATCTGCCCGACGGCGCGTCGCTGGCCGTCACGCACGTGAGCACGCACGTGTCGTTGGCCGACGCGATCTCACGGGTCACCATGTCGCGCGTGCTCGACGTGGTGCACCTCACGAACGAGGTGCTGTGCCGCTTCCTGCCCGCGCCCCGCATCGCGGTGTGCGGCCTCAATCCGCACGCCGGCGAGCACGGGCTGTTCGGTCACGAGGACATCGACCACATCGCGCCCGCCATCGACGCGGCCCGCGCCGAGGGCATCGATGCCACCGGACCGCACCCGGCCGACACCGTGTTCTTCCAGGCGGTGCACCGCCGGCGGTACGACGCCATCGTGTGCATGTACCNNTCGGTCGACCACGGCACGGCGTTCGACATCGCCTGGACGGGTCAGGCGTTCACCGAGTCGGTGCAGCACGCAGTCGCCTACGCCCGCAAACTCGTGTCAGTCTGACTGCCAGATGTTAGGTTGCCGCGCATGACGTTGGGCTCGGTCCGTCACCACATCCGCATCGAGCGATCCGCCGACGTGGTGTGGGCGCGGGTGCGCGACGCGGCAGCACTGTCCACCTGGTTCCCGGGCATCACCAGCTCCACGGTCGAGGGCAACCAACGCGTCATCGTGCTCGGCTCCGGCATGCCCATGCCCGAGGAGATCCTGGTCAACGACGACACGCTGCGCCGGTTCCAGTACCGCATCACGGCGCCGCTGTTCCGACATCACCGGGGCACCATCGACGTCATCGAGCTCGACCCGTCGTCGTGCCTCGTCGTCTACTCCACCGACGCCGATCCGCGCACGATGGCCCTCACCATCGGTGGCGGCACGGCAGGCGCGCTCGACGAGCTGAAGCGGCAACTCGAATCTCCCGAGAACGGAGCCCACTGATGGGGCGCAAGATCCTCTTCGTCACCACCGANNACCACCGACCAGCAGCGCTACGACGCCCTCGGTTGCAACGGCGGCACGGTGGCGCGCACGCCGGTCATCGACGGGCTCGCCGCGCAGGGCCACCGCTACGAGCGGGCGCAACCGCAGAGCGTCGTGTGCATGCCGTCGCGGTCCACCATCATCACCGGCCAGCACCCCAGCACGCACGGCGTGTGGATGAACGGTGTGCCGCTGTCGCCCGACGCGCCGTCGGTCGCGCAGGTGCTGCACGACGCCGGCTACCGAACCGCCATCATCGGCAAGCCGCACTTCGAGCCGTTCCTCGACCCGTTCCTGCGCTTCCCCGAGAACCGCTTCGCCCGCGAGCCGCTCACCGGGCTGCACCGTGGTTTCGAGCACTTCGAGGCCGCCACCCACGGCGGCCAGGGCATGTTGCACTACGCCCGCTGGCTGGCCACGCAGCATCCCGAGGCGGTGGGCATGTTCTATCCGGTGCTCGACGGCTCGCTGGAGGTGAACGCACTGGGCGGCGGCGACACGGGTGCCCCGCAGGTGTGGGACAACGCCATCCAGCGCGAGTGGTACCACACCGACTGGGTGGCCGATCGCACCATCGCGTGGCTCGACTCGTTGCCAGCCGACGACGACTGGTTCTGCTGGAT
>PMCN01000082.1 GCA_003154135.1 Acidimicrobiaceae bacterium
GACGACGCTGACCGGCACGACGGTGATGCCCATCTCGAGCCCCGACCGCGTGGCCTCACCGTGCTCGATGCCGGCCGCAGTGAGCGCGCCGGACACCGACTGGAACATGGCATCGGGCACGACGACCGCGATGTTGCCGTCGCCGATGTCGGCGTCGAGCTCCTTCGTGGCCGCGACCACGGCCGACAGCAGCTCCGAGGCGACGACCGACACGAACTCGGGGTGCTCGTCGCCGGTGCGCACGCTGGTGGGGGCGCGCAGGGTGGGCGTGGCCGCCATCATCACCTTGTTGGCGAGCTCCATGATCTGGCCCGGGATGCGATAGCCGACGCTGAGCCCGATGACCCGCGCCTCACGCTGGTCGGGCAGGTAGCGCAGCACGTCGTCCCAGTCGTCGGGCGCCAGGGCACCGGTGGCCTGGGCGAGGTCGCCCACCACGGTCATGCTGCCGTTGAGGCTGCGCCGCGACACCATCTGCAGCTGCATGGGGGTGAGGTCCTGCACCTCGTCGACCACGATGTGGCCGTAGGTGCGGATGTCGTCGGCCTCCTCGTGCTTGGAGGTCTTCCCCGGCCGGGGTCCGAGGTAGCTGCGCGCCTCGTCGAGGAGGGCCACGTCGTGCTCGGTCCAGCGCACGTCGGCCACGTCGGCTTCGCGCTGGCGGTGCAGCGAGCCGTACTCCGCCTCGGTGAGGTGCTTCGACGCCGCCAGCTTCAGCAACGCCTTGCTGCCGAACAGGTCGTGCAGCAGCTGGGCCGGGGTGAGCACCGGCCACATGCGATCGAGCGCCTGACGCACCTCGGGCATGTTGCGCACCGCGTCCTTGACCTCGGTGGCCGTGACATCGCTGAGCCGCGACGACGCCGCCATGACGGCCCACACCTCGCCCTCCACCCAGCGACGGGCAGCGTTGTGGCGGCGGAAGCGTCGTTGCGCGGCGCGCACGATGCGATGCGACTCGTCGGGACGGAGGCGCACGAACCCGGTGCGGAACGGCACCACCAACTCGTCGCGCAGGTGGCGCTCGCGGTCGGTGACGGCCTGGTCGATGACCAGGCTCATCCGTGCGTCACCCTTCACCCTGGCGGTGAGCGCGGGGTCGGGCCGGTCGACGCCGTAGCGGGCCCAGTGCACATCGGGCACGAGATCGGCGAGCACCACCTGCTCGACGCCGGCCTCGCCGAGCGACGGCAGCACGCGCTCGATGTAGCGCAGGAACACACGGTTGGGGCCGATCACCAGCACGCCCTGATCCTCGAGCGGGAAGCGGTACGTGTAGAGCAGGTAGGCGGCGCGGTGCAGCGCCACCACGGTCTTGCCGGTGCCGGGGCCACCCTGCACCACCAGCACACCGGCCTGCGGCGAGCGAATGATCTCGTCCTGCTCGCCCTGGATNNCTGGTCGCCGGTCTGGTCGCCGGTCTCGTCGCCGGTCTGGTCTTCGGCACCGATGCCGAGATGACCCGCACCGAACAGCTCGTCCTCGATGCCGAGCAGCTGGCGCCCCTGCACGTGGAAGTGCCGGCGACGCACCAGACCCAGCGGTTCACGGCCGGTCGCGCGGTAGAACGGCTCGGCGACCGGCGCCCGCCAGTCGACCACCACGGGGTCGGCATGCTCGTCGGCCACGGCGAGGCGCCCGATGTGGAAGCTCTCGACGCCCGAACCGTCGTCGGCCCGGTCGATGCGGCCGAAGACGAGCGCGGCATCGCCCAGATCGAGCTGCGTGAGCCGGTTGAAGACGGCCTCGTCGAACACATCGCGCTCGTAGCGGGCCTGGAAGGTGCCACCGAGCGTGCCCTCGTGGAGACCACGGAGCTTCCAGGCGTCGACCTTGCTCTGCTCGAGGCAGCGGTAGGCGAAGTTGATGAACTCCTGCTCAGCGGCAAGATCAGGGTGATGCTGCGTCATGAGGAAAAGGGCCACGCGGCCGGGCGGGCCCCGAAAACGTGGTCTCGCAACTCTATCGGCGTCGCGGGGACCCACAACTGCACCACCCGGTACGGCATACTCGACCGATGCGGGTCAGGGCGCTCGTCGCGACGGTGGTGATGACGGCGACAGTTGGTGCGTGCCCCGTCGTGCCCCGCGCTGCCGCCGACGCCACNNCACGACTCCGGCGTCGTACTACGCCGACAGCACCGAGCGCGCGTCGGGGCCGGTCGCGGTGGTGGGCGACTCGCTCACGGTCGGCGGGTGGGCAGGAATGCCCGGAGTGCTGGCCGCGCAGGGCTTCGGGCCGTTCCAGATGGAGGCGCGCAGCGGCCGCCGCACCATCCTCTCCACATCGCTCGCCACCTCGGGCATCGACGGGGTGCGCCACATCCGCCGCAGCGGGTTCGACCCGGACCTCTGGGTGATCGCCCTCGGCACCAACGATCTCAACATCAGCGTGCCCACCACCGGCGCCACCGACGCACTCATCAACGCCATGCTCGACGAGATCGGGCCCGGTCACCGCGTGGTCTGGGTGAACGCCTACACCACGAAGTCGAGCGTCAACGCCGCCGCGTTCAACGATCGCCTGCTCGCGGTGTCGCAGCTGCGGCCGATGATGGTGGTGGCCGACTGGTCGTCGCTGGCGGCCGAGCACCCCGACTGGATCTCGTTCGACGGTGTGCACACCTCGCCGATGGGCGCCGATCAACGCAACGAGTGGCTGGCGGCCACGGCCCTCGCCGACCGCGACCCCGACGCCGTCACCGGCACCGGCCCGGCGACCGGGCGCCTGCCGCTCGGGCCCTGCGACCGGGAGCTCGCGCCCATCACCGTCGCCGTCGGTGCCGCCTCCACGGCCGACGTGGCGTGGGCCAGCCGGCCGCCCGACGGACGCGCGTGTGTGCACGCCACCGCCGGCGGCCTGCGCACCGACGACCCGTTCGGTGCAGGATCCAGCGTGCACTTCGAGGCCCTCGCGCCCGTGCGAGTGCTCGAGGCCCGCATCGGCACCGACGGCTGGGTCGGAGCACCCGCGCCGCTCCAGTGGATCCCGCTGCGCGCCACCCTCGCCCCGCTCGACGCCGTCGCGTTGCGCTTCACCATCACCGTCACGAAGGCACGCACCGACGGCGGGGTGGGTGCATGGCCGTGCCCCACTGCGCCCCGATCGCTGTGCATCGTCGCGTCGAGCAGCGCCCACGTGGTGGTCCACCTCGTCGGCTGGTGGGTGCCCAACGCCCCGTAGCGGCGAACGGCTAGCCGGGCTGGCCGGCGCTAGCTGGTGGTGGCGATGCCGCCGTCGACGGGGATCACCGCGCCGGTGATGTAGGAGCCGGCGCGGCTCGCCAGGAACACGACGACGCCCGCCATGTCGTCGGGGCGGCCGATGCGGCCGAGCGGAGCCGACTTGGCGATGTTGTCGCCGAAGGCCCGCAACGTGGCGGCCATCATCTTGCTCTCGAAGGGTCCCGGCGCGATGGCGTTCACCGTGACGTGCTCGGGGCCGAGCTTGCGGGCGAGCGCGCGCGTGAGGTGGTGCACGCCTGCCTTGCTCGCGGCGTAGCTGTAGGTGTCCATCGGGTTGACGTGCAGACCGTCGATGGAGCCGATGTTGATCACGCGGGAGGGGTCGTCGAAGGAAGCAGCGTTGCGCAGGTTGGGCAGCAGCTTCTGCGTGAGGAAGAACACCCCCTTCACGTTGGTGTCCATCACCTTGTCCCACGCGTGCTCGTTGAAGTCGTCGAGCGGCATGCCCCACGTGGCCCCGGCGTTGTTGACCAGGATGCTCAGCGACGGGAACACGTCGGACACCTCACGGGCAAGTTGGTCGACACCGTCGAGCGTGCTCACGTCGGCACGGATGGCGTGCACCTCGCCGTGGCGCTCGAGCTCGAGCTTCGACTCGTTGAGCTCGGCCTCCTTGCGGGAGCTGATGATGACACGGGCACCGGCGTCGAGCAGACCGCGGGCGATCATCGCGCCGATGCCGCGGCTGCCGCCGGTGACGAGCGCGGTCTTGCCCTCGAGTGAGAAGAGACTGGATGACATGCGGAACATCCTGGTCCACGACGTGGCCAGATAGCGTGCCGGACGATGACGGCAACCACCTCCGACACGACCTCTGGTGTGCCCTTCCTCG
Organism: Acidimicrobiaceae bacterium; assembly: GCA_003154135.1. Taxonomy (GTDB): domain Bacteria; phylum Actinomycetota; class Acidimicrobiia; order Acidimicrobiales; family Ilumatobacteraceae; genus UBA668. The sequence goes on from PMCN01000082.1 coordinate 4,078, forward strand.
ACGCCGCGGCTGGTCGTGCGCCGGCACACACGCCGGTGTGGTTCATGCGCCAGGCCGGTCGCAGCCTGCCCGAGTACCGGGCGTTGCGCGGTGAGGGCAGCATCCTCGACGCCATCAAGCAGGTCGACCTCTCGGTCGAGCTCACGCTGCAGCCCGTGCGCCGCTACGGCGTCGATGCGGCCGTGCTCTACAGCGACATCGTCGTCCCCGCCCACGCGGTGGGCTTCGGCATCGACGTCGCTCCCGGCACGGGGCCGGTGTGCGCCGAACCGTTCCGCTCGGCGGCCGACCTGGCGCGCCTGCGCCCGTTCGAGCCCGAGGCCGACACGCCCTACGTGCTGCACACGGTGCAACGCGTCGCGGCAGCGCTGCCCACCGAGGTGCCCCTGCTCGCGTTCGCCGGCGCGCCGTTCACCGTGGCCAGCTACCTCATCGAGGGTCGGCCGAGCCGCACCTACGAGCACACCAAGCGCATGCTGCACACCGAGCCGGTGTTGTGGCACGCACTGATGCAGCGGCTCACGCAACACGCGGTCGCGTCCATCGCCAGCCAGCTCGCAAACGGTGCCCGCGCCTTCCAGCTCTTCGACTCGTGGGCCGGCACGTTGAGCCGCGCCGACTACGACGCGTTCGTGCTACCGCACTCGCAGGCCGTGTTCGCCCAGCTGCGTTCGCAGTTCCCCGACGTGCCCGGCATCCACTACGGCGTCGGTTGCGACCACCTGCTCGAGAGCATGTACGCCGCCGGACCCACCATCCTCGGCCTCGACTGGCGCACCCCGATCAACGCCGCCCGCGCCCGCATGGGCGAGCACCTCGTGGTGCAGGGCAACCTCGACCCCGTCCTCGCGCTCGCCGGCGCCGACGTGGCGCTGGCCGGCACCGACGCAGTGCTGGCCGACAACGCGCTGGCCGACGGCACGCAGCACCCGGGTCACATCTTCAACCTCGGCCACGGCGTGCACCCACCCACCGATCCCGACGTGCTGACGGCCGTGGTGGCCCGCGTGCACGAGGCGACCGCGCGATGACCTCGGCCGGAACTGCCGACGGCCGCATCGCCGTCCTGCTGATGGCGTACGGCACGCCGCGCACGCGCGACGAGATCGAGCCGTACTACACCGACATCCGCCGCGGCCGCCCGCCCACCCCGGAAGCCCTCGCCGAGCTCACAGCGCGCTACGACGCGCTCGGCGGCACCAGTCCACTGGCCGCTCGCACCGAGGCACAGCGCGACGCGCTGCAGACCGCGCTCGATCGCGTCGCACAGGGTCGCTACCACGTCGCACTCGGCCTGAAGCACGCCGAGCCGAAGGTGGAGGCTGCGGTCGCGCAGCTCGCCGCCCAGGGCTTCCGCCGCATCGTGGGGCTCGTGCTCGCGCCGCACTACTCCGCGTACAGCGTGGGCCAGTACCTCGACCGGGCCCGCGCCGCGGCCGAGCCGCTCGGCCTCGAGGTGGCGGGCATCGAGAGCTGGGCCACCGAACCCGCCTTCGTGCAGTTCACCGCCACCGACCTCGCAGCGAAGCTGGCCACGATGCCGGAGAACACGAAGGTGCTCTTCACGGCGCACTCGCTGCCGCAGCGCATCATCGACACGGGCGACCCCTACCCCGACCAGCTGCACGCCACAGCCACCGCGGTTGCCGCGGCCGTGGGCCTCGGGCAGTGGAGCCGCTGGGCCGTCGCCTGGCAGAGCGCAGGGCGCACACCCGAGCCGTGGCTCGGCCCCGACATCCTGCAGGTCATCGACGACCTGGCTGCCGCCGAGAACCATGCCGAGCGCCCCAAGGGCCTGCTGGTCAGCGCGGTCGGTTTCGTGTCCGACCACCTCGAGGTGCTCTACGACCTCGACATCGAGGCCGCTGCGCGCGCCGCTCGCCACGGCATCGCCTTCGCCCGCACGAAGTGCGTCAACGACGATCCCGACGTGATGGCGGCGCTCGCCCGCCGAGTGGTCGAGGTGGGCTGAACCATGGCCGCCGAGCGCCGCGTCGCCGTCATCGGTGGAGGCATCGCCGGTCTCGCCGCCGCGCATGCGCTGCTCACCGATCCAGCGGCGAGCGCCGACGGCCCGGTTCCGCACGTCACCGTCTACGAAGCGGCCGACCGCCTCGGGGGCAAGCTGCTCACCACGCCGTTCGCCGGCCATCCGGGCATCGACGAGGGTCCCGATGCGTTCCTCGCCCGCCTGCCGTGGGGCACCGCACTGGCCCGCAGCGTGGGCTTGGGCGACCAGCTCGTGTCACCCGCTGCCGGCAAGGCCGCGGTGTGGTGGGAGGGCCTGCACGACATCCCCCAGGGGCTGCTGCTCGGCATGCCCACCGACGTGATGGCCCTCGCCCGCTCGAAGCTGCTCACCTGGCCCGGCAAGCTGCGCGCGGCCACCGAGCCGCTGCGCCCGCGCACCAGCCTCGACGCCGATTCACTCGGGGCCTTCGTGCGCGCCCGCTTCGGCAAGGAGGTGCACCTGCGCCTCGTCGACCCGCTGGTGGGCAGCATCTACGCGGCCGACACCGACCACTTCAGCCTTGCCGCGGTGCCGCAGATCGCCGACCTCGCCGGCAAGGGCCGGAGCATCCTCATCGCCGGCCGGCGGATGCCCAAGCCCGCCGCGAACGCCGGACCGCTGTTCTACGCGCCGCGCGACGGCATGGGCGCGCTGGTCGACGCCACGCTGCAGGCGGTGCTCACCGCCGGCGGCGACGTGCGCACCAACAATGCGGTGACCGAGCTCGTGCCTGCCGGCGACGGATGGCGCGTCGACGGCGAGCGGTACGACGGTGTGGTGCTCGCCTGCCCCGCCGCCGCCGCAGCGCGCCTCCTCACCGTCGTGCAGCCGCAGGTGGCCTCGACGCTCGCCGCCATCCCCACGGCCGACGTCGCGATGGTCACGCTCGCCATCGCTGCCGCCGACTGGCCCGCGCACATGCAGAGCCTCAGCGGCTACCTCGTTCCCAAGCCGATGCAACGGCTGGTCACCGCGGCGAGCTTCGGGTCGCAGAAGTGGTCGCACTGGGAGGCCTCGGGTGCAATGGTGATGCGCGTGTCGCTCGGGCGCGACGGCCTGCCGGTGCTGCACCTCAGCGACGAGCAACTGCTCACGGCCGCCATCGACGAGGTGGGGCATCACCTCGGGCTCACGCTCGCGCCGCTGCACGCCCGCGTGTCGCGCTGGGCCGGAGCGTTCCCGCAGTACCGTCCCCATCACGCCACCACCGTCGCCGGGGCGGAGCAGTTGCTGCCGGCAGGTCTGGCCCTCGCGGGCGCCAGCTACCACGGCATCGGCGTGCCGGCCTGCATCCGCTCGGCCCAACAGGCCGCCGCAGCCATGCGTGCACACCTGCACCCGGTGGCAGACTGAACGTCGTGAAGGCCCCCCGAGCCGCCCTCGCCCTGGCCGCCCTGCTGCTCGTCGGCGCGTGCAGCGACGGCGCCGCGGTCACCAAGTCGGCGCCACTGAACAGCGTGTCGACCACGGTGGCCGTCACCACACCGGTCACCACGCCGCTGACGACTCCGGTCACGATGCCCGCACCGTCCACCACGGTCGCCGCCACCGACCCCGTCACCGCCGCACCCACCACCACCGAGCCGTTGCCCGTTCCCGAGCCGTCCCCCGAACCGCGAGCGCCCGAGCCCTACACCGTCCTCGGCACCATCGAGATCCCCAAGCTGCACGTGAGCAAGACGCTGCTCGAGGGTGTCACGCTCACCACGCTCGACAAGGGCCCCGGGCACTGGCCCGGGTCGGCGATGCCCGGCCACCGCGGCAACGTGGTGGTCGCCGGTCACCGCACCAGCCACGACAGGCCGTTCCGCAACATCGACCGACTGGTCGCCGGCGATCAGGTCATCTTCACCACGCCCGACGGTCGGTTCGTCTACACGGTGGTCAGCAGCGAGGTGGTCGACCCCGACGCGCTGCGCATCATCGACCAGACCGACGCCGACACCGCCACGCTGTTCGCCTGCACGCCGCCGGGCTCGACCAAGTTCCGGCTCGTCGTGCATCTCCAACTCGCGCCCGGCGCGTGATCCCCGACGGCCTCGTCCGCACAACCGTGGGTGGGCACGGCTAGCGTCGGCGCACCATGTCGCGCCGCTTCCTGCCCTCCCGCCGCAGCCTGATGGCGCTCGTGGGCGGGCTGCTCGTTGCGGCCGCGCTGCCGCCGTGGGGCATCTGGCCGCTCGCCTTCGTGGGCATCGCCACCTTCGAAACAGCGCTCGGCGACGACCCCACGCGCCGCGAGCGGCTCACCCGTGGCTGGTTGTTCGGAGCCGGCTGGATGTTCCCGGGCATGGCCTGGATGTGGTTCCTCACCGCGCCCGGCTACCTGGTCGCGGCTGCGATGTTCGCCGGCTTCCACGCAGTCGCCGCGTGGCTGGCGCCGCGAGGCCGCTGGCGCGTGGTGGGCCGACCGGCGGCGCACACCCTGGCGGAGGCGTTGCGCTTCTGCTTCCCGTTCGGCGGCGTGCCGCTGGCCAGTCTCGCCATCGGCCAAGCCGGTGGCCCGTTCATCGGCGTCGTGCGCGTGGGCGGCGCGCTGCTGCTCACCTGGTTCACGTTCCAGATCGGGTTCGCCCTCGCCGGTCCGTCGCCCTTCGTGCCCCAGCTCGCGCGCGTCCGTGGTGCCAACCCCAAGGGCGAGTGGCTGGGCGTCGCGGTCTTCCTGGTCGCCCTCGTCGTGTGGATCGCCAGTCCTCTCGCCGACACGTCCGGCGACTCGAAGGCGCTGTCGCTGCGCGTGGCCGCGGTGCAGGGCGGCGGGCCACAGGGCACGCACGCCATCCACACCGACGCGCG
>PMCN01000100.1 GCA_003154135.1 Acidimicrobiaceae bacterium
CGGCGTAGATGGTGTCGAACGCCAGGCTGCTCTTCCCCGACCCCGACAGGCCCGTGAAGACCACCAAGCGATCGCGCGGGATCTCGATGTTGATGTTCTTCAGATTGTGTTCGCGCGCTCCGCGGACGATGATCTTGGCTTCGGGGGCTGCGGCCATGGAGCGAGGCTACCGAGGGCTAGGTGCCCGATGGCCAGGCACGACGTGGTGTGACATGCGGACAGAGTACCACGCAACACGAACGTGTGTTCCCTTTCACGGAGGAAGGTTCAAGTTCACCAGGAGTGATGCCGATATGAAAAGCATGACGAACGGTGCGGCTCACGACACGAACTTCTCGCGTGCGTCGCTCGGCGTCCTTGCACACCTCTCCGCAACCTCCGGCTTGCCCACCTGGGTGCTGGCACGCACCACCGGCGGCATCAACCACGCGATCGCAGTGGTCGACCCGAGCGGCACGATTCGCAACCACCAGCAGGTGACCCCCGACATCGGCACCCACGCGGCCAGCCGCCTCACGGCGCCCATCCATCTGCCCAACGGCGATGCGTTCGGCGAGCTCATCGGGTTCGGCAATGCGGCCACCAGCCAGACCATCATCGACGAGACGCGCCGCGAGGCCACCGCGTTCGCCATCGTGCTCGGAGCCCTGGCCGGCAGCGAGCGCACGCTCGCCGCCGAACGTCGAGCCGCCGAGCAGCGCGTCACCGAGAGCGTGCCCGGCGCCGCCGACCCGCTCACCAGCCTGGCCACACGGCAGGACTGGGAGCAGCGCCTGCGCCGCGACGAGCACTACTGCGACGAGTTCGGAGAGTCCGCGGCGGCCATCGTGGTCGAGCTCAACGACCTCAAGCGCAGCAACGAGCTGCACGGCCACCAGGCCGGCGACGATCAGCTGCGCGCGGCGGGCCGCATGGTGCGCACCATCCTCGGCGACCACCACTTCGGTGCCCGTCTCAGCGGCGACCGCATCGGCGTGCTCATGGTCGGCATGAGCGAGGCCGAAGTGAGCCAGATCGAGTTGGCCATGCGCCATGCGTTCGCCGAGGCCGACATCTCGATCAACATCGGCCTCTCCCGGCGCCACCACGAGACGGGTCTCGAGGGCGCGGTCGCCGAGGCGGAGGATCACCTCGAAGAGGCGCACACCACCCGCTACGCGCCCACCACCGACCTCACCGAGGTCTCCGCGCTCGAGCAAGCCATCGAGCTCGGCGCCATCACCGCCTACTTCCAGCCCATCGTCGACCTGCGCACCGGTGCGGTCGTCGCCATCGAAGCACTCGCCCGCTGGCAGACCCGCGATGGCGTGCGCGAGCCCGATCAGTTCCTGAAGCTGGTGCAACAGGCAGGCCTCCTCGGTGCCCTCTTCGACCGCATCCTCGACGACGGTCTGATGCACCTCGCCGAGTTCCGTCACATCGTTCCCAACCTCGTGCTCACCGTGAACTTCGAGTTCGACACGAAGATGGACAACACCCTCCTCGCGTCGGTGAAGGCGATGCTCGACAAGCACAAGGTGCCGGCCGACGCGCTGTCCATCGAGCTCGGCGAGCGGCAGACCTTCGAGCTCCCGTCGGCCATCCGTGCCGAGCTCGTCGCCGTGGCCGACCTGGGTGTGCAGCTCGTGCTCGACGACTTCGGCACCGGCTTTGCCTCGCTCGAGACCCTCACCTCGCTGCCCATCAGCGGCGTCAAGCTCGACCGCCGCTTCACCAGCCAGGTGGTCAACGGCGACCGCGAGCCCGTCGTCGTGAAGGCGATGATCGCCATGGCCACCGAAGCCGGCCTCAGCGTGATCGCCGAAGGCATCGAGACCCAGCTGCAGTGCGACCGCCTGGTTCGTCTGGGCTGCCGCCTCGGCCAGGGCTACCTCTTCGCACTCCCCCAGCCCGCCGACTCGCTGTCGACCGTGCTGAGCGCCCCGCTCGTCAGCACCTTCTGAGAGTCGGGGTCAGCCGGCGTCGCGCAGCTCTCGCCGTAGCTCGTTGACCTCGTCGCGCAGACGGGCTGCGTACTCGAACTTCAGCTCGGCGGCGGCCTCGTGCATCTCCTCCTCGAGCGTCTGGATGAGGCGGGCGAGCTCCTGCTGCGGCAGCGTCTTCAGTTCGCGCTGCACCTTCTCGCGCTCGCGGTTGCGGCGCTGACCCTTGCCCGGCACGGGCGACGAGTCGTCGGGCCGCAGCAGCGAGAGGATGTCGCCGACCGCCTTGCGGATGGTCTGCGGGTCGATTCCGTGCTCGGCGTTGTACGCCAGCTGCGTCAGCCGTCGGGTCTGCGTGACGCCGATGGCCTTCTCCATCGAGTTGGTGATCTTGTCGGCATACATCACCACTTGGCCGTCGACGTTGCGCGCTGCTCGACCGATCATCTGGACGAGCGACGTCTCGCTGCGCAGGAAGCCTTCCTTGTCGGCGTCGAGGATGCACACCAGGCTCACCTCGGGCAGGTCGAGGCCCTCGCGGAGCAGGTTGATGCCGACCAGCACGTCGAACTCGCCGAGGCGCAGGGCGCGCAGGATCTCGATGCGTTGGATGGTGTCGATGTTGCTGTGCAGGTAGCGCACCCGCAGGCCCTGCTCGAGCAGGTAGTCGGTGAGGTCTTCGGCCATCTTCTTGGTGAGCGTGGTGACCAGGATGCGGTCGCCGCGGGTGACGCGGTCGTTGACGAGCTCGATGAGGTCGTCGATCTGTCCCTTCGTGGGCTTCACCACCACCTCTGGGTCGACGAGGCCGGTGGGACGCACGATCTGCTCGACCACCTGGCTGCTGTGCTGGATCTCGTAGGCGCTCGGTGTGGCCGACATGAACACGCACTGGTTGATGCGCTCGAGCACCTCCTCGAACCGCAGCGGACGGTTGTCGCGCGCACTCGGCAGGCGGAAGCCGTGGTCGACGAGCTCGTCCTTGCGGCGCAGGTCGCCGAGGTACTGCCCGTGCAGTTGCGGCACCGCGACGTGGCTCTCGTCGATGACGAGCANNAGGTCGTACTGCGTGCGCATGCGCAGGCGCTGCGCCTCGAGCAACTTGCCGTTGGCCTCGAACCACGCCAGCCGTTCCTGCAGCTCGGCCTCGATGCCCACCACCGCGCGGCGCATGCGCTCGTCGCCCGCCACGTAGTGAGTGGCCGGGAAGACGAGGATCTCGCTGTGCTCCTGCAACGTCTCGCCGGTGAGCGGGTCGACGACGGTGATGCGATCGACCGTGTCGCCGAACATCTCGATNNTCGATGCGCAGCACCGTCTCGTCGTACGCCGGATGCACCTCGATGGTGTCGCCGCGCACGCGGAACTTGCCGCGTCCGAGCGCGATGTCGTTGCGGTCGAACTGCAGGTCGACGAGGCGGCGCAGGATGCTGCGCATGTCGTAGTCGACACCGACGTGCAGTTCGAGGAGCTGGCCCTTGTACTCGGCCGGATCGCCCATGCCGTAGATGCAGCTGACCGACGCGACCACGATGGTGTCGCGGCGGGTGAGCAACGCTGCCGTGGCCGAGTGCCGCAGCCGATCGATCTCGTCGTTGATGGACGAGTCTTTCTCGATGTACGTGTCGCTCGACGCGATGTACGCCTCGGGTTGGTAGTAGTCGTAGTAGCTCACGAAGTACTCGACCCGGTTGTTCGGGAAGAACTCGCGCATCTCCTGTGTGAGCTGTGCGGCCAGCGACTTGTTGGGCGCCAGGATGAGCGTGGGCCGCTGCGTGGCCTCGATGGTCCAGGCGATGGTGGCGCTCTTGCCGGAGCCGGTGATGCCGAGCAGCGTCTGGAAGCGGTCGCCACGCAGCACGCCTTCGGCCAACTTGGCCACGGCAGCCGGCTGGTCGCCGGCAGGTTGATAGTCGGACACCACCTTGAAGTCGGGCACGGTGACCAGCTTAGCGAGCGAACGGATGTTCGTGTGCGTCACCCGCTCGGGCCCGCATGACGAACCGTCAGCCGCCCGACGCGCCAGGCGGCGACTCGCCCGGTCCTTCGCCGGGTTCGTTGTCCTCGTGGTGCCCGAGCTCGAACCCGGTGAGGCGCTCGAGCGTCTCGCGGATCTCCTTCTGCTCGTGCTGCTCCTGGGTCATCGTCGAGCCGTCCTCGTACATCACCTCCTGGTGCGTGCGCGAGTACTCCTCACGGCGGTGCTCCTCGGCGGCGTCGTCGAACATCCGCTTCTTCGTCTCCTCCGGGAGGCTGTTGAAGTCCATGGGATCGCGCCGCGCGTGACCGGTCGCTGCGTCGATCGTGGCCCACTGGTAGCCGTCCAGCCACTCCCATCCGTTCTGGTACGCGGGCGGAGTGGCCATCTCGTCACCGCCGGCCGCTTGCAACATGCCGGCCCCGTAGCCCGTCCACCACCCACCGTTGGTGGCGTACCAGTCGTAGGTCGCGCGATCGAAGTGCACGATGTGCGCGGCGGCTGCGATGTTGGCGCTCGCGTGCTCCGTGGCGCCGCCCTGCCCAACGACGCCCTGCACGGCCTGCCACTCGGCACCGTCCCACCACCACTGGCCGTCCTCCGACAGCGACGCTCCCTGCGGCACGTTCGACATCAGCTTGCTCCCTCTGGGTCACAGCCCGCGCCGACGGCGCACCCTGCGATCACATCGCACGGCGCCCGACGCGGTCCTGCCCGATCGGCTAGACGTTGGGGCAGCGGTCGTCGGGAACGCGCGGTTCTTGCGGGAACGCGCGGTTCAGGCGGGAGCCTGGTCGCCCTTGCCCACCCCGTCCTTGCGACCGGTGAAGTCGTAGTCGGCGGGCAGTTGCGGCAGCGACGTGAGCCACGCCCACAGCCGCTCGATCTGCGGCGCGAGTCGTGCGACCTCGCCGCCGTTGTCGACCACGAAGTCGGCTCCCGCCAGCCGCTGCTCGCGAGTCGCCTGGCGGGCGATGCGGGCGCGTGCGTCGGCCTCGTCGAACCCGCGGTAGCGCACCAGCCGCTCCACCTGCGTCTCGACCGGAACGTCGACCACGATCTTGCCCTGCAGGCCTTCACGGGGGTTCTCGGTGAGGAGCGGGATGTCCATCACGACGACGTGATCGGTGGTCACCTCGGCCGCGACCCTGCGGTTCATCTCGGCGGCGACGGCGGGGTGCACGATGCCGTTGAGTGCCGTGAGGGCTTCAGGATCGCTGAACGCCACTGCCGCGAGTGCTGCCCTGTCGAGCGAGCCGTCGGCGGCGATGACCTGCGCGCCGAAACGCTCGGCCAGCTTGGCGAGGACGGGCGAGCCGGGCTGCTGCACGTCGCGCACGATGGCATCGGCATCGACGACCACAGCACCACGCTCGGCGAGCGCCGCACTGACGGTGGACTTGCCCGAACCGATGCCGCCGGTGAGCCCAACCAGGATCATGGATCAACCGTACCCGCGGGCCTGGTCGCCGACGGTGCCCGGGCTGCGTCAGTAGCATCGCCCCGTGGCCGACGACACCGATCAACTCCGGGCGTCGCGCGGCGGGTCGCCCACCGACCCCCACGGACTCAGCTGGCCGCTGGTGGAACGTCGGCGGGCGAACCGCACACCACCGGCAGGCATCGAGCGCCGCCACCAGCGCGCCGCCAACGATCTCATGGTCCCCACGTTGGCGGCCGCGCCGCTGTGGCCGTTCCGCATCGCCGCCCTCGTCGGCGCCCTGGTGCGCGCCGTGCCCGACCTGTCGTGGCACAACTGGAGCCTCGGCGTCATCGTCGTCGTTGCCGCCATCTCCACCGTCGTCGCGTGCATCCGCCCGGCGCCCTACCGCAACGACCAGAACGTGCGCATGCGCATCGTGGTCGAGCAGGCGCTCAACACGGCCTTCGTCATGCTCAGCGGCGCGTGGGCGTCGCCATTCGTGCTCTTCTTCGTTCCCACCGGCCTCCTCGCCGGTTTCGCATCGGGCGCGGTGTTCAGCGCATACGCATCCGCGGCCGCGGTTGCGGTCGTCACCGTGCAGCACACGGCCAACGTGGGCACACGGCCAGGGCTGCAGGACGGCGCGCTGTGGGCCGCCCTGCTCGGGTTGGTCGCGTTCACGAGCGGGCTCGCGCACCGCGCTGCGCTCGACGCGGCCCGCCAGCAGCAGGTGGCATACGACCGCGTGAGCAAGCTCGCCGAGGCCAACTCGTTGCTGTTCGCCCTGCAGCGGGTGGCCCAGACCCTGCCCGCGTCGCTCGACCTCGACGACGTGCTCGACTCCACGATCGGTCGCATGCGCACGATGGTGCGCCACGACGCGCTCACGGTGTTCGTCGCCGACACCACCACGCAACGCATGGTGCCGGCGCGCAGCCACGGCATCGAGTTGCCACGCGCCTTCGCACTCGACAAGTTGCCGCACGGCATGCAGACCGCGATGGCCTCACCGAAGACCGTGCGCATCGACCGCCTGCCGGCAGGTGAAGGGGTGTCGCCCGCCGCCCGCTCGGGTCTGTACGCGGCGTTGAGCGCTCGTGGCTCGCTCATCGGCATGATCGCTGTCGAGTCGAACAGCGAATCGGGTTTCGGCCAGCAGGACGCGGAGGTGGTGCACGGTCTCACCGAGCCGTTCGGCATCGCCATCGACAACGCTCGCATGTTCCTGCGCATCCGCACCCTCGCCGCCGACGAGGAACGATCGCGCATCGCTCGCGACCTTCACGACCACGTCGGCTCGTCACTGGCGATGATCGGCTTCGAGGTCGACCGCGCCATCTCGATGACCGGCGAGAGCGACGTCACGCCGGTGCTGCGCGAGCTGCGCGAGCAGATCTCCGCCGTGGTCACCGACGTGCGCGACACGCTCTACGACCTGCGCACCGACGTCACCGAGACTCGCAGCCTGGCTTCCACCACGGCGGATTTCCTCGAACGGGTGCAGCAGCGCAGTGGCATCCTCACGCACTGCGACATCCGCCTCGACGAACGGTTGCCGCTGATCGTCGAGCGCGAGCTGTGGCAGATCGTGCGTGAGGCCATCGTCAACGCCGAACGGCATGCCGAACCGCAGCACATCATGGTCGCGGCCCGCCGCACGGGCGACACGGTCACGCTCACCGTGCGCGACGACGGTGTCGGACTCGACGCGAAGACCCCGCGCCCCGACAGCTACGGTCTGGTCGGCATGCGTGAGCGGGCCCACCGCCTCGATGCAGCGCTCACCGTGCGGTCGCTCGACAACGGCGACGGCACCGAGATGCGGATCGAGTTCCAGAGGGAGACATCGAGCTGATGGCCATCACCGTCGTTCTCGTCGACGATCACACCATGTTGCGCCAGGGTTTGCGGCGCGCGCTCGAGAGCGAAGGCATCACGGTCGTCGGTGAGGCGGGCGACGGCGCCGAGGGCGTGCGCGTGGCTCTCGCCCACCGGCCCGACGTCGTGCTCATGGACGTCTCGATGCCGACCACCGACGGCATCGATGCCACTCGCCAGTTGATGGGCGCCGACGCACGGATGCGGGTCGTGATGCTCACCATGCACATCGACCGCGAGGTCATCGATCGCGCGCTGAAGGCAGGTGCAGTCGGATACCTCACCAAGGACTCGTCGATCAGCGACGTCGTGCAGGCCATCCACCTCGCCGCCAATGGCGACCGAGTGATGTCACCGAACTTGGCCGAGGCGATGCTCACCGAGGTGCGCAAGGACACCGACGGCATCATCTCGGCCCGCGAGGAAGAGGTGCTGCAGCTCGTGGCCGACGGCTTGGGCACCACCGAGATCGCGACGCGGCTGTACATCAGCCAGAAGACGGTGAAGAACCANNCAGGCCGTGCTGATGGCCGTGAAGATGGGCATCGTCAAGCTCACCTGACGATGGTCGCGAAGAAGGGCATCGTCACGCGCACGTGACGATGCCACCTCGGCGTGATCAGGCGGACGGCGGCTCGGAGACCGGCGGCGTGTCGGAGACAGCCTCGGCCTCGCCGGGCACCGCGTCGGGGTTCTCCTGGTAGTACTCGGCCCAGGCGGCCTCGCGCTCGGAGTCGTCCTGACCGGCGGTCCAGTTGCCGTGCTCGTCGATCTCGAAGTGCTGGCGGTACTCCTCGGCGAGCTCGCCGCCCTCGGCAGCCTGCTTGATCGACAGGCTGATGCGGCGACGGGCCAGGTCGAGATCGATGATCTTGACCCACAGCTCCTCACCGGGGGTGACGACCTGCTCGGGCGAGTCGACGTGGTGCGTGCTCATCTCGGAGATGTGCACCAGGCCCTCGATGCC
>PMCN01000013.1 GCA_003154135.1 Acidimicrobiaceae bacterium
ACGTGGTGTTCGTCCTCGCCACCACCGACCCGCAGAAGGTGAGCGACACCATCCGCAGCCGCACGCAGCACCTGCAGTTCCACTTGCTGCCCATGGACGTCATGGAGTCGCACATCCGCTGGCTGGCGGGCGATGCCGGCATCGAGCTCGACGACGAGGCACTGCAGTCGGTGCTGCGCCAGGGCGGCGGATCGGCGCGTGACACGGTGTCGGCACTCGAACTGGTGGCTGCCAGCGGTGGCATGGCCATCGAGACCACGCCCCTCGACGAGTTCCTCGAGGCGTTCATCGAGCACGATCCCGGGCGTGCCCTCACGGTGGTCGCCCACGCCGTGCAACAGGGCCGCGACCCGCGCACGCTCACCGACGACATCGTGCGTCACCTGCGCGACTGCTTCCTCTCGCTCATGGCGCCCGAGCTCGTGCAGCTGCCCGCGCAGCGCGCCACCGAGGTGTCGGCGCTCGCCCAGCGAATGGGCGCGGCCGCCATCGTGCGCGCCATGGAGCGCCTGGGCGAGATGCTCGTCGAGATGCGTCACGCGCCCGACCCGCGGCTGCTGCTCGAGGTGGCGCTGGTGCAGCTCACCCACGAGCAGGCGAGCCTCGACATCACGGTCATCCTCGAGCGCGTCGAGCGGCTCGAGCACCAGGTGGCGTCGGCCGCGGCAGCAGGTCCGGTGGCCAAACCGGCCCCTGTCGATCCGTCCACGGGCCGCGCCGCGCTGGGCGGTCGCGCCCGCACGGCGACACCCGCCCCGACACCTGCCCCGACACCTGCCCCGACATCTACTCGGGCGCCCGAGGCTCCTGCAGCCGAGACTCGCGCGCCCGACGTGCGTGCGGTAGCGCCTGGCCATCTTGGCCATCCTGTCGAAGCTGCTGCGTCGGGGCCCACGCTCGTCTCCGTGCCGCCGTCGGCGCAGCCTGCAGCCCCTGTCGGGTCGCTCGCCGAGCGCGCGGTGGAGGTGTGGGCCAGCGATGTGATGACCGGTCTGCGCTCGCTGCCCCGCGCCATCTACGCGGCCACCAAGCTCATCGGTGAACGCGACGGCGCGGTCGTGGTCGGCGCGCCCAACGAGCCGCACCGCGCGAAGTGCCAGCAGCACCTCGGCGATCTCGAAGCGGCCATCGTGAAGGCCGTGGGCGGCGCGGTGAAGGTGGTGCTCGTGGTCGACGGCGCGGCCGCGCACGACGACAACGTGGTGCCGCTGCAACGGGCCGCGCCACCGCCTCCCGACGACGACGACGTCGACATCACCGACCTGGTCGATGCGCCACCCGAGAGCGTGCAGTCGCCCACCGACCGACTGCTGCAGGCCTTTCCGGGCTCGCAGGTCATCGAAGAGTGACCCATGGCTGTCTACACACCACCTGTCCAGACCCTCATCGACGAGCTCGGCCGCCTGCCCGGGGTGGGCCCCAAGTCGGCGCAGCGCATCGCCTTCCACCTGCTGAAGGTGCCCGCCGACGACGTGCTCCGGCTCGCGCACGCCCTCACCGACGCGAAGGCACGGGTGCGCTTCTGCGAGCGGTGCTGGAACTTCGCCGAGGGCGAGCTGTGCCCCATCTGCCTCGACGACCGGCGCGACGCCGGCGTGCTGTGCGTGGTGGAGGAGTCGCGCGACATCGTCGCCATCGAGAAGACGGGTGAGTTCAAGGGCCGCTATCACGTCCTGCTGGGCGCAATGAGTCCCCTCGAGGGCATCGGGCCCGAGCAGCTGAAGATGAAGGAGCTCTTCGCGCGCATCGAACCCGAGGAGGTGCAGGAAGTCATTCTCTGCACCAACCCCAACACCGAGGGTGAGGTGACGGCGATGTACATCGCCCGCATGATGAAGCCCTTCGGCGTCAAGGTCACGCGCATCGCCAGCGGCCTGCCNNTCCCGGAAAAACGAAACCGGGGTACCACTCCTGGACCTGGTAGCGGGCGGACGGGCCAGCTCCAGAGGTGGTACCCCAGATCTTGGTTCACGCTGGCGATCAGCCCGGAAGGTGCGGCGAATCCCCGGCGTGTATGTTGCGGTTACGTTACAGGGAGGGGCCTAATGTGTCAACCCCTGTCATGAAGTGTCGCCGTCAGTGCCAGATGTCGTTAATGCCAGATGGTGCGCAGCACGATGGCGTCGCCCTGACCGCCGCCGCCGCACAGTGCCGCCGCACCCGTGCCGCCGCCGCGCCGGCGCAGNNTTGATCTCGAACAGGTCGACGTCGCCGATGCTCAGGCCGGCGCGCTGCAGCGCCTTCTGGATGGCGCGGCTCGGCTGGTGCAGCAGCGACGCGTTGTCGGGCCCGGCCACCATGCCGTAGCTCACGAACTGGCCGAGTGGGTTCACGCCGCGGTCGTTGACGGCCTTCTCGCTCATCAGCACCACTGCCGATCCGCCGTCGCTGATCTGCGACGCGTTGGCGGCGGTGATGGTGCCGCTCTTGTCGAACGCGGGCTTCAGCCCGGCGAGGCTCTCCATCGTGGTGTCGGCGCGCACGCCCTCGTCGGTGTCGACGATCTTCGGGTCGCCCTTGCGCTGCGCGATGCTCACCGGCACGATCTCGTCGGCGAAGCGGCCGGCGGCGATGGCGGCCGCGGCACGCACGTTGCTCTTCATCGCCAGGTCGTCCTGCTGTTCGCGGGTGATGCCGGCGGCGTAGCGCTCGGTGCCCAGGCCCATCAGGCAGGCGTCGAACGCGCACCACAGGCCGTCCTTGATGATCGCGTCGGCAAGCTCGGTGTTGCCGTAGCGGAAGCCGCTGCGGGCACCGGCCGCGAGGTAGGGGGCGTTGGTCATGCTCTCCATGCCACCGGCCACCACGATGTCGGCCTCGCCCGCCTGGATCATCTGGTTGGCGAGGTAGATGGAGTTGAGGCCGCTCAGGCACACCTTGTTGATGTTGACGCTGGGCACGCTCATCGGGATGCCCGCCTTGCCCGCGGCCTGGCGGGAGGGCACCTGGCCCTGACCGGCCATGAGCACCTGGCCCATGATGACGTGCTCGACCTCTTCGGGCGCCACCCCGGCGCGCTCGAGTGCGGCCTTGATGGCGAAGCCGCCGAGATCGGCAGCGCTGAACGATGCGAGCGCGCCGCTCATCTTGCCGATGGGCGTGCGGGCTCCGGCGACGATGTACGAACCAGACATTGGTGACCTCCTGGCGGGCGCGATGGCGCCGAGCGACGTGTGAAGTCAGTGTAGGAGGCGGCGGTTACCGCGCGGTAATGCGGAGGCCGCCCGGCACGGCCACTACGTGACAGTGACCGGCTGGCAGCCGGAGGTGCCGGTGACGCCGCCCCACAGCACCAGCGTGCTGCACGCCTGGTAGCTGCCGGGGAGCACGTTGGGCACGCTCACGTCGAAGCCGTGGTACGGCCCCAGCCCGGCCGGCACGGCGTCGCGCACGGTGTCGGCCGTGACCGTCTCGTCGTACACCGCGGCACCACCGCCGGTGGGCGTGAGCGTGAGGTGCACGGCGACCGGGAGGTCGAACTCGGGGTGCCACGCCTGCCCCGTGATGTGCACGGTGGAGCCGTCGACCTGGACCGCGTCGAGCGTGGCGGTGGGCAACCCGTCGGGTCGCTGCGCCCCCACTCCGGCGAGCGACGAGTAGATGTCGGTGGTCTCGTAGCCCAGCGCGAACAGGATGA
This sequence comes from Acidimicrobiaceae bacterium, assembly GCA_003154135.1. Taxonomy (GTDB): domain Bacteria; phylum Actinomycetota; class Acidimicrobiia; order Acidimicrobiales; family Ilumatobacteraceae; genus UBA668. The sequence goes on from PMCN01000013.1 coordinate 3,638, forward strand.
TGCCGCTCCAGTGGGCCGCCACCGCCGCGTCGGCGCGTTGGCGCACGCTGCCCGCGTCGGGAGCGAACACCACGTGGTGCACGGTGCAGGTCACCGGCGTCTCTGGTGGTGCGAGGCGAACCGCCGGCTGCAGGCCCACCGTGTCGGCAGTGTCGTCGATCACCGGGATGGTCACCGTGGGCGGCGTCCACACCGGTGGCGTGATCGGCTTCGTGCGCCGGCCGGTGACCACCTGGTCCCAGGAGAAGGTGAGCTCACCCGAGCCGGCGGGATCGCGCACCGGCGTCACCTTGTGCGCCGCGGCCAGCCCGGCCGTCTCCTTCATCGTGAAGTCGGAGTGCGACAGCGCGCCGTCGGGACACACCTCCTTCGAGTTCTTCTGCGTCGCCCAGTGGCGGCCGTAGGTGGGCACGCCGAGCTGGAGCTTCGACGCCGGCACCTTCGCGCTCGAGTAGGCGATGACCGAGTTGACCCACGACATCGGCGCCAGCGGCCCCGGCGAACCGATGTTGAAGTCGTAGACCATCAGCCGCAGGCGGTCGACCGCATCGGCGATCTGGTCCTGCGCGTAGACCGTGTACCCCGAGCTGCCGCCGTTCCACACCGGCGGCACGGTGACCGACAGCAGCTTGCCGTGATCGTGCAGCAGCGTGGCGAGCTCGTGCACGAAGTTCACCCAGTCGGTGGTGAGCTGCGTGCCCGACTTGGTGATGTGGTCGCCGAACGCGAACACCTCGTAGTCGAGGTCGATGCCGTCGTACCCCTGGCTGGTGACGAGGTTCAGGATCTGTTGCTCGTGGTCGGCCCGCGTGATCTGGTCGGCGAGGATGCCCTTCAACTGGCCGGCTGCGGCACTGTCGAAGATGGTGGGGATGACCGGCAGGCCCTGCCCGCGGATGGTCGCGACCGTGGTGGCCAGGTTGCTCGTGGACGACAGCGGATGGATCTTGCCGTCGGCAGTGGTGCTGCCCGATGGCGTCGTGCCGTACCAGAGCAGCGACACCTCGCTGAACAGTGGCGAGATGGTGCTGTCGCCCACGGTGGCCCGTCCGCCGGTGGCGCTCCAGTACGTGATCCAGCCGCTCACGAAGCGGTTGGGTTGACATGCCGTCAGCAACAGAGCTGCGACCACGGCGAGCCGAACGGCACGTCTGGGCACGCAGTCAACCTACTGGCCACACGCACGTCCGTCCGGTCAGCGTGTTGCCGTGGTCGTTGCCGTGGTCGTNNTCGTTGCCGTGGTCGTTGCCGTGATCGTTGCCGCGAGGGCAATTCGGTGGTCCTTCGACCACGGCGGTCCCAGCGTGATGCGAGGGCCGTGGAGCACGTCGTGCGCTCGTCGACCCAGGATGAGGGTCGCTTCGGCCTCGACGTGCTTGGCGTCGTACAGGTGCACGTGCCAGTCGCGCTCGCGTGCCAGCTCGGCCAGCACCTGGCGATACATCACCGAGTCGGCGTTGCTCTCGTAGGGCACCCGGCGTTGGGTGGCAACGTCGTCGGGGAAGTCGGCCGGCCATGCGCGCAGCGACATCGAGACGATCGGCTCGGACACCGCAGCCGTGAGCTCGTCGAGTGACGCCGCCGTGGCGCGAAGGGCCGACGCGCGCACAGCGGCGACCAACACCGCGAGCGCATCGTCGTCGAACGGCTCGCCCCGCCGATGGAGTTCGTGTGGGCCGCCTTCGTGGTGGACCGGTGCCGCCGGCAGGCCGGGCTCGATGAGCTCGATCCGTCGACGGTCGACGACGACGTGGTCGTCCGACGCCGTGACGGCCACGGCCCAGCCGAAGTGGTGCGCGATGCCGATTCGCATGTCGCGATTCTGCCTCGCTCGCGAAGACCCTGACACCTATGTGGGTGGTCGACCGGGTGGTGCGCCGCGTGGATGGCTGATGCGCTCTCGGCCGTCACGCCACGTGACGTGGAGGTCTCCGTGGGGGAGGAGCTTCACCTGCAGGTCGTGTTGGTGGACGAGGTGGTGGTGGCGGTTGCAGAGGAGCACCAAGTTGTCGAGATCGGTGCGGCCGTGGTGGCGCCAGTAGCGGATGTGGTGCGCGTCGCAGAAGCTGACCGGCCGGTCGCAGCCGGGGAAGCGGCAGCCACCGTCGCGGGCCGCGACGTGTCGGAACAGCGATCGCGGCACGGTGTACTTCGCGCGCCCGTAGCTGGTGGGCATGTTGTCGGCGTCGCGCATGATGCGATGGATGACGCAGTCGCACAGGATGGTGTCGGTGGTGGCGTGGTGCAGCAGCGTGCCGGTCGCGGTGACGGCCTCGGGTCGGTCGGCGAGGGTGTCGGCATGCACGGACAGTGCGATGTGGGCGTGGTTGCGGTTGGTGCTGTTGCTGGTGTGGTTGCGGTTGAAGAACGCGGCGACATCGCCCAACGCGTCGGCGCGACGCTCGGCGGCCGTACGCGCATCGTCGGCACCCTCGTAGGTGGTGGCCGTGAGGATGGCTTGTTCGAGCTGGGTGCCGGCTGCGTCGCCGAGCGCGAACCTGCCCAGGAGCGCACCGTCACCGGCGCGACCCATGTCGAGGTAGCGGTCGCGTTCGCGCGGTGGCGTGCCGTCGCCGGCCTCGGCACGCTGCTGCCAGCGGTGCGCAGCGAGCTCGGCGTCGGCCACGGGCAACGCGGCAAGAGCGGTGACCAGGGCGCTCTGGTGGGCCGCCATCAGATCGTCGAGCCGCCGTGTGCACACCGCGTGCAACGCGTCGACGTGGCCTTCGGACAGT
>PMCN01000115.1:0-2454 GCA_003154135.1 Acidimicrobiaceae bacterium
CGACGACGTTGGCGAGCAGGAACATCACCGTGCCGTTGCCGCGCAGCAGCACGAAGTCCTCGATGAGCGCGTTGTCGAACTGCACCTCGCCACGCACCAGGTCGTGCACGACGGTGGTGCCTGCCGGCACACGGAACCGCAGCACGCGTCCGGGCCCGGCCGAGAGCCCACGGTCGCGTGACCAACCCTGGTAGCCCTGGTTGCCCTCGGCCTTGTTGCGTGCCTCGATGTCGACGGTGGTCATGTCGCAGTAGTAGGCGTCTCCTGCGGCGAAGAGGCGTTCGGCGGCCGTGACGTGCTGCTCGGCGTAGTGGCTCTGGAAGTACGGCCCCTCGAAGTGCGGGTCGTCGGTGTGGATGCCGATCCAGGCGAGTGCATCGACGATGCCCTGCGTCCACTCCGGACGGTTGCGGGTCTCGTCGGTGTCCTCGATGCGCAGGACGAACGTGCCTCCCTGGCTGTGGGCGAGCGCCCAGTTCCACAGGGCTGTGCGCGCGCCGCCCACGTGGAAGAAGCCCGTCGGTGACGGTGCGAATCGGAAGCGGGGGCCACTCATGCCGCACCGAGGCTACCGGCCGGCCGTCAGGCGAGCAGGGCGAGGGTGCGCAACTGGCGGACCGCCACGGTGAGCGTGGTGAGGTCGTGGGCGTCGACACGGCGAAGGTCGGTGAAGATGGCCACCGACGTGCCGATGAGCCGCTCGTAGTCGTGGAACCAGTCGGCCACCGACCCCACGCGCAGCGAGTCGGCGGTCAGCTCACCCAGCGCGACGACGAGGTCGTCGCGCAGCGCCGCTCGGGCCTGGGTCTGCCAACGGGTGCTGCGCGGCAGGCCACCGATGGCGTCCCACAGCCACGACAGGTCGAGCGTGTCGAACACCTGCCAGTAGGCGGTTGCGACGGTGGACACCGGTTGCGTGAGCCGCGATGCGAGATCGATGACGTCGAAGCCGGTGTGCAGCAGCGGCCACTGCACGCTGCGCTGGGCGAGCTCCTCGGGCACGCCGGCCGCCAGTCGCCCGGCCTCGATGGCGAAGACGCTGGCACGCATGCGACCCTGCAGGTGGCTCTCGAGCGTGACCGACAGCTCGTTGATGCCACCTCGAAGCTCGGCGACCGTCGCCGCGATGTCGAGCGGCAACGAGCGGTGCCGCATGAGCCACAGCGTGGCCCGCTCGGCCATCGAGCGCAGCTCGAGGAACAGCTCCATCTGCACGTCGGCCTTCACCACGCCGGTGAGCGAGTCGACCCGGTGCCACAGGTCGACGAGACCGAGCACGTCGCGAGCAGCCACCCACGCCCGCGAGATGTCGACCACGCTCATGCCGGTCTCCTCCGCCACGCGGTGGTCGAAGGAGATGCCCGACATGTTGACGAGCTGGTTGCCCACCTGGGTGGCGACGATCTCGCGGCGCAGCCGATGCCCGCGGATCTCGTCGGGGAACTCGTCACGCAGGCGCATCGGGAAGTAGTCGACGAGCTCGGGCACGAGGTAGGGGTCGTCGGGCAGATCGCTGTGCGTGATCTCGGTGACGTTGGCGCTCTTCGTGTACGCCAGCAGCACACTGAACTCAGGCGTGGTGAGGCCCACCCCCGACGCCTGCCGCTCGGCGATCTGGCGATCGGTGGGAAGAAACTCGAGCGAGCGGTTGAGCCAGCCCTCGGCCTCGAGCATGTTGAGGTAGCGGCTGTGCACGTTCACCATCGGCAGCGCCTGACGTCGCGCGATGGCGAGCGCGAGGGTCTGTGCGCGGTTGTCGTCGAGCACCAGCTCGCCCACCTCGTCGGTCATCGAGGCGAGCACCTCGTTGCGCTGGTCGAGCGTGAGCGTGCCCTGTCGTACCGCAGCGCCGAGGAGGATCTTGATGTTCACCTCGTGGTCGCTGCAGTCGACGCCGGCCGAGTTGTCGATGGCGTCGGTGTTGATGAGGCCGCCGGCGAGCGCGTACTCGACCCTGCCGCGCTGGGTGAAGCCGAGGTTGCCGCCTTCACCGACGATGCGGCAGCGCAGCTCGGATCCGTTCACGCGCAGCGAGTCGTTGGCGCGGTCGCCGACCTCGGCGTGAGTCTCGGACGCAGCCTTCACGTAGGTGCCGATGCCGCCGTTCCAGAGCAGGTCGACCGGCGCGCGCAGGATGGCGCTGATGAGCTCGGTGGGCGTGAACGACACCCGCTCGGTGTCGAGCCGGCGCCGGGCCTCCTCGCCCAGCTCGATGGTCTTCAGCGTGCGCGGATACACACCGCCGCCGGCCGACAGCAGCGTCGTGTCGTAGTCGGCCCAGCTCGAACGCGGCAGCGCGAACATCCGTTCGCGCTCGGCGAACGACGATGCCGTGTCGGGGTTGGGATCGATGAAGATGTGTCGGTGGTCGAAGGCCGCCACGAGCTTCAGCTGCCGGGAGCGCAGCATGCCGTTGCCGAACACGTCGCCGCTCATGTCGCCGATGCCCACCAC
>PMCN01000115.1:2514-8465 GCA_003154135.1 Acidimicrobiaceae bacterium
CGGCGACCACGAGGTAGGGGTCGTCGGGGTCGTAGCGCACCGTCGCGGGCGGTGGCACCACCTCGCCGTCGACGATGTTGTCGGTGAGGTCGAGGAGGCCGGCGATGAGCTGGCGATAGCACGCCACGCCCTCGGCGCGGAGCTCGTCGGCACCGGCCGGCGGACGCTTGAGCACGAAGCCGCCCTTGGCGCCGGTGGGCACGATGACCGCGTTCTTCACGATCTGCGCCTTCACCAACCCGAGGATCTCGGTGCGGAAATCTTCGCGACGGTCGCTCCATCGGATGCCGCCGCGGGCGATTCGTCCGTTGCGCAGGTGCAGGCCCTCGACCCGCGGCGAGCACACCCAGATCTCGAACATCGGACGTGGCAGCGGCAGGTCGGGCACCTTCGACGTGTCGAACTTGACGGCGATGACGTCGCGGCGACCGCCGTCGGGGCCGGGGCGGAACGCGTTGGTGCGCACCGTGGCGTCGATGAGCGCGAGCAGCGCTCGCAACGTGCGGTCGTCGTCGAGGCTGGGCACGCCGTCGAGCGCCGCGACGATGGCTGCCCTCGTGTCGGCGCCACGCTCGACCGATGCCTCGCTGCCGGGATGGAAGCGGTCGGTGAACAGCTGCACCAGCAGCGCGGCGATGCCGCCGTGGCGGCCGAGCGTGGTCTCGATGTACTGCTGGCTGAACGGGAAGCCGATCTGGCGCAAGTAGCGCGAGTAGGCGCGCAGGATCTCGATCTGTCGTGCCGTGAGCCCGGCGAGCAGCACCAACCGGTTGAGTCCGTCGACCTCGACGGCGTTGGTGAACTCGGCGATGAACGCGGCCTGCACTTCGTCGCGCGCCTCGGGCGTGAGCGCCACGTCGTCGGGCAACTGCACCCCCACGTCGTGCACCCACACGCCGTTCGGTGCGAGCTCGAAGTGGAACGCGCGCTCGTCGAGGGCACGCATGCCGAGCTGATCGAGCAGCGGCAGCAGGTCGGCGATGGGAACCGCGGTGCCGCCATGGTACACCCGGAAGCGCCACTCCTGCGGGCCGGCCTCGGCGAAGTGCATCATCGAGGTGGCCACTGCGTGGGGCTGCGGGTCGGCGGCCACACGGGCCACGATGGGCAGATCGATCGACGCGCTGTTCGGCCAGTTGAGCTCGTCGTAGCCCGCCGGGATGATGGGCAGCAGCGAGTCGAGCAGTTCGCCGGCCGCGATGTCGCCGATGTCGGCCGCGAGCGCAGCCCGCGTGGCGGCAGCCCAGTCGTCGGCCACTTCGCCGGGGGCGCCCTTGATGCTCATGCTCGACGTTCCTTCCCGACCACGCTGTCGCGACGCACGTGACTGCCAGTGTGCCACAGGGCGCACCCTGGGTGGCCGCCGTGGTCCCGCGAGTAAGTTCCGGTCATGCAGCAGATGAACGTGCTCGGCCAGGAACTGCAGCCCTGTTCCTTCGATCCCCTCACCGGTTACTACCGCACGGGCTGCTGCGAGAACCACGGCGACGACCCCGGCCTGCACGTGGTGTGCGTGGTGTGCACCGACGAGTTCCTCGAGTACTCGGCCGGCGTGGGCAACGACCTCAGCACACCGATGCCCCAGCACGGCTTCGCGGGGCTGCGAGCCGGCGACCAGTGGTGCCTGTGTGCCGCACGGTGGCAGGAGGCGTTCGAGGCCGGCTGCGCCCCACAGGTGCGACTCGCCAGCACGCACGTGTCGGCGCTGGAGTACAGCTCCCTCGCCGACCTTCGGGCCCACGCAGTGGACACCGCGGCATGAGCGTCACGATCACCCGCGACGGCCCGGTGTGCGTGGTGTGCATCGACCGGCCCGAGGTGCGCAACGCGGTCGACGGCCCCACCGCCGCGCTGCTCGCCGACGCGTTCCGGGCATTCGACGACGATCCTGCGCTGCATGTCGCGGTGCTCACCGGCGCACACGGAACGTTCTGCGCCGGGGCCGACCTGAAGGCGATCAGCGACGGCCGCGGCAACCGCGTGGATCCCGACGTGGAGGTCGACGGGCCGATGGGTCCCACACGGCTGCAGCTGGGCAAGCCGGTCGTCGCCGCAGTCGAGGGCTTCGCCGTCGCAGGCGGGCTCGAGCTCGCGCTGTGGTGCGACCTCAGGGTGGCGGCCAGCGACGCGGTCTTCGGCGTCTACTGCCGCCGGTGGGGCGTGCCGCTCGTCGACGGTGGCACTGTGCGTCTGCCGCGACTCATCGGGCACAGCCACGCGCTCGACCTCATCCTCACCGGCCGCGGGGTCAGCGGAGACGAGGCAGTCCGCATCGGACTCGTCAACCGCTCGGTCGAGCCGGGTAGGGCGCTCACCGCTGCGGTGGCTCTCGCCCACGAGATCGCAGCGCTCCCGCAGGGCTGCATGCGTCGCGACCGGCAGAGCAGCTACGAGCAGTGGGACCTTCCGCTGCGGCAGGCCCTCGCCAACGAGACGCGCCTCGGCCTCGACACCATCATGAGCGGCGAGACCCTCGACGGCGCCGCACGGTTCGCGGCCGGTGAGGGCCGCCACGGGCGACCGACGACGTGAGCGAGGTCCCGCTCGTCCACCTCGATCGCTGGCTCGACGGCAGCGATCGCGCCGGCGTCGCGCAGGCCGTCGACCGTGCGCTGTCCACCGTCGGCTTCTTCCTCGTCGTCGGTCACGGCGTGCCGATGCCGCTCGTCGCACGCACCCGCGCGATGTTCGCCACGTTCTTCGCCCAGCCCTGGTCCGACAAGGCCGGCGTGCGCATGCCCACGCTCGGCATGGCGGGTTGGGCGCCGATGGGCATGGAGGCGAACGGCTACTCGTTCGGCCACGAGACGCCGCCCGACATGAAGGAGAGCTATCGGCTGGGCGCGCATGCCCTGCCCGGGCGCAAGCCGCTGCGCGGCGACAACATCTGGCCGCACATCGACGGCTTCCGCGACACGGTCACCGAGTACATGGCGGCCGTCGACCGGCTGCACATGGAGCTGCTGCGCGTGTGCGCCGTCGCGGTCGGGCTCGACGACGACGAGTTCTTCGCCCGCCGCGCCACGCGCAACGACAACACGCTCAACGTCAACTGGTACCCGCCTCTCGCCGCCGTGGGCGAGCCGCTCGCGGGCCAGTACCGCATCGGCCCGCACACCGACTTCGGGTCCATCACGGTGCTGCACCGCGAGCCCGGTTCGTCGGCCCTCCAGGTGCAGCTCGCCGATGGTCGCTGGGTGGAGGCGCCCGTGGTCGACGACGCGTTCACCGTCAACGCCGGCGACATGTTGGCCCACTGGTCGGGCGCACGATGGCGATCGGCCATCCACCGCGTGCTGCCCCCTGGCGTCGACGACAAGTCGCTGCTGTCGCTGGTCTACTTCTGCGAACCCGATCCCGACACCCTGGTGGTGCCGCTCCGCGGCGATGCGCCACCGGTGCTGGCGGGCGACTACCTGCGGGCGAAGATCGACGCGATCACCATGCCGGTCGATCGCTGAGTACCCTTTCCCGGGTGCACGAGGTCGCGACCGCCGTTCCCCCGAAGCCACTGCTGCGCGGTTGGACCCACGCCGTCTCCTTTCCCGTGATGGTGCTGTTGGGGGCGGCGATGATCCTGTTCGCCAACACCACGTTCCCGCACCAGTTGCTCCTCGGCGTGTACGTCGTGGGCACGGCCACCATGTTCTGCGTGTCGGCCCTGTACCACCGCGGACGATGGACACCCGCGGTTCGGCTGCGGATGCAGAAGCTCGACCGCTCGGCCATCTTCCTGGCCATCGCCGGCGGCTACACACCCATCGCCGTCGTCTGCCTCGACGGCTGGGAGCGCGTCGTCGTCCTGTCGGTGGCGTGGCTCGGAGCAGCGATCGGCATCGCGTTGCACTGGATCCCCGCCGTGCCACGGGCGCTTCGCGGCGCGAGCTACATCGTGGTCAGCTGGATCGCGGTGTTCACCTTCCCGCAGCTCGCCCACGGGCTCGGCACCACCGGTTTCGTGCTCGTGCTCGCGGGCGGCGTCTGCTACACGTTGGGCGCCCTCGCACTGGCCACCAAGTGGCCCGACCCGTGGCCGCGCGTGTTCGGCTTCCACGAGGTGTTCCACGCCCTCACCGTCGTCGCGTCGGCGCTGCAGTTCGCGGCCATCGCTTCGGCCGTGGTGCCCCGGCTCTCCTGACTACCCTCGGCACGATGAGAATCGGACTGGCCACCGTCGGCGTGCGCGACTACGACGAAGCGATCGACTTCTTCGTGCGCAAGGTGGGCTTCACCCTGGTGAGCGACGACGCGCAGACACCCACCAAACGATGGGTCGTGGTGGCCCCGCCCGGTGGTGGCACGGGGCTGCTGCTCGCCAAGGCCGACGGCGACACCCAGACCTCGGCGGTGGGCAACCAGACCGGCGGACGGGTGGCGTTCTTCCTCTCCACCGACGACTTCCACGCACAGTACGAGCACATGGTCGAGCACGGCGTCGAGTTCCTCGAGGCCCCGCGGCACGAACCGTACGGCTGGGTGTGCGTGTGGCGCGACCTCTACGGCACCACCTGGGACCTTCTCGGCCCAGGTTGACCGACGGTCAGACCGTCGGCGCGGAGGCGAACGGGTCGTCGGCCGCCCGGCGCGCTCGCGCCTCGTGCAGGTTCACCCACTGCGCGATGAGCACCCCGCTGATGACCACGCCCGCTCCGAGCGCCTTCACGCCGCTCACCGTCTCGCCCAGCAGCAGCACCGACCACAGGATGGCCAGCGCCACCTCGAGCGTCATGATCATCGCCAGCACACCGGGCGCGATGTGGCGCATGGCGCGAAAGAAGCAGATGTTGGAGATGACGCCCGTGATCAGCGCGAACAGCAGCACCTCCACCACCCTGCCGCCGCCGTGCGGCGCGGTGAGGCCACCGATGGCCACGAGCGGGATCATCGCCAACGTGGCGCCGAGCAACGTCCACGAGGCGTTCACCACACCGTCGAGCCCGGGCAGCAGATGGCTGCTCGCGATCATGAAGCCGGCCATCAACACCGCCTGCAGGAACGCGAGCGCGACCCCGAGACCGCTCACCGAACCCACGCCCCCGAACAGTTCGGGCACGGTGAGCACGACGCCCGCCATCACCACCGCCAGTGCCACCCACATGCCGCGCGTGACGCGATGCCCGATCAGCGACGAGGCCACCACCACGAGCACCGGGTAGAGGTAGACGAGCACGATGTACACGCTGGCATCGAGGTGCTTCAGCGAGTAGAAGCCGGTGATCACCATGTAGCCGTACATCGCACCGACCGCGAGAGCCTTGGCGCGCGGCACGTCCATCGGGTCAGGCCCGCCGGCGCGGTGCCACACGCCGACGATCGCCCACAGCACCAGCGCCGCGACCGAGAAGCGCCAGAAGAGCAGCGACGGGGCCCCGAGCACCTTCAGAAGGTCCTTGCCGAAGATGGCCGACGACGAGTAGGCGAACGCAGTGGCCACCGACCACAGCACGCCGCGCGTCTCGACGGCCATGCCCTCGCCCACGGCCACCGCGCTCAGCCGAACAGCTTCTTGGCGATCACCATGCGCTGGATCTGGTTGGTGCCTTCGTAGATCTNNCCGAGGAACTGCACGCAATCGGTGGTGACCTGCATCGCCACATCGCTCGCGAAGCACTTCGCCATGGCGCCGGCCATGCCCAGCTCGCCGTGCGGATCGCCCTCGTCGGCAATGGCGCAGGCCTTGTGCACCAGCACGCGGGCGGCTTCGATGCGCATGGCACAGTCGGCTGCCATCCACTGCAGGCCCTGGTTGGTGCTCAGCGGACGGCCGAACGTGCTGCGTTCCTTCATGTAGCCCACGGCGACGTCGAGCGCGCCCNNCGGCTGCGGTCGAGGGTGTGCATCGCGATCGCGAAGCCTTCGCCGACCTCGCCGATGCGGTTGGTGTCGGGCACGCGCACCTCGTCGAGCCGGATGACGCCCGTGGGCGAACCCTTGATGCCCAGCTTGTGCTC
>PMCN01000115.1:8517-13779 GCA_003154135.1 Acidimicrobiaceae bacterium
TGTAGAGGTCGCTGATGCCGGCGTTGCTGATCCAGCACTTCGTGCCGCTGATGATCCAGTGGTCGCCGTCTCGCACCGCCCTGGTGGTCATCGATGCGACATCACTGCCGGCGTCGGGTTCGCTGAGGCCGTAGCTGCACTGGCTGTCACCGCTGCAGATGCGCGGGATGTAGCGGGCCTTCAGCTCCTCGCTGCCGAAGTTGATGACGGGCAGCATGCCCAGCTTCGACACGAGGATGGTGAGGCTCGTCGACACGCACACGCGAGCCAGCTCCTCGGCCACGATGGCCTGATCGACCGTCGATGCCCCTGCGCCTCCGTACTCGACGGGGTAGCCGAGCGACGTGAGCTCCATGCCCTTCAGCGCCTCGAAGTTCTCCCACGAGTACTCGGCCCGTCGGTCGATGCCGGCTGCGTTCGGCGCGATCTTGGCATCGCAGAACCGGCGCACGACTCGTTGGAACTCGCGCTGTTCGTCGGTGAGCGTGATGCTCTGGCTCATGTTGACGCTCCTCTCGGTCGCCTCGCGGGCGGCAGTCTCGGCGGACCTTCGACCGACCGGTCAGCCGGCGAGGCCGGCGAGGCCGACCAGCTCGCGCCAGCGTGCCGGGAAGGCTGCGGTCACCTGCTCCGGGGTCATGCGCAGCGTGGCCTCGGGCACCATGTCGACGAGCGACCGGCCCTCGGTGTAGTGGCCGTGGCCGAGGCCCGAGAAGCGTTGCGTGCGATCGGCGACCAGCTCGACCGGCGCCGACCCGTCGAGGTAGCCCCAGATGGTGAACGCGATGGTGAGGTCGTGCACCACCGGCGCCCGGCTGAACATCGACGCGCGGCGCAACCCGATGCCCAGGCAACCGGTGATGACGTCGGCGGCGTGCTCGCCCGGCTGCAGACGCAGGCGGTCGCGGAACCCGTTGGCGATCTTGATCGCGAAGCCCTGGTCGGGCCCCTGGTAGCCGAGCTGGTCGCCGACCGGTTGGAAGCCGATCAGGTCGGTCGGTCGATCGGGCGTCCAGCTGTCGGGCACCACCGGGGGTGATGCGTAGGAGCGCGGCTCGTTGACGGCGGGCGCGGGGGCGAACTTCGGTGCAGCCATGACGCGTGCAGTCTGCCAGTCAGGCGGGCGCGTGCAAAAGCCCGAACACGAGACCTTCCTCGAGCGCGCGCCATGAGGCCTCGATGATGTTGCTGCTCACACCGATCGTGGTCCACGTGCGGCTGCCGTCGGCGAAGTCGATGAGCACCCGCGTGATGGCGCCGGTCGCGGTGGCGCCGTCGAGGATGCGCACCTTGTAGTCGGTGAGGTGCACGCGGTCGAGCTGCGGGTAGGCGTTGGCGAGCGCTGTGCGCAGTGCCACGTCGATGGCGTTGACCGGGCCGTTGCCCTCGGCGGTGTGGACGTGCCGCAGCGCGAGCTCACCGGCTCCCACCCACACCTTCACGGTGGCCTCGGTGGTGAAGTCGCCGCTGGGCAGCTCGTCGGTGATGACGCGCATGCTCTCGACCCGGAAGAACTCCTGCGCCCACCCGGCGGCGTGACGCATCAGCAGCTCGAGCGACGCATCGGCCGCTTCGAAGTGGTACCCCTCGTGCTCGAGCCGTTTCAGGTCGTCGATCACCTGGTTGACCGCCGGCCCGTCCATCGGCAGGCCGAGCTCCTCCGCTTTCATCTGGATGGTGGCGCGGCCGGCCATCTCGCTCACCACGAACCGGGTGCCGTTGCCCACCAGCTCGGGATCGACGTGCTCGTATGCGTCCTTCGCCCGCTTGATCGCGCTCACGTGCAGGCCGGCCTTGTGTGCGAACGCCGACGAGCCGACGTAGGGAGCCTGCGGGTTGACGGGACGGTTGAGCACCTCGGCGACGTGCTTGCTGACCGACGTGAGCCGTTCCAGGCGACCCTCGGGCAGGCACGACATGCCCAGCTTGAGCTGCAGGTTGGGGATGACCGTGGTGAGGTTGCAGTTGCCCGTGCGCTCGCCGAGGCCGTTGAGCGTGCCCTGCACGTGGCGGGCGCCGGCGAGCACCGCCGCCATCGAGTTGGCGACGGCGCAACCCGTGTCGTCGTGGCAGTGGATGCCGATGATCGCGTCGCTGCCCACGTGGCGCTTCACGTCGGCCACGATGGCGCTCACCTCGTGCGGCAGCGAGCCGCCGTTGGTGTCGCACAGCACGAGGTGGCTGGCCCCGTTCACCACCGCGGCCTCGATGGCGCGCAGGGCGAACTCGGGGTTGTGCTTGTAGCCGTCGAAGAAGTGCTCGAGATCGACGAGCACCATGCGGCCGGCGCCGTGGAGGAACTCGACGGAGTCGGCGATCATCGCCGCGCCCTCGTCGAGCGTGGTCTGCAACGCTTCGAGCACGTGGTAGTCCCAGCTCTTCGCCACGATGCACACCGCGCTCGTGTCGGCGTCGAGCAGATTGCGCAAGGTGGCGTCGTCGTCCACCTTGCCGCGGGGACGTCGGGTGCTGCCGAACGCCACCATGGTCGAGGTGGTGAGGCGCAGCTCGGTTGCGGCGCGTGCGAAGAACTCGATGTCCTTGGGGTTGGCGCCGGGCCACCCGCCCTCGATGAAGTGCACNNCCGAGGTGGTCGAGCTGCTCGGCGATGCGCAGCTTGTCGTCGACCGTCGCCGACACGCCCTCCACCTGGAGGCCGTCGCGCAGGGTGGTGTCGAACACCTCGACCGACTGGCGCGCGTCCGTCTCGGCACTGACGGCGGGTGTACTGCTCACGGGGAGTGTGGTGCTCACGAGGAATGCCTTTCCGGGAAATGAAAGAGCCGCCCTTAGGGGCGGCTCGAGGCACATCGGCGAGGGGCCGAGGTGCGCTAGCAAATGATGATGGTCGAGGAGGTCGACAGCGATGTCACGCCCGACATTCAAGCCGCAAAATTGCCCCGCGTCAACGTGTGGCCTGTGCACAACCTGTGTGTGAACGGTGGACGAACAGAAAACTTCTGTGTGTAACCCGGTTTCCCTGCGGATAACCCTGTGAGCTCCGAAAATACCTCTTGACCAGCCGAAACAGTGCGAGCAGAGTGTGCTCCGTACCGGTCAGCGCACGCCAACCGGAACCCGAGGAACGGTGCCGAGGAAGCGGGGCAGCCAGCAATGGCGGTCTCGTGGAGACGGAGGGCCAACCGGGTTCACGAGGTGGAAGCGGGCTCGGTCGGAGGATGATCTGGACCTTCACTGCGAACCTTCGGGGGAGCCGGTGAGGGGCTGGGGAGGGGCGCCGGGCAACCGGAGCGCCGAGCCGGCAGTCGGATTCGTCGGGGCTGTCAGCCGGGCAACCGGAGGATGGCGTCACGGAACCGGCTTCACGTCGAGGACGGAACCGGGCAACCGGGGATGAAGACGGCAAAACGGGATCACCCGCCGAGGCGCAAGCCCCGACGGGTGATTGTCATTGGTCGAGCGGAAGGCTAACGCCCCACATTCGATCAGTGGTGGATCACCTCCACACCAGGAGTCGCCCCGGGGCGGCGCGCGGGCCTCGGCCCGCAGCGCAGGCCCCGGGGCGCTTCGCTTTTCCCCCTCCCCAGTTGGGCGCGAAACTTCCGGGGCTCGGGACATCTCGCGCCCACGGGAACGACACCTCCCGAATCCAAGACGAAGCGGACCCGTGGGCGCGATNNGCGATTCGTCCCGGGCTCGGGACGAATCGCGCCCGACCGGATGGGGGGATGGGGGCGGGTACCGTGGCGGGCATGAGCGAGAACCCGGCCGAACCGACCTCCGCCGAGCCGAACCCGGCCGAACCGACCCCGGCCGAACCGGACGCCCCACGAGAGGGGGCGCGACTGGATGGCGTGCGGAGTGGCGAGGGTGGTGGGGCCCCGCGGCGCGAACTGGCACCGGGCTACCAGGAGCAGCTCGACCAGGGCTACGTCTTCGGCAGCGTGCAGACCTTCGGGCAGCGCCCGCTGCTCACCCACCCCGACCAGCTCGACGCGTGGCAGCCCGACGTGGCCGTGATCGGCGCCCCCTTCGACCTGGGCACCACCAACCGGCCGGGTGCGCGCTTCGGCCCACGCGCGCTGCGCAGCAGCGTGTACGAGTCGGGCACCTACCACCTCGGACTAGGCCTCGAGATCTTCGACCACGTCGAAGTGGTCGACTACGGCGATGCCTACTGCCCCAGCGGGCGCGTCGACGCCAGCCTGGCGAACATCCGGGCGAAGGTCCACGAAGTGGCCAGTCGCGGCATCGTGCCCTTCGTCATCGGCGGCGACCACACCATCACCTGGCCCAGCGCCACGGCCGTGGCCGACGTGTACGGGTACGGCAACGTGGGCATGGTGCACTTCGACGCGCACGCCGACACCGCCGACACCATCGACGGCAACCTCGCCAGCCACGGCACCCCGATGCGGCGACTCATCGAGAGCGGCGCCGTGCCGGGCAAGAACTTCATCCAGGTCGGCCTGCGCAGCTACTGGCCGGGCGAAGACGTGTGGGACTGGATGTCCGAGCAGGGCATGCGGTGGCACCTCATGGACGAGGTGTGGGACCGTGGCTTCAAGGCCGTGATGGCCGATGCCGTCGCCGAGGCCCTCGACGGGCCCGAGTTCCTCTACATCAGCATCGACATCGACTCGCTCGACCCGGCGTACGCGCCGGGCACCGGCACCCCCGAGCCCGGAGGGCTGGTGGCCGCCGACCTGATGCGCATCGTGCGCGACCTCGGCCACCGTCACCACGTGGTGGCGATGGACGTGGTGGAGGTGGCGCCGGCCTACGACCACGCCGATTGCACCATCAACGTGGCCAACCGGCTGTTCATGGAGTGCCTCGCCGGCATGGGCGCCAGGCGTCGCGACGCGGCGGGTGGCAGCCCGGGCCTGCCGGGCCGTCGCTGATGCGGGTCGCCGCTGACGCGGGCCGGCGCGACGGTGGTCAGACCGCCAGTTCGCACCAGTCGCTGTAGCGAGGGTCCTGGTTGCGCACGGCCTTCGCGTACACCTCGGCGATAGCCTTGGTGGCCGGACCGGGGCAGGGCACCTTGCGGTCGTCGACCGAGTTGACCGAGCTCACCTCTGCTGCGGTGCCGCACACGAAGATCTCGTCGGCGATGTAGAGGTCGCTGCGCGCGATGTTGTCGACACGCACCTCGTACCCGAGGTCGCGGCCGATGCGGCTCACCGAGTTCTGGGTGATGCCCTCGAGCGCCCCCGCCGACAGCGGCGGCGTGAGCAGGATGCCGTTGCGCGACACGAAGATGTTCTCGCCGGTGCACTCGGCCACGAGGCCGTTGGG
>PMCN01000152.1 GCA_003154135.1 Acidimicrobiaceae bacterium
TGCGAGAGCGGCCGAATCGGCACGCTTGGAAAGCGTGTGAAGGGCAACCTTCCGTGGGTTCGAATCCCACCCCCTCCGCTCATGTCAGCGCCGGTGCCCTTCCCCCTCGGCGACGAGGCCGCGATGCGGCTCGCGCTCGACGAGGCCGCAGCCGCGCCCGCGCACGACGATGTGCCGGTCGGTGCGGTGGTGGTCCGCGACGGCGCCGTGGTCGCCCGCCGCCACAACGAGCGCGAGCGCACGGGCGACCCGACCGCGCACGCCGAGCTGCTGGCGTTGCGCGACGCGGCCGCGGTGGTCGGCCACTGGCGACTCACCGACTGCACCCTCTTCGTCACGCTCGAACCATGCGTCATGTGCGCCGGTGCCATCGTCAACGCTCGCGTGGGGCGAGTGGTCTACGGCGCCACCGACCCCAAGGCCGGCGCGGTGGCGAGCCTCTACGAGGTGTGCAGCGATCCGCGGCTCAACCACCGCCCGCCGGTGACCGGTGGTGTGCTGGGCGACGAGTGTGGCGCGCTGCTGCGTGCGTTCTTCGCTGCCCGCAGAGGCTGACGCTCAGGCGAACTCGTGCGGGTCGTTCAACAGGTGGGCGACGTTCACGAAGTCGTCCGGTGTGAAGCTGGCCGGCGGCACGGCGGCCGAATCGATCGCGGCGAGGGCACGACGCACCGCGTCGGCCACCTCGTCGTTGAGGCTGGTCGACATGATGGCCCGCATCGCCGAGTCGGCGAGGTGGATCTCGTCGTCGCCTGTCTCGGGCAGTTCCTGCGTGGGGGTGTCGTCCGCGCTCGNNCCGGCTCGGGCTCGACCTCTGCGACGACTTCCGGCTCGGGCTCGATCTCTGCGACCGGCTCGGGCTCGATCTCTGCGACGACTTCCGGCTCGGGCTCGATCTCCGGCTCGATCTCGGCGACCGGTTCAGGCTCCGGTTCGGGCTCGGCGAGCGGCTCAGCGGTGTGGGCCTTTGCCACGGCCGGTGCGTCGGCGACAGCGGCATCGTCGGGCAGCAGGTGACGGCCCTCGACCACGCGGGTGATGACCTCCACGCGGTTGCGCAACCAACGATCGATGCCGCTCGGATGCCGCTTGTACATGGCCATGCGGTAGTCGGCCACCATCTCGTCGGCCACCGAGGTGAGCACGTCGTCGGTCATCAGCTCCACGCAGAGCTCGACCGAGTCGCGCTCGATGGTGGAGTCGCGATCGAACATGCGGCCGAGGTGCTCGACGCCGCTGACGATGAGGGTGCCGCGCTGCATCTGCTCGCGGGTGATCACGCCCTCGACCAGCAACCGCACGGCGAGGCTGCCGTCGGTGCTGCGCTCGGCGAAGTAGACCTGACCGTCGCGGAAGTAGACGTGCGTGGGCGGTGTCGTCTCCAGCGTGAGCACCCCGGTGAGGTACTGACGGCGCGCCGCGTCGACCACCTGCCAAGCCTGCCGCGGCTTCACGACGATCGGATCTTCGAACAAGTCGACTTCCATGCTGAGTGTCTCGGCAGATCCTGACCAAGTCTTGAGGTTTTCCCGACGAGGAACGTGGGGTGTCGTGCTGTCCCGCAGCCGCTAACCTGCCGCCCCGGAAGGGTGCCCGAGCGGCCAAAGGGACACGCCTCGAAAGCGTGCGAGGTGAAAGCCTCCGTGGGTTCAAATCCCACCCCTTCCGCCAGCCTGTGGCGCATCAGCGCAGTCGGAGCGGACCGTGCCCCACCGGGTGCGGTCCGTTGCGCGTGCTGGACGGTGCTCACCTCCTGATTCTCGCGCACTCACCGAGCGTGAGAGTCCTCAAGGTGCCGCGGGTGGCCGCCGATCCATTGATGTGCGGCTGCTGCGTCGTTGTCTCGTCGCGTTCGCCCTGTTGGCGGGTGCGGTGCTGGTGGTGCAGCCGGCCGCGCCCACGTCGCACGCGGCTGCGTGCAGCGCCGGCAACCTCTCGGCCGCGCAGCTGACCGCCGTGTTCGCCAACCCGGGCGTCGGTGGCGGTGCGGGCTACGCGGGCGGTGACTACCAGCACGTCTACCCGCTGCCGGACGGGCGCAACCTGTGGCTGTTCCAGGACGTGTTCTTCAGCGCCGACAACGACCTGCGCGACAGCCTCACCGCAGCGGCGCACAACGCCGGTCTCGTGCAGAACGGCAACTGCTGGTCGATCGTCGGTGGGCCACAGATGCACAACTTCATCGGGTCGGCGCAGACCACGCCGCTGGTGCACTGGTTCTGGCCGCTCGACGGCGCGATGGGCGCGGACGGCACGTTGTGGATCTTCATGGCCGAGATGTACAACCCGAACAAGAACGGGGCGACGTGGGGCGCGGCACCCATCGGCACGTGGGTGGCCCGCGTCGACCCCTCGACGCTGGCGGTCCTGTCGTTCACGAAGGCGCCCGATTCGGGTGGGCGCCTGTACGGGTGGTCGGTGACCGACGACAGCGGATACTCCTATCTCTACGGCCACTGCTACCGGCAGTACACGCACGTTGCGTCCAGCGTGGCGCAGTTCGACTCGACCTGCATGCCGTCGACCTACCTGGCGCGGGTGCCGAAGGGGCACTTCGAGGCCAAGCCCGAGTACTGGACCGGCAGCGCCGGTTGGTCGGCGGATCCGGCGGCGGCGCGGCCGCTGATGACGCGCGGCTACGCGAACCCGATGGACGTGCAGCGGTTCGGTGACGTGTACGTGAACGTCACCAAGATCGACGACTGGTGGGGCGCCTACGTCTACGTCGACAAGGCACCCAACCCCTGGGGCCCGTGGGAGACCGACCAGATCGTCTCGGTCGTCAACGACCGGCGCTGCTCGCAGTGCGGCAACTACCACGCGCAGCTGCTGCCGTACCTCGACGCCAACGGCAAGATGGTGCTGTCGCTCTCCAACGGCGGGCCGTTCAACCTCTGGCAGGCCAACGCGTACCTGTATCGGCCGTCGTTCATGACGCTGCCGCTCCCCAACTACCGGGTCGACGCCGCGGCGAGCGGACTGGGCGTGGTGGCGCGCTCGCCGCTGCGGGCGATGGACACGCGGAAGGTGAACCGGCGCGTGAAGGGCGGCACGTTCCTGGTGGTTCCGCTCGCCGGAGTGGTCGCGCCCGGCGCGGTCGGTGTGGTGGCCAACCTCACTGCTGTGAGCCCGTCGGCCGTGGGCTACCTCACCGCGTGGTCGTGCGGGGCGCGTTTGCCGACGACGTCGGTGCTCAACTACCGCGCCGGCGCCACCACGGCCAACGCCGTGCACGTGCGCCTCGACGGCGCGCAGCAGCTCTGCGTGTTCTCCTGGGCCGATGCCGACGTGCTCGTCGACGTGAGCGGCTCGTACGTGCCCGTCGGGGGCGCCGGCCTGCACCCGACCCCGGTGACGCGCGTTGCAACCACGATCGGTGGCACGCAGTTGGCCGCAGGCGCGACGCTCACCGTGCCCGTCGGTGGCACGGCAGGGGTGCCGTCGAGCGGTGTCGACCTCGCGACGCTGACGGTCACTGCCTCGTCGGTCTCGGCGAAGGGGTTCCTGACGGTGTGGCCCTGCGGTGAGGCGCTGCCCACCGTCTCGTCGCTCAACATGGAGGCCGGCGACACCGTTGCGAACTCCGTCACGGTTCCACTGGCCTCGAACGGCACGGTGTGCGTGTACTCGTCGGTGGCCACTCACGTCACCGTCGACGTCGTCGCGTGGTGGAACGGCTCGGGGCTGCGTGCACGGATCGACCTCGCCCTGCGACCCCTCGACACCCGGTCGAGCCCACGACCGACGGCCGGTTCGGTGACCGTCGTGCCGCTGTCGGCCGTCACTCCTGTCGGCACCACGGCCGTCATCGGCAACCTCACCGCCGTGGGACCCTCCGCCGCCGGCTCGCTGAGCGTGACCGACTGCACGGCAACCCCCGACGACCCGACGCTGCAGTACGCGGCGTTCGAGAGCCGCGCCGGACTGGGGCTCGTGCCGCTCTCGGCCGACCGCACCCTGTGCCTCCGTACCACGGCGGCGGCGAACCTGCTGGTCGACCTGATGGTGACGTTCTGACGCCGAATGGTGCCGCGGCCGGTCAGCCGCACGTCGTGCCCGCGGCGGGCACGTGGCCGACGGGGTCGACGAGGTACTGGTCGACCACGTCGTAGGTGCACTGGTTGGCGCCGTACCCGGTGTGCTGCTCGGCGTTGACCACCACGAGGTGGCCGTCCTCGAGCGTGCTCGCCATGGTGCGAGTGCCCGCGATCGGCGTGGCGGGGTCACCCGTCGTGCCCATCACCAGGATGGGCCCGGCGCCCTTGCCGGTGATGACGACCCGCGGATCGATCGCCGGCGGGAAGAACGTGCACAGGTAGCCACCCGTGGTCCCGGGGGAGAACCGGGGCGCCACCTTGCGGAACTGCGCTGCGGTGGCGTCGTCCTCGGCGACGGTGGGGCGAGCTGCATCGTCGGCACAGCTGATCACCTGGAACGCCTCGAGCGAGTTGTCCCAGGTGCCGTCGGGCTGGCGTTGGAAGTAGGCGTCGTACAGCGCGAGGAGCCCGGCGCCCTTGCCCTGCTGGGCATCTGCCAGGGCGGTGGCCAGCTGCTTCCAGTCGGTCGACGAGTACATCGCCTGGCCCACCGCATCGAGCGCGATGCCGCGACTGATGTCGGGGCGGCCGCTCACGCTGGGAATGGGATGGTCGTCGAGTTGCAGCATCAGCGCATCGAAGGCCGTGTCGGCGTGCCCGCCGTTGTGGAACGCACACTTCGGGTCGCCGCTGCACTGGGCCAGGAACGCATCGACGGAGTGCTCGAAGCCGGCGGATTGCTGGAGATCGGTCTGCAGCAGGTCGGCGGTGGGGTCGACCGCGCCGTCGAGCACCGCCGCGCGCACCGTCGACGGGAACAGGGTGGCCCACGTCGCGCCGAGCTCGCTGCCGTAGCTGAAGCCGAAGTAGCTGATCTTCGCCTCGCCCAGCGCCTCACGGATGGCGTTCATGTCGCGCGCAGAGTTGTTGGTGCCCACGTACATCTCGGTGGTGGCGTTCTGCTTCGTGCAGTCGTCGGCGAACTCCTTCGCCAGGTCGACCAGCTGCTGGTGCTCGGCCGGCGTGTCGGGCGTGATGTCGCCGGTGCCGTAGAAGCGGTCGTAGTCGCTGATGCAGTCGATGGCAGGTGTGCTGAGGCCCGTGCCCCGTGGGTCCCAGCCGACGATGTCGAACTGGTCGAGCAGGGTGGTGCTGTACACCTGCGACGCGTTGATGGCGAAGTCGGTGCCGCCGAACCCCGGGCCGCCGGGGTTCACCAGCAGGCTGCCGATACGCTTCCCCTTCTTGGCGAGGTGGCGGGCGACGTAGAGGTCGAAGGTGCCCTTCGACGGGTTGGTGTAGTCGATGGGCACGGTGAGATGACCGACCTGCACCAGCCCGTCGGAGCCGAACGGCAACCAGTGGAAGGGACTCGAATCGGGGGTCACTGCAACGCCCGAGGGCCGGCACGCGACGGTGAGGCTCGTGAACGCGGCCGCGGTGACGAGGCAGGCGACTGCGACGAATGACCGGCGGCGCATGGCGGGCAGGCTAAGGCAGGGGGAGGTGCTTCGGGCCGTCAGGCCGTGCAGTCGGTCTCCGCGGGAAGGGTGGCCGACGGGTCGACCAGGTAGTTGTCGACCGTGCTGTCGACGCACTTGTTGACGCCGTACCCGGTGTGCTGGTCGGCCTTGACGACCACGAGGTGACCGTCCTCCAGGGCCGTTGCCATCTTGCGGGTGCCGCTGAGGGGCGTAGCCGGGTCGCCGGTGGTGCCGACGACGACGATCGGTCCCGCGCCCTTGCCGGTGATGGTGAACGGCGCCTCTGACGGAACCGGCCAGACCGAGCAGAAGGTGAGCTCGGCCATCCACGAGCGGCCCAGGCGAGGAGCCGCAGCCGCGAACTGCTGCTCGTGGGTGTAGAGATCGGCCGGACCGGTGCTGCCCCGGTCGTCGAGGCAGTTGATGGCGAAGTACGCCTCGTTGGCGTCGTCCCATGTGCCGTTGAAGTAGCCGAAGTACTGGTCGTACAAGTCGAGGACGCCCTTGCCGTCGCCGTGCTGCAGGTCGGTGAGCGCCTGGTCGAGCTGCGGCCAGGACGACTGTTCGTACATCGCCTCGGCCACGGCGGTGTCGAGCACACCCTGGGTGACCGGAGTGCGTCCGGCTTCGACGGTGACGGGCGCGGCGTCGATCGCCGCGGCGAGCTTGTCGAACGCGGCTCCCGCGTCGCCGCCGTTGTGGAACGCGCACGAGGTGTCGGCGCTGCACTGCGTGAGGAACGTGTCGAACGTCGTCTCGAACCCGGCCGCCTGCTGGATGCTCTCCTGCAGGTACCCGACGGTGGGGTCGACCGCGCCGTCGAGCACGGCGGCGCGCACGGTGGAGGGGAACATCGTGGCCCACGTGGCCCCCAGTTCGCTGCCATAGCTGAACCCGAAGTAGCTGATCTCCTTCTCGCCGAGCGCCGCGCGGATGGCGTTCATGTCGCGGGCCGAGTTCTCAGTGCTGAGGAAGGGCAGGATCTCGCCGCTGCGGGTCTCGCAGGCCTGGCCGAACTTGGTGCCGGCGTCGATGAGCGCCTGCCGCTCGGCGGGCGTGTCGGGCGACGAGTCGAGACCGAAGTAGGGGTCGTAGTCGTCGATGCAGTCGACCGCAGGCTCGCTGTTGCCGGTGCCGCGCGGGTCCCAGCCGATGATGTCGAAGCGGTCGAGCAGGTCTTGCCCGTAGATGGTGTCGGCGCCCTCGGCGAGGCTGCTGCCGCCGTAGCCGGGGCCGCCGGGGTTGACGAGCAACGAACCGATGCGCGTGGCGGGGTCCTGTGCCAGGTGGCGCTCGAGGTACAGGGTGATCGTGCGGCCGTTCGGCTTCGAGTAGTCGAGCGGCACCTCGAGATGCCCCTCCTGCACACCGGGTGACAGCGTGGTCCATCCGAACGCTTGGTCTCCGCCGGTGGTGTCGGCGGTCGTGTCGGGTGACGTGCCGGGTGACGTGCCGGGTGTCGTGTCGGGTGTCGTGTCGGCGGGGGGCGCGGTGCCGAAGTCGACCGAGGCCGGCGTGCCCAGCGGCACCCCGTCGATGGTGCCCCGCGTGCCGCGGCCCTGATTGGCGCCTTCGTCGACCCCGTCACCGCATGCAGCCAGCACGAGTGAGAGCGACAGGGCGACCAGGGCGAGACGACGCATGGCGACCATCGTAGAAGTGCCGGGGTGCTCCGTATCCTCACCGTCATGCGAATGGGCCCCCACATGTTGATGCCCGGCGACGCGAGCGCGGTGAAGGGCAAGCGGCTGGAGCGCAGTTCGTTGCGACGCGCCTGGCAGTTCGCGCATCCGTACCGACGCACCATCATCATCTTCCTCGTCACCATCGTGGTGTCGGCGCTCATCGAACTGGTGCCGCCGTTTGCCTTCCGGCGCATCCTCGACCACGCCATCCCGCAGAAGGACCGCACCGCGATCACCATCCTGGCCGCCATCGTCGTGGGGTCGGCGTTGGTCGATGCCGGACTCGCCATCGTGCAGCGCTGGTGCAGCGCCACCATCGGTGAAGGCCTGATCTTCGACCTGCGCGTCGCACTCTTCGCCAAGGTGCAGCGCATGCCGGTGGCGTTCTTCACGCGCACGCAGACGGGGGCCCTGTCGAGCCGCCTCAACAACGACGTCGTCGGCGCGCAGACAGCGGTCACCAGCACGCTGGGCAGCGTGGTGAGCAACGTCGTCGTGCTCATCACCACCCTCGCTGCGATGGCTGCGCTCGAGTGGCGCCTCACCCTGCTCGCCCTCGTGGTGCTGCCCATCTTCATCATCCCGGCCAAGCGGGTGGGCACGCGGTTGCAGGCCATCTCGCGCGAGAACATGTCCACCAACGCGGAGATGAACTCGCAGATGGCCGAGCGCTTCAACGTGGCGGGCGCGCTGCTGGTGAAGCTGTTCGGTCGTCAGAACGACGAGATCGACCAGTTCTCCGGCCGTGCCTCGCGTGTGCGCGACACGGGCATCCAGGCCGCGATGTATGGCCGGGTGTTCTTCGTCGCGCTGGGCCTGGTCGGTGCGCTCGGTGCGGCGGCCATCTACGGGGTCGGCGCCCATCTGGTGGTGAGCGGAGGCATCTCCAGCGGCACGCTGGTGGCCCTCGCCGCCCTCGTCACCCGCGTGTACCAACCACTCACCGGGCTCACCAACGCCCGCGTCGACCTGATGACGGCGATGGTGAGCTTCGAGCGCGTCTTCGAGGTGCTCGACGCTCCCGAGAACATCAGCGACCGACCGGGGGCCATCGACCTCGTGCAGCCCAAGGGTCTGCTGGAGCTGCGTGACGTGTGGTTCCGCTACCCGGCAGCGGCCGACGTCACCGTGCGGTCGCTCGAGGCGCCGTCGGCCATCGTCGGGGCCGACCCTGACCGCGACGTGCTGCAGGGCGTGTCGCTGGTCGTACATCCCGGCGAGACCGTGGCGCTCGTCGGGGCTTCTGGTTCGGGCAAGACCACGATGTCGGCGCTCATCCCTCGCCTCTACGACGTCACCGGTGGCGCGGTGCTCGTCGACGGTCACGACGTGCGCGATCTCACGCAGCACTCGTTGCGCGAGGCCATCGGTGTGGTGAGCCAGGACCCGCACCTGTTCCACGACAGCATCGGCGCCAACCTCCGCTACGCGAAGCCCGACGCGACCGATGCGCAGCTCGACGAGGCGTGTCGCGGCGCGCGCATCCTCGACACCATCCGCGAGCTGCCCGACGGCTACGACACAGTGGTGGGCGAGCGCGGGTACCGCCTGTCGGGTGGCGAGAAGCAGCGGCTGGCCATCGCCCGCCTGCTGCTCAAGAACCCGGCGGTGATGATCCTCGACGAAGCCACCAGCCACCTCGACAACGAGAACGAAGCCCACGTGCAGGCGGCGCTCGAAGACGCGCTCGAAGGCCGCACGGCGCTGGTCATCGCGCACCGCCTGAGCACCATTCGCGACGCCGACCGCATCGTGGTGCTCGACGACGGGCGCTTGGTCGAGCAGGGCACGCACGACCAGCTGATGGCGCTCGACGGCGTGTATGCCGCGCAGGTGCGGGCCGGCGAGGCCACGGCGGGGGTCTGACCATGTCCTGAGACAACACACGCCCGACGGGAAACCTCGTCACACCCCGCGCAGATGATGCGGGAATGGAAACCGTGCTCGTCGTGCTCCTGGTGCTCGCCACCGCGGCCATCGCCTGGTTGACGGCCACGCGTCACGTGCCGCACTCGCCGCGGTCCACCGTGCCGGAGCCGGTCATCGAGCAGCCAGTCATGGAGCAGCCGGTCATTGAGCAGCGGGTCATCGAGCAGCAGGTCATGGCCGAGCAGCTGCATCGGCTCACGGCCGCGGTGCAGCAGTTGGGCGAGCGCACGTCGCAGCAGTTCGGCGAGGTCGACCGGTCGTTGCGCACGCATGCCGAGGTCACCCAGGCGCTGCACCGCGCGGCCTCCGGCCTGCGCGAGGCGTTGGCCAACAGCAACGCCCGTGGGCAGTGGGGCGAGCGCATGGCCGACGACGTGTTGCGCCTCGCCGGCATGCTGCCCAACGTCAACTACGTGAAGGGCACGGCGGTGGTGGGCGACGGCCGGGCCATCCCCGACTTCACGTTCCTGCTGCCCGACCAGCACGTGATGTTCATGGACGTGAAGTTTCCCGTCGCCTCCTACCTGCAGTACCTGCAGGCGAGCACTGATGCCGAGCGGGCGCTGCACCGCGACGCGTTCCTGCGCGCCGTGCGGGGCCACATGAACGAGCTCGCCCGTCGCGACTACGCCGCCGTCGACGATCGTCCCTCGGTGCACAACGTGCTCATGTTCGTGCCCAACGAGACCATCGTCGGCTTCATCCACGAGCACGCCCCGGCGCTCGTCGAGGAGGCCATGCGCGACCGAGTGGTGCTGTGCTCGCCGCTCACGCTCTTCGCGTTCCTCGGTGTCATCCGCCAGGCCTTCGACAACTTCCGGCTCGAGCAGACCAGCGGCGAGGTGCTCGCCACGCTGGGTCGCTTCGGTGTGCAATGGCGCAAGTACAACGAGCAGATCGACCGCGTGAAGCGGCAGTTCGACACCGTTGCCGGCAGCTTCGACGAGCTTGCCGGGCCGCGGCGGCGACAGCTCGAGAAGCCCCTTCGCGAGCTCGAGGCGCTGCGCCAGGAGCGCCACATCGCGGTCGACGACGATCTCTTCGCTCTCGAGCCCTAACCTCCGGTGTCATGAGCCAGGCCGCCTTCGAGTTCGAGTCGTCGATGGCCGACGTGGGCGAGCACACCTACACGGTGGGCGAGCTGGCCGATGCCATCAACGGTGCGCTGCGCCGCCGATTCGACGACGGCGTGTGGGTGCGCGGCGAGATCCAGGGCTGGAACGAGCGCGGTCCGCATGCCTACTTCCGGCTCGTCGAGCACGACGACGACGGCAAGGCCGTGCTCAACGTGCAGTTCTTCGCACCCAGCCGCACCAAGCTGCGCCCGCTGTTGATGAAGAACGGGCTGCGGCTGGCCGACGGGTTGAAGGTGCGCATCTACGGCCAGCTCGACTTCTACGCGCCGTCCGGTCAGCTCGGCCTCAAGATGAGCGGCATCGACGCTCGCTTCACGCTCGGTGAGCTGGCGCTCGAACGCGACCAGGTGCTGCGCCGCCTCGACGAAGCCGGGCTGCTGCACCGCAACAAGGGTCTCGGCGTGCCGGCCGCGCCGCTGCGCGTCGGCATCGTCACCAGCACCGCCAGCGCGGCCTGGGCCGACTTCGTGCACGAGATCGAACGCAGCGGCCTGTCGTTCCACCTGCGGGTGGTCGATGTGCGAGTGCAGGGCGAGTCGGCCGTGCGCGAGGTGTCGGGCGCGCTGCGCAGCCTGGGCCGCCGGCGCGACCTCGACGTGCTCGTGCTCATCCGCGGGGGCGGCAGCCGTACCGAGCTGGCCACGTTCGACCACGAGGCCATCGCCACGGCCATCGCCACCTCGCCGTTGCCCGTGTTCACGGGTCTCGGGCACGAGATCGACCACAGCGTCGCCGACCTCGTCGCGCACTCCGAGTTGAAGACGCCCACCGCCTGCGCCGCAGCGCTGGTCGAGCGAGTGCTCGTCTACCGCCAGGCCACGGAGACCGCGTGGTCGGCCATACGCCATCGCGCCGAGTTGGGTGTCGGGGTGGCCGATGCCGAGGTGTCGGCGCTGGCGCAACGCATCCGTCACCGTGTGCTGGCCGGTGTGGTGCACGGCGACGAACGCCTCACCCAACGTGCGCTGCGCGTGCGTGCGGGTGCCGAGCGCGTGGTCGAGCGGGCCGATGCGCGCGTGGTGGCAGCCGCGGTCGCCCTGCGGCGCGCTCCCGCACGTCTCGATCCCGAGGTGCGCCACCTCGACGCCGTCGCCCAGCGGGTGCGCCTGCTCGATCCCGTCAACACGATGGCGCGTGGCTGGAGCATCACGCGCACTGCCGACGGACGCACCGTGCGCACGGCCGGCGAACTGCAACCCGGCGACCAGATCGTCACCACCTTTGCCAACGGCACGGCGCACAGCCGTGTGGAGGAGACCACACCGTGAGCACCCCCGAGACCGTCCCCGCGAGCGCACCGGTCGCCGCCGGTTATGCCGATGCGTTGTCCGAGCTGGAGACCATCCTCGCCCAACTCGAGCGCACCGATGTCGACGTCGACGTGCTCGCCGCACAGGTTCGCCGCGCGGCCGAGCTCATCGGTTTCTGCCGCGAGCGCATCGGCAACGCCCGGCTGCAGATCGAGCAGGTCGTCGCCGAGCTCGGTCCCGACAGCTGACCACCGAACCGGGCGCCGGGTGATCGATGCCGATGCCAGGCTCGCCGGCTTTGCCCCTAACCTGCGTGGCGTGACTCCGCCGGCTGTTCCGCCCTCGCTCGTCACCATCGCCGGCCGGGTGGAGCAGCGCCTGCGTGATGTGCTCGAGCCGGAGGAAGCGCGCTGGTCGGCGTTCGACGACGACCTCGCCGAGCCGGTGCGCGAGATCGGCCGGCTGGTGCTCGTCGGCGGCAAGCGACTGCGACCCGCGTTCTGCCACTGGGGCTTCGTCGGCGCCGGTGGCCACCCCGACGACCCGGTCGTCGTCGACGCCGGCGCAGCCTTCGAGCTGATGCATGCCTTCGCGCTGTTCCACGACGACGTGATGGACGACGCGGCGAGCAGGCGTGGTTCGCCCACCACCCACACGGTGTTCGCGCAGCACCACCGCGAGCATGGCTGGGCCGGTGAGGCACGGCGCTTCGGCGAGGGCGTCGCCATCCTCGTCGGCGACCTCGCGTTCGTGTACGCCGACCAGCTCATGGCGGGCGCGTCGGCCGATGCGTGGCGCATCTGGAACGAGCTGCGCATCGAGCTCAACGTGGGCCAGGTGCTCGACATCGTGGGCAGCGTGCGCAACGAGCGCCGCCGCCACAAGGCCGAGCAGATCTGCCGCTACAAGAGCGGCAAGTACACCATCGAGCGTCCGCTGCACCTCGGCGCCGTGATGGCGGCACCCGAGCGGTCCGCCGAGCTGCTGCCCGCGCTGAGCGGATACGGCTTGCCGTTGGGTGATGCGTTCCAGATGCGCGACGACGTGATGGGCGCGTTCGGCGACGCGGCGGTCACCGGCAAGCCGGTGGGTGGCGACCTGCGCGAGGGCAAGCCCACCCCGCTGCTCGCCCGCGCCGTCGAGGCCGCGTCGGCTGCCCAGGCCGAGGTGCTGTCCCTGGTCGGTACCGCACACCTCACCGATGACGACGTGGCTCGTGTGCAGCAGGTGATCGTCGACACCGGAGCGTTGGCCGACCTCGAGTCCACCATCGCGCGGCTCACCGACGAAGCGATCGCCGCCATCGGGCGCGCACCCGTGACGGCGCAGGCGCACGACGAGCTGGTGGCGCTCGCCGCCTACGTCAGCCAACGCCAGGTGTGAACCGCCGCTGCCCGGCTGTGCCGCGGCTCACACGGAATACGTGACCAGTGCGTCGGCGAGGGTGGCCTCCACCACGCCCATCTCCTCGACGACGGCGGTGAGCCACGGCGGGCGCACGACGGCGGCGACGGCGATGGGATCGTCGATGCCCGACTGCTCGACCGCGAGGCGGGCGAAGAGGGCGGCGTAGTCGCGTGGCCGCAGATCGCGCGCGAGCTCGATGAGTGCGTAAGGGTCGGGCCGCTCGCCGGTGTGGTCGGGCAGCGTCACGAAGCTGCTCGAGGTCGGCCCGCTGGGCCCGCCCCACAGCCCGGGTCCGTCGCACAGCACTGCGCCGCGCACGTTCCGCGGCCGTGCCCCGGCGAGCAGCAGCGCCACGTAGGCGCCCAGGCCGCGCCCGACGACGGTGACGTCGCCGAGGTGGGCGAGCGCGCAGTCGGCATCGGCGAGGAGGATCTCGGCCGAGTAGCCGCCGCCCGCAGGCGACAACGATGCTCCGTGGCCGGTGAAGTCGAGCGCGGCAACGGGGCCGGGCCAGGCGGCCGCCCACTCGGGCACCTCCGACGGCGAGTGCTCGCCGAGGCCGTGCAGCAGCAGCAGCGTGCGGCCGTTGCCGTTGCCGTCGCCGTTGTCGTTGCGGAGCACATGCAGTGCGAGCTGCACCCGGTTGTGGGTGAGGAACACGGTGGTCACCGGCCACCGTCCAGGAAGTCGAACACCAGGTCGGCCACTGCCTGGGGCTGCTCGATGTGCACGAAGTGACCGGCGTCGTGCATCACCTCGAGGCGCCCCCCACGGGGAAGGAACTGGTCGAGGTGCGCCGGTTGGGTGCCCCAGCCCATCGGTTCCGCCTGCCCGGCGAGCACACCGAGGAACGGCATGCCCAGGCCCGGCATGCGTGTCGCGGTCCACTCCGGGCGCCAGGGGCCGAATCCGCCGAAGCGCATGGAGGGGTCGAGCTTCCACCGCCAGCCGTCGGGGTCGTGGCGGCCGCCGGCGGTGACGAGGTAGCGCAACCACTCCATGGGGAGCCGTGGGTTCATCCTGGCCCGCCGCGCCGCGAGGCCGTCGAGCGTGTCGGGCTTGCGACTGGCCGTGGCCGTGGTGCGGCGGTGGTCGAGCCAGCCGGCGAGGTCGCTGGCCATCATCCGTGACCGTTCGTGCTCTGGGGCGTCGCTCATCGGCCGCTTCGAAGGAAGTCCGTCGAAGTTGATGAGGTGGCTGAAGCGGAACGGGTGGGCGTCGGCGAGCTGGATCATGAGCGCGCCACCCTTGCTGTGGCCGATGACCGGAGCCGGCAGGTTGGTGATGTGGCTCATCACGCCGATCGCGTCGCGGATGTCGGCGTCCCAGCCGTACAGCGCGGCGTGCTCGCTGTCGCCGTGGCCGCGCTGGTCCCACGACACGACCCGCCAGCCCGCCGCAGCAAAGCGGGGCGCGAACTCGTCGTACGTGCGGGCGAAGTCGAGCCCGCCGTGCACGAGGAAGAGTGGGTCGGCCGCCTCGTCGCCCCACTCGTGCACGGCGATGCCCACTCCCGACACCGACACGCGGTAGTTGCGTTCGGGCGCCTGTGCTCCGGGGAAGTGCACGACGTCGGTCATCCCGGCAGGCTACGTGTCGTTGGGCATCGCGGCCGAACCCGCCTAGGCTCTGGCCGTGGGACGAGCGCGGCTCGGGGTCATCGTGGGGGCACTCGTCGTGGTGCCACTCGTGGCGGCGGCATGTGGCAGCGACGCGGGCTCGGCCGGCACGCTGCCGCCCATCGTCACCACCTCCACGTCCACCTCGCTGCTGGTCACCACCACCTCGCAGCCGAAGTACTACGTGGTGAAGCCGGGCGACACGCTGAACAAGATCGCGAAGAGCTTCGGGGTGTCGTCGTCCGACCTGATGGCCCTCAACGGCATCACCAACCCCGATCACATCGAGGTCGGCCAGGAGCTGAAGATCCCGCCGCCCAAGCTGGTGGTCGACTCGCTGCCGGCCACGACGGGTGCTTCGACGACCACGAAGAAGCCGTGAGTTCCGTCACACCTTCGTCACAATGGCGGTCGGGAGTACTTTGGTCCCTACGACCAAAAAGGGTGATTTGGTAAACTATCCGCCATGAGCTTCTGGCCGACCAAAGAGCACTGGAGTGTGGAGATCCCCGTCCGCACCAACCACTACATCTGCCCCTCGCTGGAGAAGGACGGCTTCGTCGCCCTCACCCCGTTCAGCGGCGAGATCCCTGTCGAGGAGTGGGAGAGCCTCGAGTACTTCGACTGGAAGAGCGGCGGCGACACCAACTTCGCTCCGTTGGCCTCCGCCGACGGCGAGCTCGAGTGCCGTGGCTTCTGGGACAAGGGCAAGCCCGACAAGGACGCCATCTGGACCAGCAACGCCGACAAGGCGCCGACGTTGAAGAAGTACGTCGAGAGCATCGGCGCCAACTTCGGTCGCGTGCGCATCATCAAGCTCGAGCCGGCCACCCACGAGGAGGCGTTCCGCAGCTTCCACCGCGACGACAACAACCGCCTCAACCCCGAGGGCACCGGTTGGGTGTTGCGCAGCTGGATCGAGCTCACCGACGATCCCGACAGCTACATGCTGCTCATGGACCTCGACGACGAGCACCTTCCCGTTGCGGGCACCGAGCGCCGCATCCCGCTGCCGCAGTACTCCCGTTTCGTGGTCGACACGCAGCGTCTGTGGCACGTGGTGGTGCACCGTGGCGACAAGCCGCGCTACGCGCTCATCACGTGCGTCGAGTCCACGCCGGCGTTGCAGGGCTGGATCGACAGCCAGGTGCCCGCGCTCGTCTGACCGGTGCGCCCTCGTGTGACCGGCGCCTTGTGACCGGCGCGGGCCGGCCGGGTACTGTGCGGCCGTGCGCGTGCATGGACCTGAGCGGCTGGCGGGACAGGGGCTCGACCCCGAGCAGTTCGAATCGGGCGACCGTGCCATCCACGCGCTGCTCACGGATCCGGTGGTGGGCGAGCAGGTCGACCTGGTGCTCACGTGGCGCGCCGGGTTGCACGGCGACGAGGGTGCGTACGAGGTGTGGGCCGCCCGCGGAATGGTTCGCTTCCGCCGCCTGGTCGACGACGCCGGTGCGTTGCACTTCGAGGTGCTGGAAGTGGTGGGCGAGAACCCGATCGAACGGCAGGACGAGCTGGCATTGGCCACCCTCGTCGCGGAGCAGGCGGCGGCCGAGCGATCGGGCTTCGACCCGGTCGACGCGTCGCGGCGGTTCATCGCGCCGGCCGAGCAGACGTACCCGTTCGGGTACGAACGAGCCGCCCAGCTGTTCGACTCGCCACACGCGCCCGACCTGGCCGTGTCGCCCCGCGACTGGTGCTCCGGCAGCCAGCCCGGCACGCACGGGGCCCTGCACGTGCGCCAGGCGCGGGCTCCGCTGTGGTTCAGCGGTCGCGGTGTGCGCGTGGGGCATCACGAGCTGGCGGCGCGCTCGGTCGACATCGCGCCCACGTGCCTCGCGGCCCTCGGCTTCCCCACGGTGCTGGGCGTCGGTCCCGCGGGCACGCCGGCCGACGTGTACCTCGCCCGTCAGGACGGCCGCGTGCTGCGCGAGGTGCTCGATCCGCAAGGGCCTCCTCCGGCACGCCTCTACGTGTTCCTGCTCGACGGCATGCACCAGACCGAGCTCGACGACCGGTTGGCCCGCGATCCCGATGGGCTCGCGAACCTGCGTCGCCTGCGCGATCGGGCCGCGGTGCTCGCCGGTGGGTCGATCGTGAACTTCCCGTCGATCACGTGGCCCAGCCACACCACCATCGTCACGGGCACGTGGTGCGGTCACCACGACGTGGTGAACCCCACCTACTACCTGCGCGACCAGCGCGAGACGGTGTCGCCGCAAGGCCTTCAAGTGGGCACCGAGCGGTTCGCCAACGCGGCTGTCGAGAGCCTCCACGAGGCCTTCCAACGGGTGCACGACGACGCGTTCACGGCAGCCATCCACGCGCCGTTCGGCCGTTCGGCCACGCACGCCGTGCTCGAGGGCCGCAACCTGTGCGACCGCTCGCGTGTGAAGGCGCTCACGGCCGACCTCGCTGCCGACATGAACCCGCGCTGGGCGATCGAGCACCCTGCCGTCGCGTCGGAGTCGCTGCTCGACACCCGCGGCCTGGCCCAGGTGATCGAGCTGTTCACGCGCGGCGACATCCCGGTGCCGGTGTTCGTGTACCACGAGCTCGCCGTCACCGACGGCGCAGGGCACGAGTACGGCCCTCACGACCCCGGCTTGGCCGACGCCCTCACCGAGACCGACATCCGCATCGGCCGCGTGCTGGCGCTGCTCGACGAGCGTGGCCTGTTCGACGACACGCTGTTCGTGGTGAGCGCCGATCACGGCATGGCGCCTCAGGACGTGTCGTTGCACGCGAACCCGTCGGCTCACGTGCTCGACGNNGTCGAGCGCAAGCCCGACGGGCGAACCGGGCGGGTGACCGTGCTCGACAACGACGCCGACGTGCGCGGCGAGCACACGCCGATCGACGGCGCGGCGGTCGCCGTGCTGGCACACCGTGACGGACGCCCACCCCTCGAGGTCGCGCACGGGCACACCGATGCGAACGGGCTGTTCGGCTTCGCCACGCCGAGCGACGTCGACAGCACTGCCATCACCGTGACGGTGCACGCCGACGGACGCAACCCGCGGCACCTCCGGCTCGACGGAGAACGGCTCGGCATCGACCTGGGTGCTGCGCTGTACGGACAGGTACGGTGAGGGTGTCCCACGGAAAGAGGCGCACATGATCGATGTGATCGAAGTGCTCACCAGCGAAGGCGACGCGATCGTCGACAGCGCGGCCATCGCGCTCGAGCGCTCGAACCTTCGTCACTACGCAGAAGCCGGCCCCGACGCTGCGCGTGAGCGGTTGTCGCAGCTCCTCGCGCTCGTGCGCGACAGCGTCAGCACCCGCGACCTCGTGCCGATGATCGACCACGCCACGGCCATCTCGCACGAGCGGTTCAGTGCGGGTTTCGACATCCACGAGGTCCTCACCGCGTTCAACGTGCTGGAGGAAGCCATCTGGGGTCGCGTGGTCGATGCGCTCCCTCCGCGCGACCTGGCACAGGCCATCGGTCTCGTGAGCACCGTGCTCGGTGCCGGACGCGACACGGTGGCGTGCACCTACGTGTCGCTCGCCAGCCACCAGCACGTACCGTCGCTCGACCTCTCCGCACTGTTCCGCGGCGGTCGCTGACCGCGCCGAGCGGTGCGCGCCGCCGGGTCAGCCGGCCCGGTGCGCGACGGCGAGGTGTGCGACGTCGTCCATGATGCGGGCGAGTCGGAAGTCCTTCGGCGTGTACACCGCGGCGACGCCCGCGTCGGTGAGCAGCTGACGGTCGGCGTCGGGGATGATGCCGCCCACCACCACGGGTGCGTCGACGCCCTCGGCGCGCAGCATGCGCACGATGGCGGGCACCAGTTCGAGGTGCGAACCGCTGAGGATGGAGAGGCCGATCACGTCGGGGTCCTCGTCGCGGGCGGAGGCGACGATCTGCTCGGGGGTGAGGCGGATGCCGCTGTACACCACCTCCATGCCGGCGTCGCGGGCGGCGACGGCGATCTGCTCGGCGCCGTTGCTGTGCCCGTCGAGACCGGGCTTGGCGACCAGGAACCGAGGCGGGCCGCCCACCATGCCCTTCACGAACTCGGCGACGCCGGCCAGTTCGCCCACGCGGCGACCCACTGCGGCGTTGACACCGGTGGGCGCGCGGAACTCCCCGAACACGTCGCGCAGCACGGCCGACCACTCGCCGGTGGTGCCACCGGCCTTGGCCAGCGCGATGGAGGCCTCCATGATGTTGTCGGTGCCCTTGGCGGCGGCGCGCAGCGCGGCCAGCGCCGATTGCACCGCCGCGTGGTCGCGGTCGTCGCGCCAGTGCCCGAGCTCGGCCACCAGCTCGTGCTCGACGGCCGGGTCGACGGTGAGGATGTTGCCGGGTGTGTCGAGTGGCGAGGGCTCGGTCTCCGTGAACGCGTTGACACCCACCACGGTCTGATCGCCGGCCTCGATGCGCCTCGTTCGTTCGGCCATCGACCGCACCAGCCGGCCCTTCAGCTCGTCGACCGCGGCGAACGCGCCGCCCAGGGCGAGCACGTCCTGCAGCTCGGCCCACGCTGCGTCGCGCAGCGCCGAGGTGGTCGCCTCGATGACCACGGAACCGTCGAACAAGTCGTCGTACTCCAGCAGGTCGGTCTCGAAGGCGAGCACCTGCTGCATGCGCAACGACCACTGCTGGTCCCAGGGGCGCGGCAGACCGAGCGCCTCGTTCCACGCNNGTGAGGCCGAGGCTGTTCACCTGCACGCCGTAGCGGAAGCGGCGCGCCTTGTGGTCGGTGACGCCGTAGCGCTCGAGGCCGATGCGGTCCCACAGCTCGGTGAACGCGCGCAGCTTGCAGATCTCCTCGACGAA
>PMCN01000108.1 GCA_003154135.1 Acidimicrobiaceae bacterium
GTGATGCCCAACGCCTCCAACACCGAGGGCGTGCGTTCGGCCATCGGTGGTACCGACACCACGCACACGCGCGCCGTGCTCGCAGTGCAGGGGCCTCGGGCGAAGGAGCGCGTCGCCACCGTGTTCCCCGAGGCCGGGCAGGTGGGCCGGTTCCGCGTCGAGCTGCTCCAGTGGCAGGGTGTTCCCTGCACGGTGGCCGGCACCGGCTACACGGGCGAGGCCGGCATCGAGATCGCCGTTCCCGTGCACGCCGCCCCGGCGCTGTGGCAGGCGATCACCGATGCCGGTGTGCAGCCTGCCGGCCTCGGCGCTCGCGACACATTGCGCCTCGAAGCCGGCCTACCGCTGCACGGTCACGAGCTCGGCGCCGGCATCACCTCGTTGCAGGCCGGCCTCGGCTGGGTGGTCGCGTGGCAGAAGCCCGCGTTCCGCGGCAAGGCAGCGCTGCAGGCCGAGCGCGACCGTGGCGTCGCCCGGCTGCTGCGCGGCATCGCCACGGAGGGCCGCCGCCCGCCGCGCGCCGACTGCGCGGTGTCCATCGAGGGCGAGGCCGTGGGCATCACCACCAGCGGCAACTTCTCGCCGGTGCTGGGTCATGGCATCTCGCTCGCGTTCCTCCCGCCGCAGGTTGCCGACGGCACCGAGGTGGCCATCGACGTGCGCGGCACGGCGTTGCCCGGTCGCGTGGTACCGCTGCCGTTCGTGGCCAAGCACTAGCGCGCCGAACGGGTTCCCTTCTTCGGCGCGGCCTTCTTCGCTGCTGCCTTCTTCGCGACAGCCTTCGTCGCCACGGCCTTCTTGGCGACTGGCTTCTTCGCCACGGCCTTCTCGGCGACTGCCTGCTTCGGCGCTTCGGCGGCGGGTGGGGGAGCGGGAGCCTGGTGCGACGCTCCGCCTGAACGGAACGAGGCCAGCGGACGCAGGCCGAACATGCTGCCGGCCGACTCGGCCAGCTGACCCAACGGCTGCAGGCGATGGGCGAGATCGCTCAACGTCTCCATGAACTCGGCGAGGTCTCGGGGCAGCGCAGTGACGACGGGGCTGGACAGCGTGTCGGCCAAGCGGGCGAGGCCGGGCGCCACCTTCTCGATGGGACCACGCAACTGCTCGACCATCGCGTCGGTGGTGCGGATTGTGCGCGTGACCTGCGGCACGAACGCGCGGATGGGCTCCTCGACGGTGTCGAGCAGGCCGTTGACGCGCTGCGCGACACCGTTGAGCTGATCCATGGTGTCGTTGAACTTCTCGACGCTGTCGAGGAACTGCTGCACCCCTCGCTGGAACTGTGCGATCGATTTGCTGATGCCCGCGAACGGGTTCGAGCCACCGAACAGGGCGAGCAGGTCGCCGAGACCGGGAGAGGTGTTGTCTGCCATGCTGCGACGGTAGCGCAGCACCCGATCACGCGTCGGCGTACGCCTCGAGCGGCTCGCACGTGCACACCAGGTGCCGGTCGCCGTAGGCCGCATCGATGCGCGACACCGGCGGGAAGTACTTCGACGCCCGGACCGACGGCACCGGGTACGCACCCATCTCGCGCGGGTACGGCCGGTCCCACTCACCCAACAGGTCGTCGGCCGTGTGCGGGGCCATGCGCAGCGGGCTCTGCTCGAGCGGCCACTCGCCGGCGACGACGCGGTCGATCTCCGCTCGAATGGCCAGCATCGCATCGCAGAAGCGGTCGAGCTCGTGGAGCGTCTCGCTCTCGGTGGGCTCGACCATCAGCGTGCCCACCACCGGGAAGCTCATCGTCGGCGCGTGGAACCCGTAGTCCATGAGGCGCTTGGCGACGTCGTCGACGGTGACCCCGCTGTCCTTCGAGATGGGCCGCAGATCGATGATGCACTCGTGACCCACGTGGCCGTCGGTGCCCGTGTACAGCACGGGGAACGCGGCGTCGAGGCGGGCCGCCACGTAGTTGGCGCCGAGGATGGCGGCGGCTGTTGCGTCGCGCAGGCCACTCGCCCCCATGAGCGCGATGTACACCCACGAGATGGGCAGGATGCCCGCGGATCCGAACGGCGCGGCCGACACCGGGCCGACGGGTTGGTCGGTGCGCAGCGGATGACCGGGCAGGAAGGGTGCGAGGTGCGAGCGCACGGCCACCGGTCCGACACCGGGCCCCCCGCCACCGTGGGGGATGCAGAACGTCTTNNAACGTCTTGTGCAGGTTGAGGTGGCTCACGTCGGCACCGAAGCGGCCGGGCTGTGCCATGCCGACGAGTGCGTTGAGGTTGGCGCCGTCGACGTACACCTGGCCGCCGTGATCGTGCACGATGCGGCAGATGTCGGTGATGGCTTCCTCGAACACGCCGTGCGTCGACGGGTAGGTCACCATCGCCGCCGCAAGGTTCTCTCCCGCGGCATCGGCCTTGGCGCCGAGGTCGGTGAGGTCGATGTTGCCGTGTTCGTCGCAGTTCACCACCACCACGCGCATTCCGGCCATGACGGCGCTGGCGGCGTTGGTGCCGTGCGCGCTCGACGGGATGAGGCACACGGTGCGTTGCGCGTCGCCACGGCTGCGGTGATAGGCGCGGATGGCGAGCAGACCGGAGAACTCGCCCTGGCTGCCCGCGTTGGGCTGCAGGCTCACCGCGTCGTAGCCGGTGATGGCCACGAGCATCGACTCGAGCTGGGCGATCATCTCGCGATAGCCCTCGGTCTCGTCGTCGGCCGCGTACGGGTGCACGTCGGAGAACTCGGGCCACGTGATGGGCATCATCTCGGCGGCCGCGTTGAGCTTCATCGTGCACGACCCGAGGGGGATCATCGTGCGGTCGAGGGCGAGGTCTTTGTCGGCCAGGCGACGCAGGTAGCGGAGCATCTCGTGTTCGGTGTGGAACCGGTGGAACACCGACTGCGTGAGGAACTCGTCGGCCCGGCGAGCGCCGAGCCCGTCGAGGTCGGTGTCGGCACCGAGGTGCGAGTCGGCACCGAACAGTGCCAGCACGGCGCGAACGGTGTCGTGCGACGAGGTCTCGTCGAAGCTGAACGAGACACGACCCGCATCGACGCGGCGCAGTCCGAGACCGGCGGCATGGCCGGCGGCGATGACGGCATCGGCGTCACACGGCACGCACACGGTGTCGAACCACGTGTCGTGCAGCGGCGGCGTACCGGCGCCGCGCAGCGCGTCGACCACGAGACCGGTGAGACGGTGCACCCGTTCGGCGATGCGCGCGAGGCCTTCGGGACCGTGCCAGGCGGCGTAGAAGCCGGCGATGTTGGCCAGCAGCACCTGGGCCGTGCAGATGTTGGAGGTGGCCTTCTCGCGACGGATGTGATGATCGCGCGTCTGCAGCGCGAGGCGCAACGCCGGTCGACCCTCGGTGTCGTTGC
>PMCN01000116.1 GCA_003154135.1 Acidimicrobiaceae bacterium
TGAAGGGGATGTGGCCCGACGGCGAGGAGCCGCCCTGACCGATGATCTCCTCGACCTGGCTGCGAACCGCCTCCAGGCTGATGCCCAGCGACTCCATCGCCTTCGCGGCGACGCCCTCACCTTCGTGGATCAGGCCGAGCAGGATGTGCTCGGTCCCGATGTAGCTGTGGTTGAGCAGGCGAGCTTCTTCCTGCGCCAGCACCACCACCCGACGTGCCCGATCGGTGAAGCGTTCAAACATGCGGGAAGTGTATCGGGGGGTGGGGCTCGCAACATGTTGGCCGAGTGCCTCGCACCCGTCGTTCATCGTCGCGACTTGACAGCACCGTTGGTGGCCTGCAGTGAAACGGCGTAGCCTGGGCCGGTGCCGTCCGCTCCGCTCTTCGCGCTGCCCACGCATGCCGACGACCTGTCGCACATCGAGGCCGCCCTGGGCGCCTCGGTGCACACCCCCGACCCATATCTCAACGAGATCGCGTCGCATCTCATCGTCGCCGGCGGCAAGCGCTTGCGCCCCATCCTCACCGTGGTCTCGGCCCAGGTGGGCGGACACGACGACGTCGACCTGCACCACCGCGCCGTGCAGGGCGGCATCGCCTGCGAACTGGTGCAGACCGGCTCGCTCTATCACGACGACGTGATGGACGAGGCCGACACCCGCCGCGGCGTCGACACCGTCAACGCCAAGTGGGGCAACCTGCAGGCCATCCTCGCCGGCGACTTCCTGCTGTCTCGTGCCTCCGAGATCGCGGCGTCGCTGGGCACCGAGGTCGCGGGGCTGCTGGCCCGCACCATCGGCCGTCTGTGCGAGGGCCAGATCGAGGAGCTGCGCCACACCTACAACGCGGCCCGGCCGGAGGCGAGCTACCTGTCGAGCATCAGCGGCAAGACCGCGTCGCTCTATGCCACCGCCGCTCGCATCGGCGGCCTGGTGGCCGACCTCGATCGACCGGTCATCGACGCGCTCACCGAGTACGGCGAGGCGTTCGGCATGGTGTTCCAGATCGTCGACGACCTCCTCGACATCACCGCCACCGACGAGCAGCTCGGCAAGCCGGCAGGGCACGACATGGTCGAAGGCGTCTACACGCTGCCGGTGCTGCACACGTTGCAGGCTGGGGGAGTGGCCGCCGTCGAGCTCCTGTCGCTGCTGGGCAAGCCGCTCGACGTCGCCGAGCGCGACAAGGCGCTGGCCATCGTGCGCTCGAACGGTGGCACGTCATCGGCGATGAACGTCGCCCGCGAGTGGGCGGCGCGCGCCGAGGCCGCCTGCGAGCTGCTCCCGCCGTCGTCGGCCACCGACGTGCTCTACGCCGCACCCAGCACGCTGCTCGCCACGCTCTGACGCGCGGCCCGAGTGGGGGTCAGGCGTTGGGGGCGAGTCTGACGATGGCGGCGGCGGCTTTGTAGGCGGCTTCGGCGGGGCCCATCTCGTCGGGGCGCAGGAGGTTGGCCATGATGCGCAGCACCCACTCCATCAGCGGGCGGCTGTGCATGCCCACGCGGGTGAGCTCGCGCATCAGCGCCGGCCGCCCGATCACGCGGGCGAAGAGGCGGGCAACCTTGAAGTAGTCGCCGTACTCGTCGTCGAGCAGCCGTGGGTACTGCTGCAGCGCCGTCGGGTCGTTGCCGGTGAGCGCCTCGTGCAGCACCTGTGCCGCCATGCGCGCCGTCTCGTACGCGTAGTCGATGCCTTCACCGTTGAACGGGTTGACGCTGCCCGCCGCGTCGCCCACCACGAGGTAGCTGGGTCCGGCCTTCGGGCCCACCGAGCCGCCCATCGGGATG
Organism: Acidimicrobiaceae bacterium; assembly: GCA_003154135.1. Lineage (GTDB taxonomy): Bacteria > Actinomycetota > Acidimicrobiia > Acidimicrobiales > Ilumatobacteraceae > UBA668. The sequence continues at coordinate 1,789 of PMCN01000116.1, forward strand.
CGGCCGCTGGTCGCCTTGCACTCGGGCTGCGTGGGGTCGATCTCCCAACGCTCGGCCACCTGGTGCGCGTACGCGTCGAGGAGATGCGTGGTGTTGACGCTCTTGAAGTCGCGGAACGTGCTGAGCAGACCGACGCCGATGTTGACGGTGCCGTCGCCGACGGGGAAGATCCAGCCGTAGCCGGGCATCGGGTTGCCGTTGCGGTCCTTCACGTCGAGCGCCGACTCGATCCACGGGTCGGCGTGGCGCGCCGACGGCCAGTAGGTGCGGATGGCCGTGCCGTAGGGCCAGTCGCGCGTGCGGAACGTGCCGAGCGCGCGGCCGAAGCGGCTGTTGGCACCATCGGCCACCACCACGTACCGCGCCTTCAAGTCGCGCACCACCCCGTCCTCGCTCTGCACCGTGGCACCGCGCACGAAGCCGCGGTCGATGATGGGCTGCACCGCCTCGTGACCGGTGAGGAACGTGGCGCCTGCGGCCTCGGCGTTGGCGGCCACCATCTGGTCGAGCTCGCGGCGGCGCACCACGTAGCCGTAGTTGGGGAACACCGGATGCGACGGCCACTCCAGTTCGAGCTCGCGGCCCATGCCGGTGGCACGCAGGCCGTGGTAGCGGTGGTACGGCAGCAGCTGTTCGCGCAGGCCCATCTCGTCGAGCTGGTGCACCGCGCGTGGGGTGAGCCCGTCGCCGCAGGTCTTCTCGCGCGGGAACGTCTTGCGTTCGACCACCGTGACCGCGTGCCCTTGCCGTGCGAGCCAGTACCCGGCCGCTGCGCCCGCGGGGCCGCCACCGATCACCAGCACATCGGTGGAGGAGGGCGCGGCGTCGGTCACGAGGAACAAGTGTGGCCGGTGCAGGAGTGAAGCGGTCACATCCTGGCTGCGGCGGCGAGCGTCAGCTCTTGGTGGTGCCGGCCTTCGGCACGGGGCCGATCTCCATCACGCCCTTGTCGGCGAACTTCGTGTGGAGGTCGAGGAAGGTGGCCGAGCCGTCCTTGAGCGCGGCGTAGATGACGGAGTCGGTCGCGCACCACAGCGCGAACTCGGCGCTGGACTGGTCGCCACCACTGATGTCGTAGCGCTCGTGGCACACCGCAGCAAGGATGTCGGCGTCGGTGAGGTTGCCTCGCCATCCGGGCATCTGGCCGCCGCTGGCGCCGGTGATGTGTGCGCCGCCCTCACGGTTGGGGTCGCCGTAGGTGGAGACGCCGGCCGTCTGGTACTGGGCCGTGCCGTACGACACCCACCGCAGCTGGTCCTCGATGTGGGGGAAGGTCTTGAGCACCGAGCCGCCGGTGAACGCGTAGGCCGAACCGGCGCCCTCGCCGCCCGCGCCGTGGCAGCCCGAGCAGTTGGTGGCGTAGGCGGCGGCGCCGTCGCCGAGCGGGCCGGTGGCCACGGCGGTGACCGGCTTCATCGCCAGCACGTACATGAACGCCCACACGGGCAGGATGCTGAGCGTGACCATGGCCCACACCGGGATCTTCTTGCGCGCCTTGTACGCGGCGACCGCTGGGGTGTCGGGCTTGACTGCGGGTGCGGCGGGCACTGCCGGGGCAGCAGCCCTGGCCGCGACAGCGGGTGCGGCGGCAGCGGCGACGGCAGGGGAGTTGGCGGCAGCGGGCGCGTCGGCAGGGGCTTCGGCGCCGTCGGCCTTGGCCTTTGCTGCCTTGCTCCGCTTCAGCAAGTGCTCGGGGATCTCGGTCACGGCAGGAACGATAGACGGCGGAGCCCCGTGATCGGGAAATCCACCGTGACGCTCGCATCGAATCCTTCGTGCACGAGTTCACGAGGGCACGGTGCCTTCGGTCGCTGCGTGGTAGACCAGAGCAATGACACCCCAACCCGGGTCCGTGTACTTCCGCGTTCTCGTGGGCGGACTGGCTTCAACCCCGGGCGCGGTGGCTAAGGTTTGTGCGTCAGTTCACGAGGAAGGGCAGCGCCGGTAGTGATCGCGTACGACTGGTTCGACATACATCATCTCGACAAGTTGTTCTTCATGAACGAGGCCTTCCTGGTCTCCTTGTTCGTGAGCACCGGTCTCGCCCTCTTGGTGATCCCCTACTCGAAGCGTCGCCCCAAGGGCACGCCCACGAGCTGGGGCGAGGCGATGCTCGCCTCGGTGTTCGCGTTCGGCGTCATGGTCATCGCCTTCGGCGTCGTGCCCGATCGATGGATCGCCCACTCCGACGCCGACCTCGGCTGGACCAAGAACCGCATCATCTACGGCCCCGGCGACATCCTGAGGCCGAAGGCCCTGGGCGGGAGCTACTTCCCGTTCACGATGTCGTACGAGGCCCTCCGCGACATCATCGTCGTGCTCATCCACGTGTGGTACTTCGGCCTGCTCATCTTCTTGTGGGGCAAGTGGCAAAAGCGCGGCGACGCGCCGGCCGCGGGCACGGAAGTGGCCACCAGCAGCTTCGGTCGTCCGCTGGTGAAGAAGGGCTGACGCATGGCACGAACCGATGCCAATCCCCCGATGATGCCCTACACCGACGACTACCTCCTCGTGGAGGTCGACGCCGACTACCTGTCCAAGGCCGTCAAGCCCAAGCAGTTCATCCACATCGACCAGACCGAGTGCATCATGTGCGAGGGCTGCNNCCGTGGAAGTGCATCCACATGGTCACTCCCGACGCGATCGCGGAGAGCACGGGCACCGAGAAGCCGGGGCTCGACCCCAGCGACCACGTGCTGTTCATCATCGACGACGACATCTGCACGCGTTGCCAGCTCTGCGTGGATCGATGCCCCACGGGTGTCATCATCCTCGGCAAGGCGGGTGCCCCTGGCGCCACCGGCGACTCACACACTCGTACCAACAATCACGGCTACGCCTACGGCATGCGGTTCTGAGGAAGAAAATGGCCAAGATCCTCGATGAAACTCCCCGTCCCACCGCCAAGGACCGTCTGAACAAGACGGTCGACGGCGTGCAGGGCAGCCAGGCATGGAACAGCATCTTCCGGCCCGGCAGCATCTTCCGCAAGGGCTACACCGACAGCCCGCGCAACCGCAGCTACGTCATCATGAACTCGGTGCTGTACCACNNTGATGTTCTTCTACCGGCCCACCGACACACAGGCGTGGAACGACATCTCCAACCTGCAGACCTCGGTCACCTTCGGTCTGCTGGTCAGGAACATGCATCGATGGGGCGCGCACCTGATGGTGCTCAGCGTGTTCCTTCACATGGCGCGCGTCTTCTACCACGGCGCCTACAAACCGCCACGAGAGTTCAACTGGGTCATCGGCGTGGTGCTGCTGATGCTCACGCTGCTGCTGTCGTTCACCGGCTACCTGCTGCCGTGGGACCAGTTGGCGCTGTGGGCGGTCACGGTGGGCACCAACATGATGGGCTACACGCCCGTGCTCGGTACCCAGGTGCGGTTCGTCCTGCTGGGTGGCAAGGAGATCTCCGGCGACACGCTGCTGCGGTGGTACGTGCTCCACGTGCTGATGCTGCCGTTCGTGATCGTCATCTTCATGGCCATCCACTTNNTTCTGGCGTGTCCGCAAAGACGGCGGCATCTCGGGTCCGTTGTGAGCTGAGGGAGACCATCGATGACTGAGATTCCCGAGCACCTCCTCAAGCGGGCACAGGCCGCCCGCGACAAGGCTGCCGCCGATGCCGGCGCAGCCGCTGCTGCCGCGCCCGACGCGCCCGCTGCGGGCGGTGGCGACGAGCCGGCCGCCGATCCGCGCATCCCCGCGCACCTGCTCGAGCGCAGC
>PMCN01000005.1:0-18973 GCA_003154135.1 Acidimicrobiaceae bacterium
GTGACGTTGTGGGGAACGGACTGGGTGAGGATGTCGGCCGCGTTCTTCTCGCCCAACCACTCGAGCATGTGCTCGTTGAGCCACCACGTGGCCTCCATTGCCGTCATGTACACCTGGCGGCTTCGCGGATCGAACAGCAAGCGCTTCAGCTCACGCATGTCGGACAGGATGAAGTCGAACAGCTGCGCCCCTGTCGCCGTCTGGATGTCGCGTCGACAGGCGGCGACCGAAGCCTGGCTCTGTGCGATCAGCTCGCTGACGATGGCCGGGTCGGCGTCGAGCTCGACGACGGCGCCCACTGCCGGCGGCGGTGCTGCAGCGCCGGCTGACGGCGGCGGGATGAAGTCGCCGCGGTCGATGACGGTCTGCAACGCGTCGCGGAGCCGCGGATCGGTCTTGCCGCTGAGGTCGAGGAAGTCGGCCCGGCTCGTCGGCGCGGCGAGGCGCGCCGTGACGTCCACGAACAGCCGACCACCTGCCTCGGCCATCGGGGCGGGCGTCGTCATCTGCCACAGCGACAGCCCGAGCGGCTTCATCGCGTCGGTCATCATCTGGTTGTGACCGACGGAGATGTAGACGTGATTCGCGTCGTCGTCGACTTGGGGGATCGGGAAGGACGCTGTCGACCCGGGCTGTGTCGACTCGGGCTGTCGTGAAGCGGATTGTGTCGACTCGGGCATGTCGTGGGGCCCGCGGCTCACGTCAACGGGCCGACCTCGTGGATGGCATCCAAGCGATCCGCGGACGCCTTGGCGAGTTGCTCCCGGGGCGGTCGCGCGGCTCCGCCGGCGCCGTACATCGCGCCGCTGCGCGGCCTCGGGTTCGGTGGGTTCTGCGCGTAGCTCACGGCGCGGGCGAGATCTCGTGCGAAGTCGGCGGTCACGCCGGGCTGCGTGTTGGGCCGGGTGATGCAGAAGTGCAGAGCAGGTGGTAGCTGCAGGCCATTCATCCGCCAGCCGAGATCGGCGAGGCCGTCGTTGACGTGGAAGATGTCCAACTCGTCGCTGCCGAACGCGATGTTCCAGAGCGAGTCGCCCACGAGCTTCAGTTCGGGATGGCTCACCACCGCGGCGCGGATCTCGTCGGCCGTGCGGAAGATGTCCTTGGCGATGGAGCGGTAGCCGCTCTTGCCGAAGCTCAGCATGCTCGCCCAGGTGGCCGAGATGAGCCCGCCCGAACGGCTGCCGCCCATGCCTGGCGATGCATACGCACCGCCGGGCCACCCATCGATCAGCAGGTACTGCTCGCGGCGCAGCTCCTTGGGGCGGAACAGCAGCACTGAGCTGCCCTTGAGTGCGTAGCCGTACTTGTGGGTGTCGGCGGAGATGCTCGTGACCCCCGGCACGGAGAGGTCGAACGGTGTGTGGTCGTACCCGAGGTCGCTCGCCCAGGCGAGGATGAACCCACCGAGGCATCCGTCGACGTGGAGCCCCAGTCCGTGCTCGAGCGCGATGCGGCCGAGCTCGGGGATCGGGTCGATCACGCCGTGCGGGTAGGTGCCGGCCGTGCCGACGAGCGCCACCGTGTTGGGACCGATGTGCGCCCGAACGAAGTCGAGGTCGACCTTCTGGTTCTCGTCGACGGGAGCGATGATCGTGTCGATGTCGAACCAGTGGAACGCCTTGCTGTGCGCCGGGTGAGCGGTCACGGGCATGATGATCTGTGGCCGTGCGATGCCGCGAGTGTTCCTTCCCCATTCGCGGTACGCCAGCATCGCCGTGACGAGGCTCTCGGTGCCGCCCGACGTGACGAGTCCGCCGGTGTTCTCGTCGCCGTGCAGGATGTCGGCGGTCATTGCAATGATCTCGGCCTCCATCTTCGTGGCGCTGGGNNTACATGTCGCGCTGCAACACGTTGGCGTGCCCGAAGTAGCCGAAGGCCTCGACCTGGAAGTGGTAGTGGTCGTGGTCGCCGCTGTAGATCGATCCGCTCACACGGCCCGAGTCGCCCCTCTTGTCCTCCTCCATCGACATCTGGCGGAGCTCGTCGAGGATCTCCACGCGTGACACGGGCTGTTCGGGCATCGTGGCGTGCACCTCGAATCGGCCCGCGTACGGATGGAGTGGACTGGTCGGTCGCGGTGTGTTCATGGCGTGTGGCCCTTCGAATCGAACGTCTCGAAGAACGGGACGTTTCGGGTGTGGAAATCGATCAGCGAATGGGTGCGGGCAACGAGGATCCGATGGTCTGCGTCGCGAGGCTCGTGGAGCTCGGCGGTGACGAGGAACTTCGACAGGTCGGCCATCGAGAGGGCGCCTGTCTCGTAGAGGGCCAGCAGAGCGGCGCCATGTGCGTTGGTGCAGCTCGGCTGCGCGAGGCGGCGCACGGGAAGGCCCGTTGCGTCAGACAGGACCTGGCCCCACAGCGACGACGCTGCACCACCTCCCCCGAACGTGATCTGCTCGTAGGTGCGCCCGGCAAGCGCACTGAAGTACGGCAGCAGCCACGCGACGTTCATCGCGACGCCCTCGAGGACGGCGCGAGCCATGTCGGCACGCGTGGAGGTGAGACCGAAGTTCACAAACCCGCCGCGTACATGGCGAGACTTGCCAGGCGCCATCGAGCCGACCAGCCACGGCAGGAACAGCACGCCGTTGCTGCCGCAGGGCGCCGATGCAGCGGCGTCGAGCACTGCCGAATAGGCACCGTCGTGCACCGCGTGTCCCAAACCGTCGTCGGGGTACACGAACTGGTTCACGAACACGTCGAGCGCTTTGCCGCCGATGCCGTTCTCGGCCACGAGGAACCACTGGTGCGGCAAGGGGCTGGGGGCGGTGGTGAGCCCGTGTTCGATGTCGTGGCGCTTCGACGGCAGATGCGTCGCCATGACAGCGGTCGTGCCGATGATGAGTCCGCAACAGTCGTCGCTGATCGCGCCGGTGCCGATCGCCGAGGTGACGGAGTCGATGGTCGCGCCTGTGACGACCGCCGACGGCGACACGTCGAGGTGCCCGGCTGCCTCGGACGTCACCGTGCCGCGCGGCTGGCCGAGCGGCACCAACGGCGGGAGCTTGTCGGCAGGCATGCCGCTCATGATCAGCAGTTCGTCGCTGTACTCGGTGAGTCCCCACGTTCGATTGTCGACCGACAGCATGGGGAACATCGTGTTCTGGGTTGCGGTGACGTGACCTGTGAGCCTGGCCGCCAACAGGTCCATCGGCTCGACGAGAGCCGAGGCCGCAGCGTACGCGTCGGGCCATTCGTGGCGGATGACGTGGACGTGACCGACATCGCCGTTGCCGTAGGGCACGGCCCCGTGCACCTCGATCCAGCGATCGGTCTGTTCGGCGGTGAAGTTCGGGCGGTAGTGGCGGCTGCCGCGCTCGTCCATCCACATCACGGTGTTGCCCAACGGGTGGCCGGTGGCATCGACGGCAGTGGTGGAGGTGTACTGACTGGTGACGGCGACGATGCCGATGTCGGTTGGCCGCAGACCGCTGTCGGCGACAGCTCGCCGAGCGCAACGGCCGAGCGCGTCCCACCACACTCGTGGGTCCTGCTCGACGCCGCCGCCGTCGAGGAAGATCAGCGGAATCACCTCGCCGGCAACGGCGCGGACCTTTGCCACGTCGTCGACCACCGCAACCTTGATGCCGGTCGACCCCAGGTCGACGGCGAGGACGTGCGCGGTCATCGCAGTCCCGCGGCCACGCTGGCCGCAGCGCCAGTGCCGGGGTAGTGGCAGGCAACTGCGTGATCGACACCAGCCTCGGAGAGGAGCGGAAGCTCGCTGGCGCACCGGCCGTCGGCGCGCCAGCAGCGGGTGCGGAACCTGCATCCCGACGGTGGGTTGGTGGGGCTCGGCAGGTCACCCTGCAGCACGATTCGTCGGCGAGCCTTCTCGACCGTGGGATCGGGAATGGGCACGGCCGACAACAGCGCCTGCGTGTAGGGATGCTGAGGGTTCGCGTAGACGAGATCGGCTGGGCCGGTCTCGACGATGCGTCCCAGGTACATCACGGCCACTCGGTCGGCGAGTTGGCGCACGACTGCAAGGTCGTGCGCGATGAACAGGTAGCTCAACCCCAGCCGGTCTCGCAGCTCGATGAGCAGACGCACGATCTCGGCCTGGATGCTCACGTCGAGCGCAGAGACAGGCTCGTCGAGCACGAGCAGCGCCGGGTTGATGGCCAGCGCTCGCGCGATGCCGACCCGTTGGCGCTGACCACCGGAGAACTCGTGAGGATAGCGATCGAGGAACTCCGGCCGGAGGTGCACCAGGCGCAGCAGCTCCTCGATGCGTGCGGGGATCTCGGCTTTGGGCATCCCGTGCACTTCGAGCGGCTCGCTGAGCAACCGACGGACGGTCATGCGGGGATGCAGCGATGCCTGCGGGTCCTGGAACACGATCTGCATGTTGCGACGCATGCGACGCATGGCTTCGTGGTCGAGCGACAACAGGTTCGTACCGTTGAACTCGACGGTGCCGGACGTCGGTTCGATGAGACGGAGGATGCAACGGCCGGTCGTGCTCTTGCCACAGCCGCTCTCTCCCACCAGGGCGAGCGTCTCCCCTGCCTGCAACGTGAGACTGACACCGCTGACCGCGTGCAACACGCCGGGTCTGCCGCCGTCGGAGCGCACCTTGAACTCCTTGACCAGGTCGGTCACTTGCAGCAGGGGCGCGTTCATACCGACTCTCCTGCTCCGACGCCGGCGGTCGCCACCGAGCACGCGACATCGCTGACACCGAGGCGTACCAGCGTCGGCTCGTCGGTGAGGCAGGCGTCGACTGCACGTCGGCAGCGGGGTGCGAACGGGCAGCCTGCAGGAAGGTCGGCCGGATTCGGCGGGGTACCGCCGATGGAGTTCACCACGTCGTGGCGCTGGTCGAGCCTCGGCAGGCATTCGAGCAGGGCCGTCGTGTACGGGTGACGCGGGCTGGCGAACAGGTCCAGCACGGGCGCTCGTTCGACGACGCGACCGGCGTACATCACGGCGACTCGGTCGGCGCTGCCCGCCACCACCCCGAGATCGTGGGTGATGAGGACGAGCGCGAGACGCTGCTCGTCGCGGAGCTTGGAGAGCAGCTCCATGATCTGCGCCTGCACCGTGACGTCGAGCGCCGTGGTCGGNNGTCGGCTCGTCGGCGATGAGCACCTCGGGATCGTTGGCGATGGCCATGGCGATCATCACCCGTTGCCGCATGCCGCCCGACAGCTCGTGCGGGTAGGCATCGATGCGACGGATGGCCTGCGGGATCGCGAGCCGGCCGAGGAGGTCGATCGACTTCGCGCGGAGCTCCTTCTTGCCGAGGTTCGGCTGATGCGCCTGCATCACCAGCGACATCTGCTTCCCGATGGTGAGCACGGGGTTCAGCGACGTCATCGGGTCTTGGAACACCATCGCAATGCTGCGTCCGCGCACGGCGCGCAACGTCTCGGTACTGGCGCCCACGAGCTCGGTGCCACGGAACTTCACGCTCCCGGTGACGTGAGCGCTGGGTAGCAGGCCGAGCGTGGCGAGCATCGTGACGCTCTTGCCCGAGCCGCTCTCGCCCACGACGGCGATGGACTCGCCCGCGCGCACGTCGAGGTCGATGCCGCGCACGGCTCGTGCAGGGCCCGCCGGAGTGGAGAACGTGACACGGAGGTCGCGCAGGCTGAGGATGGGGTCGTCGTTCGCCATCACACCACACCCTTGACGTCGAACGAGTCGCGCAGCGCGTCGCCGACGTAGTTGAACGCGAGGACGACCAACAGGATGGCGAGACCCGGCGCGGTGGCGATCCACCAGCTGTAGAACTGGGTGGCGCCTTCGGTGATCATGGCACCCCATTCGGGTGACGGTGGGCGAGCACCGAGGCCGATGAAGCTCAGGGATGCGGTGAGCAGAACGACCTGGCCGAAGTCCATCGTGGCATTCACGAGCACGGGCGTGTAGGCCATCGGGAGGATGTAGCGGCGAAGGATCGTGAAGCGCTTCACGCCGATGGCTTCGGCCGACTCGACGTACTCGCGTTGCTTCACGGCGATGACCTGCGCGCGCAGCAGCCGGGCGTAGATGGGCCACCACACGAGCACCATGGCGATGAGCGCGTTGCGCACACCGGGGCCGAGCGATGCGGTGATCGCCATGGCGAGCAGGATCGGGGGGAAGGCCATGGTGATGTCGACGAACCGCATCAGCACCGCGTCGATCCAGCCGCCGCGGTAGCCGGCGACGGCGCCGACGACGGTGCCGATGATGACGGATGACACGATGACGACGAACGCCACAGGAAGCGACGTGCGGCTGCCCCACAGCATGCGCGTGAACACGTCGCGACCCAGCTGGTCGGTGCCCATCAAGTGATGCCAGTTCGGGCCTTGCAGACGGGGCGCAACGCCAGCCAGGGGATCGTACGGCGACCACAGCGGCACGGTGAGCGCGACGAGCACCCACACGGCGATGACGACCACACCGATCAAGGCCGGGCCGCGCAGCCACTCGGGTCGGCCACGGCGAAGGCGCCGAGGAGGCGAGATCACGTCGGTCACGAGAGCCGAATCCTCGGGTCGGCGAATGCGTATGCGATGTCGCTGAAGAGGTTCGTGAGGAGGAACGCCGTACCACCGAGCAACGTGACGCCGATGATGGCCGGGTAGTCGAGGTTGCGCGATGCGTCGACCGCGTACGACCCGACTCCCGGCCACGAGAAGACCGTTTCGGTGAGCACTGCGCCGGTGAGCAGGAACGCGAAGGTGAACGCGACGATGGTGATGGTGGGAAGCAGCGCGTTGCGCAGCGCGTGCGTGTTGACGACGGTGCGCTCGCGGAGGCCCATGGCACGCGCGACTCGTACGTAGTCGATGGAGAACTCGTCGAGCAGGCTGGCGCGCACGAGCCGCGAGACGATGCCCACCACACCCCAGCCGAGCACCGTCGCCGGCAGGATGAGGTGCATCACCGAGTCTTTGAAGAGCCCGAAGTCTCCCTGCAGCAGCGAATCGACGGTGTAGAAGCCGGTCACTCTGTTCGGAGCGATCCCGCGAGGGTCGATGCGGCCGGGTCCTGGAAGCCAACCGAACCGCGCGTAGAACACGTAGAGCAGCAGCAGACCCGCCCAGAAGGCCGGCAGCGACGAGCCGATGAGGGCGAAGAACCGGGCGATGTGATCGATGAACTTGTTGCGATGACGGGCAGCGAGCACACCGAGCACGATGCCCACGCTGACCCCGCCGACCAATGCGCACATGGTGAGCTCGAGGGTGGCCGGCAGCCGTTGCCAGAGGTCGTGCATGACCGGTTGACGAGTGGTGAACGACGTACCGAGGTTGCCTTTGACGAGGTTCTTCATGAACGCGAAGTACTGCTGCAGCACGGATTGATCGAGCCCCCACTTTGCCTTCGCGGCGGCGACGATGTCGGGGTTGTTGAGGTTGCGTTCGCCGACGATGGTGACCAGTGGGTCACCCGGGGTCATGCGCGACACCAGGAACACGACCGAGGCGATGCCGAACAGGAGGAACGGCATCACCGCGACACGACGAAGGAGGTACCGCCTCATGCCGACCGGATCGGATCACGCACGGGGTCGGCTCCTCTCCGCGCCCGAACCACGTTCGGACACGGAGAGGAGTTCCTGAGGGAGGTCATCCGAGGTTGTGTTGTCGGGCTGGTCAGCCACGGCTGAGATCAGAGATGATCAGGTTGCAGCAGGCGCTGTAGTAGAGACCCTTGATGTCGGACCTGGCGGCGAGGAACAGGTTCGGATTCACGACCGGGATGATCACGTCGTCGGCGACCATCGACTCTGCCAACTGCTTGTACACGTCGGCGCGCTTGGTGGCGTCCTGCTCGGCAAACGCCTTGGTCAGCAGGTCGGTCTGGGTCTGGCTCACGTCGGTGCGGGCCCACGTCTGCCACTGCGAACCCTTCAACAGACCGAAGTACTGCACGTACTGGCTGCTGTCGGTGTGGTCGGGGGCGAAGTACAGCATGGTGACGGGGATGCCGTCCTTGCCGATCTTGTCCGCCCACACGGAGATCTCCACCGGGTTGAGCTGCAGGGTGATGCCGACCGCCTTGAGGTCGGTCTGCACCTTCTGCATCGCCGTGGTGAAGTCGACGCCGTAGACGTTCAGCGACGGGAAGGTCGCGTCGAGCGTGAGGTCGGTGACGCCTTCCTCGGCGAGGAGGCTCTTCGCCTTGGCCACGTCCTGTGCGGGTGCGGCCAGCCCTGCGGTGCCCGCAAAGCCGTTCGGGATGGGCGACGGCTGCACCTGGCCGGCACCGCCGACGGTTGCGTCGATGAGGCCCTTGTAGTCCAGGGCGAGGCGGATCGCCTGGCGGACCTTCGGGGTCAGCTTCTCGCCACCCTTGGCTCCGGGGCTGAGAGCCAGGTAGACGAAGTTGAAGCTGGGCACTTGGCTGACCACGACCCCGTTGCCGTTCATGCCCTTCGCCGCATCGTTCGAGATCTGCATGGCGATGTCGACCGACCCGGCCTCGAGCTGCTGGCGCTGCGTGACTGCATCGGCGGTCTGCTTCATGACGACCTCGGGGAAGTTCGCCTTCGTACCCCAGTAGCTGTCGTTGCGCTTCAGCCGAAGTTCGGCACCTGACTGGTACTTCTCCAGCGTGAACGGACCGGAGCCGGCGGAGTTGGCCAGGAACCACGGCTCGGCCTTGTCGGTCTTCGGGTCGATGGTGGCGCCCTGGGCGATGGCGACCTTCGAGTTCATGATGCCGAGGTAGCTCGCGTTCACCTGGGCGAGGAACGCCGAGTTGGCCTGAGAGAGCGTGACCTTGACGGTCTGCGCATCAGGGGTGTCGATCGACTTGATGGTGCTCACCAAGTACGACGACGACGCCTGCAGACCCTGCAGGCGCTCCCACGAGAACTTCACGTCAGCACTCGTGACCGGCGTGCCGTCGGAGAACTTTGCCTTCGGATTCAGGGTGAAGGTGAACTCGGTCTGGGCTGCGTTGCCCTCCCACTTCGTCGCCAACCGCGGCACGAGAGTCGTGTTGTCCTTGGCGAGCCCGATGAGGGTCTCGTAGACCGCAGTCATGTAGATCTGGCACGTGTCGCAATACGCTCGCGACGGGTCGAGCGAGTTGATGTCCATGCTTCGTGCGATGAGCAGCGCCTTGTCGGTGCTCCCACTGGAACTGCCGCCCGAGCTCGAACACGCGCCCAGTAGCAGCACCCCCGCCAGGCCCACGGCGACGACGCGGCGCGTGGCGCCCTTTCGATTGCCCAACCACATGTTGCTCCCCCGATCCGCACCCACCCCATGTTGGTACAGTGAGTGCAGTTAATACCCTGACGTCGGGAGCGTCAAGGGTCGGGGACGGGCGAGGGGGGCCGGTGTCGATGGCGACGACGATGAACGACGAACGTCAACCGAATGCTCGAGATCTGCAGCGCCTCGAGACACGCCGGGCGCTGGCGGAACAGGCGATCCGGCTGTTCGGCGAGAGAGGCTTCGATCAAACGACCGTGGAGGAGATCGCCGCGAGCGCGGGCGTGTCGACGCGGACGTTCTTTCTCCACTTCCCCACCAAGGCTGCGGCCGCGTTCCCCGACCACGGCGAACGAGTCGACGACTTCGTGCAGCGCCTCAATTCTGGCGACCCGTTCGTGCAGCCCTTGTCGCAGTTACGTTCGGTGCTGCTCGCACGGATCGACACCACCAGCCCGAGCCGCCTCGCGCGCTACGCGTTGCTGTCGAGGGTGCCCGAACTTCGCGACGAGGACGCTCGCACCGATCGCGACTACGAGGAAGCCATCGCCGGCTTCCTCGTACTGCATTGGGGCAGCAGCCCGGAGGCCGTCGTTCGTGCGAACGCGATTGCCAACGCCGTGATCGGCGTGGTGCGAGCCACGTTGTCGGCTGCAGGCGAGCACGGCATCGATGCCCGCGCCGTGACGGCGGAGATCCTCGGTCGTCTGCTGGGCGTACCCCTCGACGAGCCGCTGCACTCAGTGCAGCCAAACAGAAAGCCGCCCGCATCGCCGATCTGACCGGCGCGAACCCCCGAACTTTGGCGCTGGCACGGGCCAGAGGCCCGGCTCAGCGCCAAAGTTCAGTGTGAGGATGAACCTCTTCCGCTGCTCGGACCGGGATCGTAGGATCCGGCTCGAATGAGCGACGCCGAACTGATGCTGGTCGAAGAGGGGTACGCGGCGCTGCGGCGCGGTGACAGCCTCGAGGCTCGCCGCGTGTTCGGGCCGGCTTCGGTGAGCGTGCAACGCGGGGCCACCCTCGAGGGTTTGGCGCGAGCCGACTACCTCGACCACGAGTATGTGCCGGCCATCCAACTCTGGGGCTCGGCGTACGAGGCGTACCGGCGCGAGGCCGACGGTGTTGGTGCCATCCGCGTCGCCAGGACGCTGGCCTACATGTACCTGTCCATCGTCGGCGACCGGGCAGTGATGCAGGGATGGTTCGCGCGTGCCGTGTCGCTCCTCGCCGACGAAGGACCCTGCCCGGAGACCGGGTGGGTGTCGCTCAACAAGGGGATGTTCGAGTCGGACCAAGTCGTCAAGGAACTGCACTACCGCGACGCCCTCGCTCACGCACGCCAGTCAGGCGACTCGTCGCTCGAGTTCGCCACGCTCGCGTACCTCGGCGCGAGCCTGGTCCACGACAACCGCGTCGATGACGGCATGTTGCTCCTCGACGAAGCCTTGGCGGCGGTCGCGGGACGCGACGTCGACGACTTCACGGTCGTCGAGGAGATCTTCTGCCAACTCTTCGCGGCATGCGAGTACGCGCACGATGTGGACCGCGCCGATCAATGGATCCGGATCGGTGACGACATCGCGGCCCGTCGAAACCTGCCGGCGGTGGCGGCGTTCTGTCGCACGCACTACGGCGGGTTGCTCATCTCCGCCGGTCGGTGGGGCGAAGCAGACGTTGCACTGAGCGACGCCGTGCGGATCTGGGGCATCGGACACAGCTCGCTTCGCCCCGGTGCCCTGATACGTCTGGCCGACTTGCGGATCCGGCAGGGTCGCTTCGAGGAGGCCGAACAACTGCTCAGCGGTCTCGACGACGACGTCGAGTCGGCGCTGCCACGCGCCGTCATCCATCTCGAGCGCGGCGAGTCAGCCCTCGCCATCGGTGTGCTCACACAGGCGTTGGCCGAGATCGATCCCACCAGCGTCGCCGCAGCGGCGTTGTGGTCGGCGCTCGTCGACGCTCACATCGCCACAGGCGACCACGAGAGTGCTGCGAGCTCGCTGCACCGGCTGATCGACTGCGCGAAGCGGCACCCCGGGTTCTACATCCAGGCGACCGCCGCCATGGCCCGGGGCCGGCTCTGTCTGGCCGAAACGACGGGTGACCCGTGTGGTTGCCTGCGCGAAGCGCTGTCGGGATTCACGAAGGCAAGGGCGCCGATGGAGCTCGCCCAAGCCCATTTCGAGTTGGCGAGGGCACTGGCCAGAGACCAACCCGAGGGAGCTCTTGCCGAGGCGCGCGCGGCGCTCGAGGGCTTCGAGCGTCTTCCGGCAGATCGCCACGCCGATGCGGTCGACGCGCTGATGCGGACGCTGGGATCGCATCGGCCGACGCAGCGCACCTCGGGCGTGCTCACCCAACGCGAGGCCGAGGTGCTCGTGTTGCTCGGACACGGCCTCACCAACCCAGAGATCGCCGAGCGGCTCTACATCAGCCGGAAGACGGTCGAGCATCACGTGAGCCGGTTGCTGGCGAAGTTGGCCTTGCGAAGCCGTGCCGAAGCGGCCGTGTACGCGACGAAGGCAAAACCAGCCGGCATGTAGGTGACCTCCCCGATGCGCCCGAGCGTGGCAATCGTCATGGTGGGGCCATCTTCGAGATGAGCCTGGAGGTTCGACATGCCTGATACGTACGACGTGATCGTTGTCGGCGCGCGGTGCGCCGGATCCCCCACGGCGATGCTGCTCGCGCGCAGTGGCTATCGGGTGTTGGTCGTCGACCGATCGTCGTTCCCCAGCGACACGGTCTCCACGCATCTGATCCACGCACCGGGCGTGGACGCGCTGAGGCGTTGGGGACTCCTCGACAAGATCGTGGCGACCGGCTGCCCGCCGATCGACAACTACTCGTTCGACTTCGGGCCGATCACCATCGCCGGCACACCACTTCCCGCAGGCGGGAGCTCCACGGCCTACGCACCGCGCCGCACCGTGCTCGACACGCTCCTCGTCGATGCCGCTGCCGAGGCCGGTGCCGAGGTGCGCGAAGGGTTCACCGTCGACGAGATCGTGATCGAGGATGGCCGGGTCACCGGCATCCGAGGCCGCGACCGTGACGGCGCGACCTGCACCGAGCATGCCCGTGTCGTGATCGGTGCCGACGGCGCCAACTCCCGCGTGGCGCGAGCCGTGAAGCCCGAGCAGTACAGCGAGAAGCCCATCCTGCAAGCCGGCTACTACACCTACTTCAGCGACCTGCAGGTGAGCGGCTTCGAGACCACGATCCGCCCCGATCGCGGTTGGGCCGCGCTACCGACCAACGACGGCCTCACGCTGGTGGTGCTGGGCTGGCCCTATGCCGAGCACGCCGCGTTCAACGCCGACGTGGAAGGCAACTTCCTGAAGACGTTCGAGATGTCGCCGGCCTTCGCCGAACGAGTCCGGTCAGCGACCAGAGTCGATCGCTTCCACGGCAGCCCGGTCCCCAACTTCTTCCGCAAGCCCTTCGGGCCAGGGTGGGCCCTCGTCGGCGATGCCGGCTACATCAAGGATCCGATCACCGCGCAAGGGATCACCAACGCGTTCCGCGATGCCGAACTGTGCGTCGACGCCCTCGACGCCACCTTCACGGGGCGACAGTCCTTCGACGACGCGATGGCGAGCTACCAGACGGAACGCGACACCCACTCGATGCCGATGTACGAGTTCACCACGCAACTCGCGACGCTCCACACCCCACCGCCCGACCTGCAGCAGCTCCTCGGCGGCATCTACGGCAACCAGCCGGCGATGGACGCGTTCGTGAGCATCACCGCCGGCACGCTCTCCCCCGTCGAGTTCTTCGACCCGGCGAACCTCGCAGCGCTGATGGCACCACCGGCCATGAGCCGTTGACGCCCAGATCCCACCCAAACAACATGCACCTGAAGGAGACACCCATGCCTGAGTTCGTACAGATCATGCGGTTCCGCACCGCCGACTTCGACGCTCTGAACACGCTGACCGAGCAGTACCGGTCCGACACCGCTGGACGATCGACCTACACCAGCGAGGTCGTCGGACGCGACGTCGACAGCGACGAGTACGTCGTGATCGTGACGTTCCCGTCCAAGGAAGCTGCCGACATCAACAACGCGCTTCCCGAAACCGCCGCGATGGCGACGAAGTTGGGCGGCCTCACCACGGACGGCCCGTCGTTCTCGAACATCGAGGTCATCGGCCGATCGTCGCAACCGGCGTAGCCGGGTAGGTCAGCGCAGAAGCTCCGTTCGACGTAGACACCTCACTCCGGGTCGAGCGCACGGCGGGCACCACGTCGTACGACAGCGTGTCGAACTCTCGGAAGGCGAACACCGCCGCTGCGAGCGGTCCACCGAAGAAGTCGTACTCCGACCCGTCGCCCTGGGGTGGCCTCGTCTCGCCGAATAGCTCGTGCGCAATCGCGAACACTTTCGGGCGCGACGACAACGCGCCGGATCACGACGCGACAAGACCGAGTCGCACGGCAGCTTCGCGCTCGAGCCGCTTCGACGTCGGCGTTGACACCTGTCGGGCACCGACGAGAGCTGCCTCGTAGGGGATGTCGTCGCCGAGGTCGACCAACCGCCAGCCGGCTTCGTCGTGCGAGAGGTCGCTGACCTGACGCGCGTTGAGCCCGTCGAGATCGGCGAGGACCTTGTGGATCGTGGCGAGTTCGTCATCACGAGATTCTTTCGGTTCCCGCTTCAGCCGAGATCGAGCGGCTCCAGGCGCTGTCGTTCGAGGCGCACGAAGGTCCGATGTCGGGCGAACACCTCGAAGGCGTCGAAGAGCTGCATCGCTTCGGGGCCGCGCGGGGTCCGCGAGAACACGGGGCCTGACGCAGCGACGCCGTCGATGACGGTGATGGGGACGCCGACATCGAGTCCGACTTGGTCGAGCGCGCTGCGCGTCCAGTTCCGCAGGACATCATCGAGTTGCGTGTCGGTTGCTGCAGAGGCGAGTGATGCCGGCAGCTCCGCACGCTCCAGCGCGAGCGTCGACGTGACGAGGCGGTCGGCGTCGTCGGCGGTGTTCAGCTCGACGTGGAAGCGCTGCCCGTACGCCTCGTAGAAGCGGCGCGCGGCCGCCGGTCCGGCCTCCAGCTCGACGGCCGCCATCACCCGCGCCGGTGCCCAAGCTGCGTCGTTGAACGCCCGGTACCAGGCGTCGATGTCCCGGCCCTCGTTGACCACGGCGAGGCTCAGCAGGCGGACACGGAGCTCGATCGGGCGAGCACGCTCGACCTCCGCGAGCCATTGTTCGGTGATCCAGGCGAACGGGCAGGAAGGGTCGACGAACAGTTCGGCGCGACAGAAGGTTGTTGTCGTCATGCCGGTCCGCCGGTCGTTGCGAGGATCACGGCACGCCGGGACGGTCATGCCGGTGCCGGGGTGGCGAGGATCGCGTCGGGCACGACTCCATGGTCACCGCACCACGTCAGATACTGGGCGCGGGCTGTCGAGGCGTCGGTGTAGCGCACCACGGCGCCGCCCTCGTCGAGGTACTCGACGCGACCGTTGGCCTCGATGAACACGACGCACGGCTCGTCGCCGACGACTCGCCAGGTGTCGATGTTGCCGACCGGCTCGTGGATGTACGTCCCCGGACCGATGTCGTCGTTCAGGCCCTCGATTCGTCGGGCACCCGTCAGCACCAGCGCGTGCACCTCGCCGGTGTGCCGGTGCCGCGGTACCACGGCGCCCGGTTCCAGACGCAGGAGCAACTGGTAGCCGGCATCGTCGGGGAAGAACGTGATCGGCTTGAACGAGATGCCGGCGGACAACGGGATCCACTCCATCAAGGATGTGTGGACGGGGTGTGAGGTGTGGACGGGGTCTGAAGGGTGCATGTCGTCGACGGTACGCCTGCGGCATGGTCCGTGAGAAGATCCAATTCGGCACTAAGTTATCGGTCCAATGACAGTCGATCTCTTCCTCGACGGCGTACCCGCACGGCAGCGTTCCGCGGCGCTGTACGAACAACTGCACACGGCGATCGCGCACGGTCGATTCGCCGCCGGAGACCGGCTGCCCACGACCCGGAGCCTCGCCGACGAACTGGGCATCGCGCGTTCCACGATCGCGACCGTGTACGCACGGCTGGTTGCGGAAGGTCACGCACTCGGGCGCGTCGGTGACGGCACGTTCGTCGGCCCCACCACTGCCACTGTCCGGGCCGCATCCCCGGTGCCGGCGCCGTTCGCGCGCGCTGTCCGGCAGACGGGGCGCAGCGTGGCGGACCTGGAATCACCACCACGGGGATGGCTCGCCGACCTCCGCAGCGGCCGCCCCGATCCCGCGCTGTTCCCGCTGACCGATTGGCGACAGTCGGTCACGAGCACACTTCACCTGCCACCCCCCGGCTACGACCACCCGGCCGGCCTCCCCGAGCTCCGACGAGCGATCGCCGCCTGGATCAAGCGCTCACGGGGTGTGGATGCCACCGCCGACCACGTGCTGGTCACCGCAGGCGCCCAGGGAGCGTTCGACCTGTGCGCCCACACAATCGTCGGCCCTGATGATGCTGTTGCGGTCGAAGACCCTGGGTACCGCCTCGCCCGAGCGTCGTTCGCCGCCCGAGGCGCCCGCATCGTCGCCGTACCCGTCGACCGCGACGGCATCGTCGTCGATCACATCCCGGCACACGCGAGGGTGATCGTGGTGACACCCTCGCACCAAGCCCCGACGGGTGCACTGCTGTCGCCCGACCGACGCCGGCAGCTGCTACAGCGTGCCGGCGAACTCGACGCCATCGTGATCGAGGACGACTACGACACCGAGTACCGCTACGTCGATCGACCGCTCGAACCACTCCACCGCCTCGACACGTCGGGCCGCACGGTCTACGTCGGCAGCTTCTCCAAGACGATCTCGCCCTCGCTCCGACTCGGGTTCCTCGTCGCACCGCCACGTGTCGTCGACGCATTGGCGGACGCACGCAGGGTCGTCGACGCGCAGCCACCGCATCTCACCCAGGCCGCCCTCGCTGCATTCATCACCAACGGTGCCTTCGAACGGCACCTGCGACGCACCCGCCGCGCGTATCGCGAACGGCGCGATCTTCTTGTCGCCCGGCTTGCCGGCATGGCCGACGACGGTTCGATCTCCGCCTTCGCCCCCTGCCAGGCCGGCCTTCACACCACCGTCAGCCTGCCCGACGACATCGACGCTGAGGACCTCGCACGACGCCTCCACGTCGCCGGCGTCGCGATCGCCACCACGGCAGACGATCAACTCGACAACCGCCCGAGCGACCTGGTGATCGGCTTCGGCCTCGCCGACGGAAACCGACTCACGGTCGCCCTCGATCTCATCAGCGCCACCTTGAGCACGCTGAGGTGAAGCCGTGCTGGAGGAGGCAGCGTCGCCGAACCAAGGCGTCATCCAGCACTGCAAGCCCTGGCCGGGCGGGACGAAGTCGGGCTTCTCGGTGACCTAAGGCCGTGGTCGTGGGCCGGGAGTCGTCATACCTTGGAATCGGCTCGAAACCGAGAAGGTGACCCACATGCCCGAATCATCCACGGAGGCTGACGCACGCCCATCAGGAGCCGGGCTCGACCCAGAGACGCTCGAGATGATGCTCGATGCGCTCGGCGAGTTCGTCGGCCACGCGCTCACCCCGGCGCTGCAGCTCCAGCTCGACCACGACGACGTCTGCCCCGAGGACATCGTGCGGGCGATGAGCGACCCGGAGAAGCTGGGTGTGCAGTTGGTGTTCGTGCCCGAGGCCTACGGCGGCATGGGCGGCGGTGCCTTCGACTCCTATCGCGTGTGCGAGACGATGGCCCGCCACGACATCGGCCTCGCCACCTCGGTGTT
Source organism: Acidimicrobiaceae bacterium (assembly GCA_003154135.1). Lineage (GTDB taxonomy): Bacteria > Actinomycetota > Acidimicrobiia > Acidimicrobiales > Ilumatobacteraceae > UBA668. The sequence continues at coordinate 16,951 of PMCN01000005.1, forward strand.
CGCCACCTTCCTCGGCAGCGACCCCATCCTGTTCGGCGCCACTGACGACCAGAAGCTCCGCTGGCTCGGCGCGATCGCCGAGCAGGGTCTCGTGTTCGCCTACGGCGCGACGGAGCCTGAGGCCGGGAGCGATCTGGGCGCGATGAAGACCGTCGCCGAGCGCGTCGAGACCGACGGGGAGATCACCGGCTATCGCATCAACGGCAGCAAGCAGTGGATCTCGAACGGGTCGATCGCCGACGTGGTGACGATCCTGGCCCGCACCCCCGAGGGGCCGTCGTGGTTCGTCGTCCCGAGGGACACGCCCGGCTTCAGCGCCGCCCACCCCGAGGACAAGCACGGTCTGCGCCTGTCGAACACCGCCGCGCTCTTCCTCGACGACGTCGTGGTGCCGGCCGACCACCTCATCGGCAAGGTGGAGGGATTGGGCCTGGTCCAGGCGCAGCAGGTGTTCGGCTACACCCGTCTGATGGTGGCGGCCTTCGGGCTCGGCGGCGGATGGGAGGCGCTCGACAGGGCGATCGCCTATTCGCTGGAGCGCATCCAGGGCGGGTCGCCGCTCGCCGAGAAGCAGGGCTTCACCCACAAGCTGATCGTGCCCCACGCCGTTCGGCTGGAGGCGGCGCGCAGCTACGTCGAGGAGACGGCCGACCGCATCGACCGCGGTGGCGAGCACGTCCTGCTCAACACCGAGGGCGCGATCGCCAAGCTGATGGCCACCGAGGCGGGCAACGCTGCCGCCGACGCCGCCATCCAGGCCCACGGCGGNNTCCGAGATCATGGAGATGACCATCGCTCGCGACCGGTGGCAGCAGCACCTGAAGACCAGCGGCGCGTTCTACCTCGACCGGGCGCGAGCACTGACGGCGCTGCACGCCACGCACCCCGACGTCGGTGCCGCCGACGCCGCGCTCGCGTCACGCTCGCTCGCCGCCGTGCTCGAGGCCTGCCGGGTCGCACGTCTCACTCGCAACCAGCACGTGCTGTTCCGGCTCGGCGAGCTGATCACCCACACCGAGTGCGCCGATGCGTTCGCTCGCCGGGCCGCCGCCGCCCTCGACGGCACGCGCCACCCCAAGAGCCCCGATCGGTTCGACGGACGGGCCCTCGCGACCATGAGCCGCGTGTTCGCCCGCGAGACCGCCCAGAAGGTGGGCCAGGAGGGTGTGCGCTGGGTGGTCGGGTCGATCGACGCCGGCAGCGCCGACGTGACGACCCTCCTCGCGACCATCCCCCACGATGCCATTCGTACTGCCCAAGCAGGTCTGCTCACCGACATGGATCGGGTCGCCGACGTGCTCTATGGCCGCGCCGGTTGAGTCCGCCGCCGCTACCCCGACACACAGGAGTTCCACGATGCCCGAGCACGCCGCCCTCACCACCTCCCCGATCGCAGTCGTCGGCGTCAGCGCGATCATGCCCGAGGCGCCCGACGCCGACTCGTTCTGGGCGAACATCACAGGTGGCCGCTACTCGATCACCGACGTGCCGCCCGGTCGTTGGGACCCGCAGCTCTACTTCTCGCCCGATCACGCCGAGCCCGACAAGACCTACTCCCAGATCGGCGGCTGGGTGCGGGACTTCCCGTGGGACCCGATCCGCTGGAAGCTCCCCATCCCCCCGAAGGTGGCCGAGCAGATGGACGACGGTCAGCGGTGGGCGATCAGCGCCGCACGGTCGGCGCTGATCGACGCCGGTTGGCCGAAGTGGGGCACCGACCCCGACAACGTGGCGGTGATCATCGGCAATGCGATCGGCGGCGAGAAGCACTACCGGACGAACCTGCGCATCGAGCTCCCCGAGGTGCTGCGTGAGCTGGAGAACGGCGAGTCGTTCGCCGCGATGCCCGCAGCCGAGCGTCGGCACATCCTCGACGAGACGCGTTCGCACTTCCTGGCCCACTTCGGCGAGGTCAACGAGGACACGATGCCCGGCGAGCTCGCCAACGTGATGGCGGGCCGCATCGCCAACCTGTTCGACTTCCGCGGGCCGAACTTCACCACCGACGCTGCCTGCGCGTCGG
>PMCN01000005.1:19004-19486 GCA_003154135.1 Acidimicrobiaceae bacterium
TTCGTGATGGGTGAGGGCGCCGCGCTGTTCGTGCTCAAGCGGCTCGAGGACGCCGAACGCGACGGCAACCGCATCTACGCCGTCATCCTCGGCGTGGCCGGCTCCAGCGACGGCAAGGGCAAGGGCATCACCGCGCCGAACCCGGTGGGCCAGCGCCTCGCGGTGCAACGCGCGTGGGAGGTCGCCGGCGAAGACCCCGGCACGGTCTCCGCGATCGAGGCCCACGGCACGTCGACCCGCGTCGGCGACGCCACCGAGCTGCAGAGCCTCACCGACGTGTTCGGTGCCGCCGGCATCCCGGCGCGGGCCGTCGCCCTCGGATCGGTGAAGTCGAACGTCGGACACCTCAAGGCGGCGGCCGGCGCCGCCGGTGTGTTCAAGATGGTGCGCAGCCTGCACGACAAGGTGCTGCCGCCCAGCCTGCACTTCCAGGACCCCAACCCGAACGTCGACTGGGACACGGTGCCGTTCGCCGTCAACAC
>PMCN01000005.1:19587-20783 GCA_003154135.1 Acidimicrobiaceae bacterium
GCCGACGTACTGGCCCAGGTGCAGCGCGCCCTCGCCGAGGCGCGATCGGGCCGCGCGCCGGCACCGGCGCGTCCGGAGCCGAGCATCGGTGCGGCAGCCGTGCGAGTCGCCGTCGACTTCGCCGACGCCGCCGACCTGACGGTCAAGCTGGAGAAGCTCGACAAGGCGTTCGCCGGGAACAACCCGGCGCTGTTCCGCATGCTCCGCCAGCAAGGCGTCTTCGTCGGTCGCGGCCCCGCGCCGAAGGTCGCGTTCCTCTACACGGGCCAGGGCTCGCAGTACGTCAACATGCTCCAGGGTCTGCGCGCCGTCGAGCCGATCGTGGCGGACACGTTCCGCGAAGCCGACGCCGTGATGACGCCGCTGCTCGGCCGCCCGCTCACGTCGTACGTGTTCGTCGACGGCGACGATCCGGCGGCGGTGAGGCAGCTCGAGCAGGAGCTGCTGCAGACCGAGATCACCCAGCCTGCGGTGCTCGCCACCGACTCCGGCATCAGCCGGCTGCTGGCCGCGTACGGCATGCGGCCCGACATGGTGATGGGCCACAGCCTCGGCGAGTACGGCGCGCTGATCGCAGCCGGCTCGCTCACCTTCGACGCCGCGCTGGAAGCGGTGAGCGCCCGCGGGCGCGAGATGGCCAGCCTCAGCGTGGCCGACAACGGCGCGATGGCGGCGGTGTTCGGGCCGCTCGCCGAGATCGAGCGCATCGTCGACGCCACGCCCGGTTACGTCGTCATCGCCAACATCAACTCCACCAACCAGGCGGTCGTGGGCGGCGCCACCGACGCGGTGCTCGCCGCCATCGACGCGTTCACCGCTGCCGGCATCCAAGCGGTGCGGATCCCGGTGAGCCACGCGTTCCACACCACGATCGTGGCCCCTGCCGCCGTGCCGCTGGTCGCCACCCTGCGCCGCCTCGACGTGCGGCCGCCGCGCATCCCGCTGGTGGCCAACGTGACCGGCGAGTTCTACCCGGCCGACGCCACCACCGAGACGATGCTCGACTACCTCGGCAAGCAGGTCGCCTCACCGGTGCAGTTCGTGAAGGGACTGCACACCCTCTATGCGGCGGGCGCTCGCGTCTTCGTCGAGGTCGGTCCCAAGCGTGCGCTGCACGGGTTCGTCGAGGACGTGCTGGGCCATCACGACGACGTGCTCGCACTGTTCACCAACCATCCCAAGCTGGGCGACACCGT
>PMCN01000005.1:20823-22196 GCA_003154135.1 Acidimicrobiaceae bacterium
GAAGGCCTGCGCGTGTACGGCGGCGAGCCGTCGGCGGCGCGCGACGCGACCACTGCAGCCGCCGCACCCGCGGCCCTCACCGGCGGCCGCCGCCTCGACACCGAGCCGGTCGTGATCACCGGCGCCGCGCTCGGGCTGCCGGGCGTGCAGCACGTGTTCGACGACGCCAACATCGGCCGCATCCTCGCCGGTCAGCAGTTCATCGAAGCGCTGCCCGCCGCGGTGCGGGCGCGCATGGCCGACATGCACATCACCCGCCTCGTGAAGAGCGAATCGGGGAGCGCGGGCTTCGAGACGATCGACGACCCGGCCGACGTCATCAAGCTCGCCGGCCGCCGCGCCCCGCTCGACCTCGTCGAGCAGTTCGCGATCGACATCGCCCGTGACGAGGCGCTCGACTCGACCACGCGCCTCGCGATCGGCGTCGGCTTCGACGCGCTGCGCGACGCCGGCATCCCGCTCGTGATGCGCTACAAGACCACCACCCTGGGCACGCAGCTGCCCGACCGGTGGGGCCTCCCCGACTCGATGCGCGACGACACGGGCGTCGTCTTCGCCAGCGCGTTCCCCGGCCTCGACCGGTTCGCCGAGGACGTGGAGGCGTACGTCGCCGACCGCGCCCGCCGCGAGCAGCTGCTCGCGCTCGAAGGCGTCCGCGCCCGGATGACCGGCACCGAGCCGGCAGCGCAGGAGGTCGATCGCTTGATCGCCTCGCTGCACGCCGAGCTCGACACCAACCCCTACCACTTCGACCGCCGGTTCCTGTTCCGCGTGCTGTCGATGGGCCACTCGCAGTTCGCCGAGATCATCGGCGCCCGCGGCCCGAACACGCAGGTCAACGCGGCGTGTGCGTCGACGACCCAGGCCGTCTCGCTGGCGGAGGACTGGATCCGCTCCGGTCGCTGCCGTCGCGTGATCGTGATCGCGGCCGACGACGCGACGGGCGATTCGTTGCTGCCCTGGATCATGAGCGGGTTCCTGGCCAGCGGCGCAGCTGCGACCGACGAGCACGTCGAGGACGCGGCAACTCCGTTCGACCGCCGCCGCCACGGGATGATCGTCGGCATGGGCGCCGCGGCGCTCGTCGTCGAGTCTGCGGCGTCGGCCCGCGAGCGCGGGTTGCAACCGATCTGCGAGGTGCTCGGCGCGATCACCGCCAACTCCGCGTTCCACGGCACACGCCTCGACGTCGAGCACATCGGCGCCGTGATGGAGGCCGTCGTCGAGGAGGCCGAGTCGCGCGGCATCAGCCGTTCGGCGATGGCCGGCGAGCTGGTCTTCGTGTCGCACGAGACGTACACCCCCGCGCGCGGTGGTTCGGCCTCGGCCGAGATCAACGCCCTGCGCCGCGTGTTCGGCGCCGACGCGGAGCG
>PMCN01000113.1:0-225 GCA_003154135.1 Acidimicrobiaceae bacterium
TCGTACGCCGACCTCGACTCGTTGCTCGCCGCCATCGGCGAGGGGCACATCTCGTCGCGCTCGTTCGCGCAGAAGGTGGCTCGCAGCCTGCGCAACGACAGCGACGGCGAGCAGCTACCCACCACCGTGCTGCCGCGCAGCGGCCCACGCCGCGCGCGCAATGCCGCCGGAGTGCACGTGGAGGGTCTCGACGACGTGCTGGTGCGCCTCTCGCGCTGCTGCACG
>PMCN01000113.1:260-30136 GCA_003154135.1 Acidimicrobiaceae bacterium
CTCAGCGAGCAGCACGTCAACATCGTGGCCTGCAGCACGCACACCGGCAGCGACCGCGTCGCCAAGATGCGGTTCGAGTTCGAGCTGGGCGACCCGTCGCACCTCGACTCCGTGTTGCGCACCATCAAGCAGATCGACGGCGTGTACGAGGCCTACCGATTAGTACCCGGCAAGGGCGGTTGACCGTCAGATAGCCTTGACCACCGTGCCTGAATTCCAGACCAGCCCCGGGATGCGCGACATCCTGCCGCCCGAATCGGCACGTTGGCGCGGGTTCGTCGACGTGTTCGCGCGGGTGGTCGAAGGGGCCGGCTACGGGCAGGTGCTCTCGCCGCTGCTGGAAGACCTGGGCGTGTTCCAGCGCATCGGTGACGCCACCGACGTGGTGAGCAAGGAGATGTACGACTTCGTCGACAAGGGTGGCCGTCACATCGCACTGCGGCCGGAGCTGACGGCGTCGATCTGCCGGGCGTTCGTGCAGCATCGCCCGCTCGTGCCGTGGAAGATCTGGTACTCGGGCTCGATGTTCCGGTACGAGAAGCCCCAGCGCGGGCGCTACCGCCAGTTCGACCAGGTGGGCATCGAGGTGCTCGGCGCCGANNATCGCCCTCGGCTGGGAGTTCTACCGGGCGCTCGGCTTGCAGCAGGTCACCCTCGTGCTCAACTCGCTGGGCGAGCCCGCCGACCGCGTTCGATACGTCGACGCGCTGCAGCGCCACTTCGAGGCCAACCTCGACGCGCTGAGCGCCGAAAGTCGAGTCACGCTGCAGAAGAACCCGCTGCGCGTGCTCGATTCCAAGCGCGAGCACGACGCCGAGCTGGTGGCGGCCGCGCCGCGCATCGGCGAGTTCTACAGCCCCGAGGCGGCCGCCCACTTCCAGGCGGTGCAGGTCGGGCTCGACACGCTCGGCATCCCGTTCACGCTCGAGCCCAAGCTGGTGCGCGGGCTCGACTACTACCGGCACACCACGTTCGAGTACCAGGGCGGCACGCTCGACTCGGCGCAGAACGCACTGGGCGGCGGCGGCCGCTACGACGGCCTCGTCGAGTCGCTCGGCGGCCCGGCCACTGCGGGGGTCGGCTTCGCCCTCGGCCTCGATCGCACCCTCCTCGCGTGCGACGACGAGGGCGTCTTCGCCGCGCCGCCGACGGCCGTCGACGTCTTCGTCGTCGACACGACGGGCGGGCTGCAGGCCATGCAGATCACCGGCCAGCTGCGCGCCGCCGGACTGCGCGTCGACCGCGCGTTCGAGAACCGCAGCATGAAGAGCCAGATGAAGGCCGCCGACCGCAGTGGCGCGTCGTTCGCGGTCATCATCGGCAGCAACGAGCTCGACAGCGGCACCGTCGTCGTGCGCCCGCTGCGCGCCGCACCGGCGGGCGACGACACCGCATCGGGCCAGGCTGTCATCCCCCGATCAGATCTCCTCGACCACTTGAAGAAAGTCACCTCATGACCGCGACATCCATGCGCACCCACCAGTGCGGCGAGCTGCGTCCCGCCGACATCGGGAAGACCGCCATCCTCACGGGATGGGTGGCGACACGCCGCGAGCACGGCGAGAAGCTGGCGTTCCTCGACGTGCGCGATCACACGGGGGTCACGCAGTGCGTGGTCGACAACACCGTCGACGTGCGCGCCGAGTACGTCGTGCGCGTCACCGGCACGGTGGCCGGCCGCCCCGCCGAGAGCGCCAACACCAAGCTCGCCACCGGCGGCATCGAGCTGCACGACTGCGTGGTCGAAGTGCTCAACAGCGCCGAGGCACCGCCGTTCCCGGTCAGCGAGCGCGCCGACCAGGTGGCCGAGAACACTCGCCTGCAGTACCGCTTCATCGACATCCGCCGTGAGCGCATGCAGCGCAACCTGCGCCTTCGTTCGGCCGTCAACTCCGCCATCCGGACTGCCATGGAGGATCAGGGCTTCGTCGAGGTCGAGACCCCGATGCTCGTGCCCAGCACCCCCGAAGGGGCCCGCGAGTTCATCGTGCCCAGCCGCCAGCAGCCGGGCTCGTTCTACGCGCTGCNNTCAAGCAGCTGCTCATGGTGGCCGGCATCGACCGCTACTACCAGTTGGCGCGCTGCCTTCGCGACGAAGACCTGCGCGCCGACCGCCAGTACGAGTTCATGCAGCTCGACGCCGAGATGAGCTTCGTCGACCAGGACGACGTGCATCGCGCCATCGGTGCCGCAGTGCTCGCCGCGGCACAGGCCGCGGGCAAGGACACGGGCGGCGAGATCGTGAAGATCACGTGGCACGAGGCGATGAACCGCTTCGGCGTCGACAAGCCCGACCTGCGCTTCGCCATGGAGCTCAACGACCTCACCGACGTGTTCGCCTCCACAGGGTTCAAGGCGTTCGCCGGGGCGCACACCATCAAGGGCATCAACGCCGCGGGCAAGGCCGACGAGTTCGGTCGCAACAAGCTCGACGCGATGACCGACAAGGTGAAGAAGATGGGCGCCAAGGGCCTCGTGTGGCTGAAGGTGGCTGCCGACGGTTCGCTCGAGTCGCCGGTTGCCAAGTTCCTCGCCGAGACCGAGCAGGCCGCGCTGAAGGAGCGCCTCGGCGCCGAGCCCGGCGACCTGCTGCTCATCGTCGCCGACGACTGGACCACCACGTGCGAGGCACTGGGCACCTTGCGCAACGACATCGGTCGCCCGCCGGTGTTCGAGGGTCCGTACCGCTACCTGTGGGTCGTCGACTTCCCCATGTTCGTCGGCCTCGACGAGGTGAGTGGCCGGCCCATCCCGGCCCACCACCCGTTCACCCAGCCGCACCCCGACGACCTGCACATGCTGGAGTCCGATCCGATGAACGTGCGCAGCCAGGCGTACGACCTCGTGCTCAACGGCTGGGAGCTCGGTTCGGGTTCGATCCGTATCCACCAGCACGAGCTGCAGGCGCGCATCTTCACCATCCTGGGCATCAGCGACGAGGAAGCGCAGAAGAAGTTCGGCTTCTTCCTCAACCCGTTCCGCTTCGGTGCTCCGCCGCACGGCGGCTTCGCGTTCGGCATCGACCGTCTGGTGGCCATCCTCGCCGGCGAGGAGAACATCCGCGAGGTCATCGCCTTCCCGAAGACCCAGTCGGGCATGGACCCGATGACCAACGCACCCACACCCGTCGCGCAGAAGCAGCTCGACGAGCTGGGCATCCGCGTGCTACCGCCCAAGTCCTGATCAGGCAAGTCCTGAAGCGGAGAGTCTTGAGCGGCGCGTGCTCACGCGGGTGCGAGGAAACGCACTTCGCTCAGGAAGCCGACGTTCGGGTCGTTGTTCGGGTTGGTGAAGAAGAAGCGGACGAATCGCGTCTGGCGACCGATGCTCAGCGACGTCCACGTGTTGGTCGTCGTCGCGTTCGCCTCGGTGGCCACCGTGGTCCACACCGCGCCGTCGTCGCTCACCTGCACGAGGAAGTCGTCGGCGGCCCCGAGCTGGGAGAACTTCCACTGCACGGCCGGCAGCAGCACCACGTCACCGAGGTCGTAGAGCACCCACCCGCTCTTCGGAGCCACGGTGAGCGACGTCTGCCAGGCGGTGTCGGGCTTGCCGTCGAGGGGGAGCTTCGACGACTTGTCGGGTGAGTTCGACGAGCGCGCCGAACCCTTCACCACGTAGTGGTCACCCTTGATCGCCGGAGTGCTCGGCGGTCCGACGGTGTTCTCCGAGCGGGTGTGGATGTCGTTGGCGACCGACGAGACCTGACGGTCGTCGGGCACGAAACCGGGGGCCGCCCAGAAGCGCACCTCGGAGAGATGGCCCAGCTGCGGCTTGAGCTTGGGATTGCGCCAGGAGAAGCGCACCAGACGCACCCCGCCGGTGACGGTGAGGCCGGTCCACTCGCCGACGGGCGCCGAGGAGGGCTGGCCGATCGTGGTCCACGAGTGACCGTCGGGCGACACCTCCACCTTGAACGCGTCGGCAGCGTCGGGTGCCGACCAGGTCCACTCGATGCGTGTGAGCGGTGCGCTCTGGCCCAGATCGGCGCTGAGCCACGCCCACGTGGGAGGCGCCCAGTCGAGCATCTGGGTGACGAACTCGGTGCTCGGGTCGCCGTCGAACGCCTTGGTCGCGAGCAGCGAGTTGCTCGTCGAGAGCACGGTGACCGGCTTCACCTGCACCGGCTCGCCGGGTGAGGCGGGTGCGCTCGACGTGGTGGTGGTGCCGGAGCCGTCACCGCTGCACTTCGTGCCGTTTGGGGCGCCGGTGCCGCTCGTGCCCTTGTAGTCGAGCCCGTTCTCGTCGTGCCACTGCGTGGCGAGCCACGAGCCGTGCAGCGAGCGGTCGTTGCCGCTGCGTTCCTTGCCACCGACGTGTGAGGGGACCGGCAGGTCGAAGGTCTTCTCCAGCTTCGAGTTCGCCGGCACGGTGAGGGGGAACACGGCTTTCAGCTCGTCGCTGGCGTTGGAGTTGAGCAGGCCGACGTCCTTGCCGTTCGACCCGGTCTCGACGGAGCGGATGGTGACGGGCTTGGGGCTGTCGTTCACTGCGCCGATGCGCACGAACGTGTCGGTCGTGCACATCGTGACGAGGCCGGCGGTGTACACCGTGCGGTTGCCGCCGTTTCCGTTGTCGCCATTGCCGTTTCCGCCGTTGCCGCTGTCGCCGCCCTTCGCGACCGTGGTGCTCGTCGAACTGGAGCTGCTCGTCGTGGTGTCGCCGTGGTCGGGCCTGGCGGCCGCCTGGCCGGCAGCCGTGGCGACGAAGGCGAAGATCGTGAGGGCTGCGAGGTTGCGCCGAGCCGTATGTCGTCCGTTCATTTTCGAAGTCCTTTGTCAGAATGCCGTGCAGCTATCGGCAGTGCCGGCACGAAACCTGAGACGAAGTTGAGTCAATGCTCGAAACGACTACCGTGCGTGAAATGAGTGGCACGAACTTTCGCGCTGGAGTGGTCATCGTGGTGCGCCACCCCGATCTGCGACGGGTGCTCGCCTTCGAACGCGCCGACCTCGCAGGCCAGTGGCAGCTGCCCCAGGGCGGCCTGAATCGCGGCGAAACTCCCATCGAGGGTGCCTGGCGCGAGCTGCTCGAGGAGACGGGCCTCGGACCCGAGTCGGTGCTCGCCCGCGCCGAGTACCCGGAGTGGTTGGTGTACGAGTGGCCCGACGACGTGAAGGCTGCGCGCGGTGACGGCGGCCGCCGCATCGGCCAGGCACAGCGCTGGTTCCTGTTCGATGCGCACCACGACGAGGTGCAGCCCGTGCCCGACGGCCGCGAGTTCGTGGCCTGGCGGTGGGTGAAGCCCGACTGGCTCATCGACCACGTGGCCGGCTTCCGCCGGCCGGCGTACGAGCGGGTGCTCGGCTCGCTGTAAGCGCGGCTACCGTCGGGATGGTGTCCGACCTGTTCAGCGCCGCCGCCGAGGACCGCCTTCGCACGCAGGCGCCCCTCGCGGCCCGGCTGCGGCCACGCACGCTCGACGACGTGGTGGGCCAGGCGCACCTGGTCGGGATGGGCAAGCCACTGCGGCGCCTCGTCGAGCACGACCGGCTCACCAGCGCCATCTTCTGGGGGCCGCCCGGCACCGGCAAGACCACCCTTGCGCTCGCCGTGGCCGGCACCACGAAGCGGGCGTTCGAGCAGCTCAGCGCAGTCACCGCGGGGGTGAAGGACGTGCGCGAGGTCATCGAGCGCGCCCGGCATCGGCTGGGGGAGCAGGGCCGTGGCACCATCTTGTTCCTCGACGAGATCCACCGCTTCTCGAAGGCGCAGCAGGATGCNNCCTGCGGTGGAGGACGGCACCCTCACCCTCATCGGCGCCACCACCGAGAACCCGTTCTTCGAGGTGAACCCGCCGCTGCGCAGTCGGAGCACGCTCTTCCGTCTCGAGCCGCTGGGCCGCGACGACATCGTCACGCTCATCCACCGCGGGCTGCAGGCCGAGGGTCGCACGGCGACCCACGCGGCTGTCGACCACCTCGCCGACCGTGCCGCCGGCGACGGCCGGCAGGTGCTCACCGCACTCGAGGTGGCGTGCGCGCTGGCGCATCCCGGCCAGGTCGAGCTCGAGCACGTCGAGGCTGCGCTGGGCACGAGCGCCCTGCGCTACGGCCGTGACGACCACTACGACGTGGTGAGCGCTTTCATCAAGAGCATGCGCGGCAGCGACCCGCAGGCGGCGGTGTACTACCTCGCCCGCATGCTGGAGGCGGGGGAGGACGCGCGCTTCATCGTCCGCCGCATGATCGTGTTCGCCAGCGAAGACATCGGCATGGCCGACCCGCAGTCGCTGCTCGTCGCCGTGGCCGCAGCGCACGCGCTCGAGCACGTCGGTCTGCCCGAGGCGCAGCTCAACCTCAGCCAGGCCGCCATCCACCTGGCGACGGCGCCGAAGAGCAACCGTGCGGCGCTCGCCATCTGGAACGCACGCGCCGATGTGCAGGCAGGTGCGATCGGCGAGGTGCCGGCGCACCTGCGCGACGCGCACTACCAAGGAGCGCAGGTCCTCGGTCACGGCGTGGGCTACGAGTACCCTCATGATCACCCCGAGGGCTGGACTCCCCAGCAGTACCTGCCCACGGAGCAACTCGACAAGCGCTACTACGAACCTTCGCACCACGGTGCCGAGGCGCAGGTGGCCGAACGGATGGAGCGACGCACACGATGACCGCAGGCGAACTGGCAGTGGTGCTCGCGGCAGTGTTGTGCTGCCTCGGGTTCGCGGCGCTCGTCGTCGTGCTCGTCCGAGTGCTCGACGCACTGAGGTCGCTGCGCGGCGAGGTCGAATCGTTGCGCTCCGAGACGCGACCGCTCCTCGCCGAGCTGCGCTCGAGCACCGACGACGCGAAGGCTGCGGTCGAGGCCGCCCGTGACGACCTCGAACGCTTCGATCGTGTGCTCGGCTCGGCAGAGGCCATCAGCGGTGCCGTCGCCGGTGGCAGTCGCGTGGCCCGCGCCGCGCTGTCCGCGCCCGTGATCAAGACGGTGGCGCTCGGCACCGGCACCACTCGTGCCGTGCGCCGCTTCCGCCGCGGCAACAAGAGGAGCGCCTGATGGTGAAGCGACTGACGTGGTTCTTCGGTGGCGCCGTCGCCGGTGTCGCCGGTGTGTCGATGGCGAAGAACAAGGTGAAGACCGTTGCCGCCGAGCTGGCGCCGGTCAACGTCGCGAAGAAGGCCTCGCATCGGGTGGCCGACGCCTTCCACGAGGGCAAGAAGGCGATGAAGGCCAAGGAGGTCGAGCTGCGCGCACGCCGCGACGGCCGCGCCGCCACGCTCGCCGACGAGCTCGACGAGGGCGATTCGGTGCTGGTCGACGGCGTGCCCGTCGAGCCCGGTCAGGTCATCGTGCTGCGTCAGGTGCGCGAGCGGCGCGACCAGCCCGGCCGGGGCCGCGCACGGGCATGAACGCGGCGCTCGTCGCCGAGCTCCAGGCGGCGCTCACACCACAACGTGTGCGCACCAACTCCACCGAGCTCGGCCTCTACAAGCGCGATGCCTCCAACATCGAGGGCACGGCGGGCATCGTGTGCTTCCCACTCACCGTCGAGGAGGTGCAAGCGGCCGTCGTCGCCGCGGTGCGCCACCAGGTGCCCTTCGTCGCCCGCGGCGCGGGCACCGGGCTCGCCGGCGGGGCCACGCCGCTCAACGATGCGCTGGTCATCGCCACGACGAAGATGAACAGGGTGCTGTCGATCGACCCGGTGAACCGTTCGGCGTGGGTGGAGCCCGGCGTGCTCAACCTCGACCTCACGCGGCAGGTCACGCACCTCGGCCTGCACTTCGCCCCCGATCCGAGCAGCCAGCAGAGCTGCTCCATCGGCGGCAACGTCGCCAACAACTCGGGCGGGCCGCACTGCCTGGCCGACGGTGTCACCGCCGCCCACGTCCTCGGTGTGGAGGTGGTGCTCAGCGATGGTTCGGTGGTGCAGCTCGGTGGTGATGAAGCAGAGGTCGACGGTCTCGACCTGCGCGGGGCGTTCGTCGGCAGCGAGGGCATGTTCGGCATCGCCACCAAGGTGTGCGTGCGCCTCACGCAGAACGCGCCAGCGGTGCGCACCATGCTCATGGACTTCGCGTCGGTCGACGACGGCGCGCAGACGGTCAGCGCGATCATCGCGGCCGGCATGGTGCCCGCCGCGCTCGAGATGATGGACCAGTTGTGCGTGCAGGCAGTCGAGGCCTACATCCACGCCGGCCTGCCGCTCGATGCCGCCGCGGTGCTCCTCGTCGAGGTGGCCGGTCTGCCTGCCGGCCTCGAGGCCGACGTGGCCCGCATCGTGGCCATCGGCACCGAGCACGGCGCACGCACCGTGCGCATCGCGCAGGACGAAGACGAGAGGGCGTTGCTCTGGAAGGGCCGCAAGACGGCGTTCGGCGCCATCGCCCGCATCAAGCCCAACTACTACCTGCACGACACGGTGGTGCCGCGGCGCATGCTGCCCGCAGTGCTGCGCCAGGTGTACGAGATCACCGCGCGTCACGGCTTGCTGGTGCTCAACGTGTTCCACGCCGGCGACGGCAACCTGCACCCGTTGCTCGTCTTCGACAAGCGCGAGCCCGGTGTGATGGAACGCGTGCATGCGGCCGGCGACGAGATCGTGCGCGCGTCGGTCGCCGCGGGTGGAGTGCTGTCGGGCGAGCACGGCATCGGCCTCGAGAAGCGCGACTTCATGCCGCTCATGTTCGGGCCGGCCGACCTGGCTGCGCAAGCCGCGATGCGCCGCGCGTTCGACCCCACCGGGCTCGCCAACCCGTTCAAGGTGCTGCCCAGCCCGGCCGCGTGCGGCGACGTGCAGCACGTGCCCGAGGGAGCCTGGGTGTGATCGACCTCGGCGAGTTCGCCGACGCGGTGGGCCGCGACGGACCCGTCACCATCACCGGTGCGGGCACGCGTGGTGGTCCCGTCGGCGGTTGCAGCGTGGTGCACGCGCCGGCCGGCATCGAGTGGGTGCAACCCGACGAGATGATCGTCAGCTGCGGCGCGGGCACGCCGGTCGACGAGCTGGTCGCGGCGCTCCGCGAGCACCGCCAGACGGTGGTCCTCCCGGCGGGCGGCACCGTCGGTGGCGCACTGTCGGTCGGGCGCTCCGATGTGCGGCGCCTCGGTCTCGGACCGGTGCGCGACGTGCTGCTGCAGGCTCGTTACGTGTCGGCGCTCGGCGAGGTGGTGAAGGCCGGCGGACCCACGGTGAAGAACGTCAGCGGGTTCGACCTGTGCCGGCTGCTCGTCGGTGCACGGGGCACGCTCGGGTTCCTCGGCGATGTCATCGTGCGCACCCGGCCGCTGCCACCGGTGTCGCAGTGGTGCAGCGCACCCGCCGCCGACCCGTTCGCGGTGTTCCGCACGCTGTACCGGCCGGTCAGCGTGCTGTGGGACGGGCACACCGTGTGGGCGCTGCTCGAAGGTCACGGCGCCGACGTGTCGCAGCAGGCCGCCGCCGCAGGGCTCACCGCGTGCGACGGCCCGCCTGCACTGCCCTCCGGGAGTCGCCGCGCAGTGGCCCCCACGACCATCACCTCGCTCACGGGCACCTTCGTCGCCGAAGTGGGCGTCGGCGTCGTGCACCACGCCGAGCCGTGGTCGGCGCCGGCGCGTGACGGGCGCGTGCTGGCGCTCGCGCGGGCGGTGAAGCACGAGCTCGACCCGACCGGGCGGCTCAACCCGGGCATCGATGTCTGACCCCGCGGCCGTCGCGCGCATGGCCGCGCGCCGCTGGGGTCTGCCCGAGCCCGAGCACCTGCGCACCGGCGTCGGCTCGCTGTGGGCGGCCGGCGACGAGGTGGTGCTGCGCGTGGCGGCCCTGCCCTTCGGTGCCGTCGCCGAGACCACGTGGATGGCTCGCATGTCGAGCATCGGTGTGCGTGTCCCGAAGTGGGTGCGCGACATCGACGTCGTCGAGGGGACAGCAGTGGTGGCGCTCGAACGCGTGGTCGCCGAGGGTCAGGTCGACTGGGCCGAGGTGGGGGCGATGGTCCGCCGCGTGCACTCCATCGACGCTGAAGATGTGCCCGGCCTGCCGTGGTGCGGCGACTTCGCTCACTGGCAGATCGATTCGCTGCTCGCCGAGGTGCGGCCGCACGTCGACGCCGCCGCCGTGAGCGGGTTCGACGCATGTCTCGCCCGCTGGCCCGGCTGGCGCGAGCAGATGCGTTCGAGCCTGGTCGTCTGCCACGGTGACGTGCACCCCGGCAACGTGATGCCGTCGGCACAGGGACCCGTGTTGCTCGACTGGGACATGCGTTGCCGGGCACCGGCCGGGTGGGACCATGCGGCCCTGCTGCGGTGGGGCGATCGCTGGAGCGATCGATGGGGTGGAGGTGCCCTCGCCTACGACGCGTTCGCCCACGGGTACGGTCGGTCGCTGCGCGGACAGTGGATCACCGAGGCGATGGCCGAGCTGCGCCTGCTGGTCGCCACGCTGATGCGCGTGCGTGCCGGCCTCACCGACCAGGCGGCCGCCGGCGAAGCCGAACGACGCCTGCGGTGGTGGCGCGGCGACCCGGACGCACCGCGGTGGGAGCCGCAGTAGCGATCGCCCGCTGCCGTGATCGACGGAGTGGTGGTCAGCGAAGGGGGTCGACGCAGAGGCCGTCAGCGCGGCTGGCAGGTGGGGCAGTAGTAGCAGTCGCGCCCACCCAGCTCCACCGTGCGCACGGGTGTGTCGCACCGCAGGCAGATCTCGCGGTGGTACACGTACGTGGTGTCGCCGCGACGCGCCCTGCCCTTCGGCACCGGGAACTCGCGGCGGTCGATGGTGATGATGCGGTTGTCCTTCACACCCTGGCGCAGCATCGCCGTGATGGTGTCCCAGAGCAGCTCCAGCTCGGCGTCGTCGCAGTCGCGTCCGGCCCGCTCGGGGTGCATGCCGTGCACGAACAGGGCCTCGGCGCGGAACACGTTGCCCACGCCGGCCAGCACCTTCTGGTCGAGCAGCAGCGCTCCGATCGGTTGCCCACTTCGACGCATGCGATCGATCGCGAGCCGCGGCTCGGCGTCGCGTCGCAACGGGTCGGGGCCGAGGCGCGCGACCACAGCGTCGCGGTCGTCAGCCGTGCCGACGCTGCAGTCGGTGGGGCCGGCCAGGTCGACCGTGCCGGCCTCGCCCGACATCCGCATCCGCACCTCGCCCACCGGCGCTGGTGCATCGGGGCCCACGTGCACCCGGAACTTCCCGAAGAGGCCGAGGTGCACGTGACCGACCAGTCCGTTGCCGTAGAAGTAGAAGAGGTGCTTGCCGTACGCCTCGATGCGTTGCAGCACCACGCCGTCGACCATCGCCGCCTCGGTGGCGAACCGGCCCTGCGGCGACGACACGCGAACGGGCCGGCGGGCCAGGAGGCGCGAATGGTCCTTGGCGATGCGGTGGATGGTGTGGCCCTCGGGCATGGCGGTGGAGCGTACCCACCCGCTCAAGGTGCGAGGAGGGTGCTCACCGTGACGGGAGTGAGGCCCACGGACCGGAGGTGCGCGATGACGTGTGGGAACGCCGTGATGGTGCCCGCATGGCCGAAGTGCATGCTGACGATGGAGCCCGGTTTCACGCCGGCCTTCACCTTGGCGAGCACCACCGCGGAGCCCGGATCGGTGTTGTCGGTGGAGTCGACGTCGTAGCCGAGCGACACGGGATACCCGGCCTTGCCGGCCTCGTCGAGGATGAGCTGAGACGGCACCACGGTGGCCGACGGCCGGAACCACTTGCCGATGCCGCCGATGAACGGGGTGAGCGCCTTCCCGCAGTCGACGATCTCGGCCAGCACCTGCGAACGGCTGAGGCTGCCCATGTTGAGGTGGTGCTCGGTGTGGTTGCCCAACTCGTGCCCCTCGGCCACCACCCGGCGCGTGAGGGCGGGGTGGGCGGTGATCCACGTGCCGACGGCCATGACGGTTGCCGGCACGGACGCGCCCTTCAACAGGTCGAGCAGGGTGGCGACCAGGGTGGGGTCGCCCGACAGGTGAAACGTGAGGGCCACCTCCTTGCGCGTGCCGGCACCGTGGGGCACGTAGCTCGCTGGAGCGCCCGCGACCCATGCCGTGGTGCCGGGCGTGGCGAGCGTCGTCGTTGCTGCGGACGGGGCTGTCGACGACGGCGCGGCGCCGGTGGCCACGGTGCCATCACCGGTACCGTGCGGGGCGCTCGTGGCGTTGCTGCAGGCGGCGAGCGCGGCAGCGCCCGCGACACCGGCCCCGCCGATGAGCACGTGCCGCCGGCTCAAGTGAGGCGTCGGCTGCGACGTCGGCGGTGGCTGGGTCACCGGTAGTTCCCCGTGTGGCCGAGCGAGTAGCGACCGGGCTGGGGGAACACGGCGAGGCCGTGTGGTCCCGGGGGCACCTTGATCGTCGCCTTCAGCGCGCCCGTGGTCGTGTCGAACGCGTACACGACGGCGTCGTAGCGGCCCGACACCCAGAACGTGGAGCCGTCGGCCGAGACGCCACCCATGTCGGGTGAGCCGCCGCCGGGAATGGGCCACGTGGCCACCACGGTGTCGGTGGTGGGATCGACCACGCTGATGGAGCCGTCACCCTCCTTGGAACGACGCTGGGTGTCGTTGGCCATGCGCCCGCGGTTGGTGACGTACATCAGCGTCGAGTCGCGGCTGGGGTAGATGCCGTGCGTGCCGGTGCCGGTGTGGATGGTGCCGATGATCTTCGTGCCGTCGAGGCTGATCACGACCACCTCGGCGTGCATCATGTCGGCGACGTAGAACTTCGTACCGTCGGGCACGAGCCGCAGGTCCTGTGGTTGCGACCCTGCGGGGAGAGCGAGCCGGTTGAGGATGGTGCCGGTGGCCGTGTCGACCTTCAGGATGTCGCCCGAGAACTCGCAGGTGACGAGGAAGTAGGTACCGTCGGGTGACCAGTCGGCATGGTTGACGCCACGGCACGGCGTGGTGTCCACCGAGTGCAGGAGCTTCCACGTCTTGCGGTCGTAGAAGTCCATCCGGCGCAGGCGTTCGGCCATCACGATCGCGGTGCTGCCGTCGGGCGTGAAGTACAGGTTGTAGGGCGCTGCCACCGGGATGGCCTTGCCGGGCTTGCCGGTCGCGGGGTCGAACGGCACGAGGTGATCGGAGCCGCTGGCGGTGGCGTAGAGCTTGGTGAGGTCCCAGTCGGGCACGACGTGCTGCACGAGGCTGCCCACCTTGTAGTGGGCGATCACCTTCATCGTGGCCTGGTCGATCACCGTCACCGAGCCGTCGTCGTTGCTGGGCACGTACACGAGTGCTTTGGCGTGGGCCACGGCCGGGCTCATCATGCCGACGCCCGTGTGGGCGTAGACGTTGCCGACCGCGGCCGGCCCTGCAGTGGAGGTGGTGGTGGTGGGCGCACCACCGGTGGACAGCGTGGAGCCTGCCGTCGCCGACTTCTGGCCCGACGAGCAGCCGCCGAGCGCAGCGAGCACGATGAGCGACGAGACGACGACGGTGCGCGTGCGCGCGCGTCGAAGACGGGGATGACCATGGGTGGCGGGCATTGTGGCGACTGTAACGTTTTCTTCACATTCCGCAGCATTGCTGAAGGTAAGGGTTTGTTGTGAATTCGCGGGCGTGAGCAACCCTGGTCAGGGCGCTACGGTGGCGCGGCCGTGAAGTTCCAGATCGACGAACAAGAGCTCGCCACCTGCGTGAGCTGTGGGCTGTGCCTGCCGCACTGCCCCACGTTCCGCGTCACCGGCGAGGAAGCGCTGTCGCCCCGTGGTCGCATCGCCGCCATCCGCTCC
This sequence comes from Acidimicrobiaceae bacterium, assembly GCA_003154135.1. GTDB lineage: Bacteria > Actinomycetota > Acidimicrobiia > Acidimicrobiales > Ilumatobacteraceae > UBA668. The sequence goes on from PMCN01000113.1 coordinate 13,924, forward strand.
GTGCACCTCGACGGCGAGCCGGTCACCCCGGAGTTCGTGTCGTTCATGGAGACCTGCGTGCAGTGCCGGGGCTGCGAGCCGGCGTGCCCGTCGGGGGTGCACTACGGCAACCTGCAAGAAGGCGTGCGCGCCACGCTCGCCGCCGAGCACCGCATCACCCCACGCTGGCAGCGCTGGGGGTTCGCCGTGCTGCCGCACCACCGCACGCTCCTCGCCGGGTCGACCGCGCTCGCCGTCGCGCAGCGCCTGCGGCTGGTACCGGCACGGCTCGGGCTGCCCGCACTGCCGCTGCGCCGCAGCGCGCCGGTGCGCACCACGGGCGACGACGTCTGGTTGTTCACCGGTTGCGTGATGGATGCGTGGTTGCGCGACACGCACCACAGCACGGCGAAGGTGCTCACCCACCTCGGCGTCACCTACCGCACCCCTCGACGCGGTGGAGGCTGCTGCGGAGCGCTGCACACTCATGCGGGGCTCACCGACGCGGCTCGCGCGCTGGCGGCCGACGTGATGGCCTCGATGCCGGGCGATGCACCCGTCGTGGTCAACTCCGCCGGCTGCGGTGCCGCGCTGAAGGAGTACGGCCACCTCCTCGGCACGCCCGAGGCAGCGGCCTTCGGCGCGCGGGTGGTCGACGTGCACGAGTACGTGGCTGCCCACATCGACCGGTTGGTGCCCACCCGCCACCTCGGCCGCGTCGTCGTCCACGACCCGTGCCACCTGCGCCACGTGCAACGCACGCAGGCCGCGGTGCGCACGGTGCTGGCGCCGGTGGCCCACCTGGTCGAGCTCGACGACGACGGGTTGTGCTGCGGCGCCGGGGGCGCCTATTCGGCGCTCCAACCCGAGTTGGCCGCCGAGATCCGCGAGCGCAAGCTCGATGCCATCGGCCGCGCCGGCGGGGGAGTCGTGGCCAGTGCCAACCCTGGCTGTGCGATGCACCTGTCGGCTGCCGGGGTCGACGTGCGACACCCGATCGACCTGCTGGCGGAGGCACTGTGAGCGGACCGTACGACTCCCTTGCCGATCGGCTCGACGCCATCGCCGACGAGCTCGACGAGACCATGTTCGATCAGCTGCGCGAAGCCTCGGCCGCGAGGGCCGGGCGGCCGGCCGACGACAAGCGCCTCACGCAGGCCCGGCGCGCCGTCGAGAAGGCCTCACGTCTGCTCCGCGGCGACGCGGGTGCCGACGACTGACAAGGGTCAGAGCGGCCGCAGCTCGTCGCCGAGCGCGACGGTCCCCGGCTGCACCACGGTGCAGTAGACGCCCACCGCCTGCCCGAGGTCGCGCACGACGTGACGGAGGATGGCCCGATCGGCCGGTATGGCGGGCGAGATGGCGTTGGTGAGTGCGGCGCACCGCGGGCAGTCGTTCTTGACCTCGATGACCGCAGTCCCGATGGCAAAGCGGCGACCGGCCCAGTCGAACTCGGGGTGCCCCGGTGCGTCAGCCGTGTCGACCATCAGACTCGGGCGGAAGCGGCGAACGTCGATGATCGACTCGGGCAACGCCTCGGTGATCGACCGCAGCGCAGAAGTGCTCATGAGCAGCAGCGGGTAGCAGTCGTAGAACGTGCCCGGCGGCGTCTCGAACTCCATCACCTCGGGCGCGAACTTGGCGAAGTCGGGCAGCGGCTCGTCACCTTCGCGGCCGAAGATGGTGCGCAGGTAGTCGATCAGGTCGAGATCGGGGTCGGCCGCAGGGTGCCGGTAGAAGTCGAGATCGTCGGCTGACGCCAAGGGCTGCAGCTCGAGGCGCGCCCCCACGGCAACCGACAGGGCGTCGGACAGACCCGCATCGACGCTCGACATCGAACGTCCGTCGGGGAAGGTGATGGTGACCGCGCCGTTCGAAGCATGCGAGGCGGTGAACCGCATGAGCGCGCCGTGGCTGCGCGTGTTGGCGATGGTGCCACGATCGAGATCGCGCACAGCCCACGTGCGATCGCCGACGATGCCGAGCGGCGAGAGCCGCACATCCGGCACCTCGTGACCGATCATCGACTTCACCGGGTACTGCCACAGGGAGTCGATGCGCACGTCAGCCGTCCACGAAGGTGTTGCAGAGATCGATCATCTCTCGCAGGTCACCGTAGCCGTGCTTGGCGAAGACGAACGCGATGCGCTGCAGGTGCAGCTGGTCGTTCTCGCGGCGCTCGGGGCCGAAGGGCTCGGTGGCGTGGATGGTGCCCGTCTGGCAGAGATGGCCGAAGCGGTCGTTGAGCGTCGCCATCTGCGTCGCCGTGGGTGCTCGTTGCAGACGGATGACGAGCGTGTCGCCGACGTATCGCAAGGAGTCGTAGTTCCGGTAGAAGCCGATGATCTCGGAGATGGCCCGCTGGCAGTCGTCGGTGATGAGGTACAGATGGCGGTCGGCCTCGGCCGCCAGGCCGCGCACGACGAGCTGCTCGCGGACCAGCGCGTCGACGGTCTCCCAGTACGGGTCGCCGGGCACGTCGAGGAACACGATGGGCACGGGCACGCCCTTGCCGGTCTGCGTGAGCGTGAGCAGCTCGAAGGTCTCGTCGAGCGTGCCGAAGCCGCCGGGCAGGCACACGAAGCCCTTGCTCTCCTTGATGAGCATGAGCTTGCGGGTGAAGAAGTACTTCATGCTCACGTACTTCGAGTCGCCGGCGATGATGGGGTTGGCCTGCTGCTCGAACGGCAAGCGGATCGACACGCCGATGGAGTGCTCGCGCCCGGCTCCCTCCATGCCGGCCTGCATGATGCCCGGACCGGCACCGGTGATCACCATCCAGCCCTCCTCGGCCAGCGCGTGCGCCACCTCGCGTGCGGCGGCGTAGAGGGGGTCGTGCGCCTGAGTGCGCGCCGAGCCGAAGATGGTGACCTTGGGCAGATCGGGCGCCGCCGCGAACATCCTGAACGCATCACCCATCTCCTCGAGGGCGGCCGCCGCGATCTTGAGGTCGAGCGTGCTGGGGTGCTGCGACACGAGATCGACCGCGGCGCGCAGCAGCTGCTGCGCGTGCCGGCGGTAGGCGCTCGACGGCATCGCGTCGAGCAGCGAGCCGAACAGTTCGTCGGCCGGATGGGCGTCGGTCACAGCGGTTCAGCCGAGCGTCGCAGCCTTGGCACCGAGGGCCTCGATCAACTCGTCGAAGCTCTTCTGGAAGCTCGACACACCGTCGCGCTCGAGCTTGGCCGCGACGTCGTCGAGGTCGACCCCCACGGCGGTGAGCGCGGCCCACGTGGCCTCCGCGTCGTCGAGTGCGACATCGATGGTGCGCGCCAGGGTGCCGTGGTCGGCGAAGGCGGCGATGGTGGCGTCGGGCAGCGTGTTCACCGTGTGCGGGCCGATGAGCTGGTCGACGTACAAGGTGTCGGGATACGCCGGGTTCTTCGTGGACGTGCTGGCCCACAGCGGGCGCTGCACCACCGCGCCCGCCGCCGCGAGGGCCTCCCACCGAGGGCCGCTGAACGTGCGCTGGAACGCGGCGTAGGCGAGCTTGGCCTGGGCCACAGCGCCCTTGCCGCGCAACGCCAACGCGTCGGGGGTTCCGATCGCGTCGAGGCGGGCGTCGATCTCGGTGTCGACCCGACTGATGAAGAAGCTCGCCACGCTGGCCACGCGTGCGAGGTCGGCGTCGACCGTGGCGGCGTACGCCTCGAGCCCGTCGATGTACGCCTCCATCACCTGCTGGTACCCGTCGAGGCTGAAGATGAGGGTGACGTTGATGTTGCGACCCTCGGCGATCATCTGCCGGATGGCCGGCACACCCTCGGCGGTGCCCGGGATCTTCACCATCAGGTTGGGTCGCGCGATCTGCTGGTGCAGCGCCCTGGCTGCTGCTGCCGTGCCCGCGCTGTCGTGCGCGAGGCCGGGGTCGACCTCGACGCTGACGTAGCCGTCGCCTCCGAAGCTGTGTTCGTACAGCTCTGCGAAGCAGTCGAGCGCGCCGTTGATGTCGTCGAGCACCAACGCCCAGTAGTGGTCGAGCGTGGAGCCACCCGCCTTCACCAGCGCGGTGAACTGCTCGTCGTAGTCGGCCGAGCCCTGGATGGCCTTCTGGAAGATGGTGGGGTTGCTGGTGAGGCCGCGGATGCCGTGGCCGATGAGCCGGGTGAGCTCGCCACCGGTGAGGTAGCTGCGCTTCAGGTTGTCGAGCCAGGGGCTCTGGCCCTGCTCGTGGTAGAGGTGCGAGAGGCGGTCCATGGGTCATCCCTTCGTGGATGCAAGGGCCGTGGCACGGGCCACGACGTGAGCGATGTTGATGCCGAGCTCGTCCATCACGACGTTCCCCGGGGCGCTGGCGCCGAAGCGGTCGATGCCGATGGACTCGTCGGCGAAGCGGGCCCAACCGAACGTGACCGCGGCTTCCACCGAGAGCACCGGTACACCGGTGGGGAAGAGGCTGCGCTGGTACTCGACGGGCTGGGCGAGGAAGCGGTCCCAGGAGGGCATGCTGACGACGCTGGCCGCCACCCCGGCCGCAGCCAGCTGACCGGCGGCCTCGACGCACAGGCTCACCTCGCTGCCGGTGGCGACGAGCACCACTGCCGGCGCTGCGGCGGCGAGCACCACGCCGGCCCCGGTGACGACGGCCGAGCCGTCGGTGCAGACCGTGATGTTCTGGCGGCTGAGCACCAGGGCCGTGGGGCCGTCGTGCTCGACGGCTGCCCGCCAGGCGGCCACCGTCTCGTTGGCGTCGGCCGGGCGGATGACCTGCAGTTGCGGGATGGCGCGCAGCGTGGCGATGTGTTCGACCGGCTGGTGCGTGGGGCCGTCCTCGCCCACGCCGACGGAGTCGTGCGTGAACACGAAGATCACCTTGGCGCCACTGAGCGCCGCCAGCCGCACCGGCGGGCGCATGTAGTCGAGGAAGACGAAGAACGTGCCGCCGGCGGGGAGCACGCCGCCGTGCAGCGCCATGCCCACCATGGCCGAGCCCATGCCGTGCTCTCGGATGCCGTAGTACACCTGGCGGCCGGCCGGCGTGTTCGGGGTGGCCGGCGACTGGCCGGCCAACTTGGTGCCGGTGTTGCCGGTGAGGTCGGCGGCGCCTGCGACCAGGCCGGGCACGGTGTCGAGCGAGGCGTTGAACGCCTTCTCGATGGCCACTCGGGTGGCGATCGACTCGCCCTGTGCGAACGTCGGAAGCGCGTCGAGCCAGCCGGGCACCCCGGTGGCACCCCAGCACGCATCCCACACCACCTGGTCGACACCTGCCGCGTCGAAGCGCTCCTGCCACTCGGCCTGCGCCTGTGCGCCGCGGGCCGCACAGTGATCGCGGTACGTCTGCACCAGTGCCGCCGGTGCCCAGAACGGCTCGTCGGGGATGCCCATGACGGCCTTCGTGCGGCTGATCTGCTCGGGCGTGAACGGGTTGCCGTGCGCACGGTGGTCATCGGTGAGGTCGGGGCTCGGCGCGGCGATGTGCGAGCGCAGGATGAGCAGGCTGGGCCTGTCGCCGACCGCCATCGCGCGGCGCAGACCGGCTTCGAGCGCGTCGGCGTCGTCGGCCACCTCGCCCAGGTGCTCCACATGCCAGCCGTACGCCTCGAACCGCTTGCCCACGTCGTCGCTGTAGGCGAGCGCGGTGTCGCCGTCGATGGTGATGTGGTTGTCGTCGTAGATGCACACCAGGTTGCCGAGGCGCTGGTGGCCGGCCAGCGAGGCGGCCTCGTGGCTGACGCCCTCCATGAAGCATCCGTCGCCTGCGATGACGAACGTGTGGTGCTGCATCGCCTCGGCGCCGAACTGACCGCGGAGGTGACGCTCGGCCAGCGCCATGCCCACTGCGTTGGCGAAGCCCTGTCCGAGTGGGCCGGTGGTCACCTCGACGCCGGCGGTGTGGTGCACCTCGGGGTGGCCGGGTGTGGCCGAACCCCACTGGCGGAAGGCCTCGATGTCGTCGAGCTCGAGGCCGTAGCCGGCCAGGTAGAGCATGGAGTACTGCAGGATCGACGCGTGCCCGTTCGACAGTATGAAGCGGTCGCGGTCGGGCCAGTGAGGATCGGCCGGGTTGTGGCGCATCACCCGGCTGAACAGCACGTGTGCGAGGGGAGCGAGCGCCATTGCCGTGCCCTGGTGACCGCTCTTCGCCTTCAACGGCGCGTCCATCGCGAAGCCGCGGATGAGGGAGATGGCCTTCTGGTCGAGTTCGGGGGTGAGCGTCTGGGGCACGGTTGCGACTGTACCGGCCGGTCAGCCGGGTGCCAGCAAGCAGCCGATCACACCGGCGGCAGCAACGTGAACGGCACGAGGTGCCATGGCTCGAGGTCGACACGGCAGTGAGCGACCACCTGTTCGTAGGCGGTGAACTCGAGCTCACCGCGCACGAGGCGGTAGGTGAACTTGCCGGGCTCGACGGTGAACGGGCTCACGTTGCGCGCGACCTGCTCGGCGGCGTCGCCGATGCCCTTGCGGAACACCACCTCGAAGACACCGCTCCCGGTCTCGCCCGGCGGGCAGAAGATGAGGGCCACGAGGTGCGGCGCGACGGTGACGGGCACCGGCGAGGGTGCGGCCATCGAGAACATCGCACCGGTGAGGTCGATGCGTGTCGACGGGCCGGGCGCCTGACGCACCTCGAAGTTCTCGACGAACAGAGCGGAGACGATCTGCATGGCGCAAGAGGGTACCGTTCACGGATGGCCTACCACGCTGCTCCGGAGGGCTGGTGGCAGGCGTTCGTCGCCGAGCTGCCCGCCCGCACCGCCAAGCTCGCAGTCACCCGCGCCGACGGCAGCCCACACGTCGCCCCGGTGTGGATCGATCTCGACGGCGACGATGTGGTGTTCATGACGTCGGCCGACACCATCAAGGGGAAGTCGATCCTGCGCGACGGACGCGTGGCCCTCTGCATCGACGACGATGCGCCGCCCTTCTCTTTCGTCACCATCACGGGCACCACCACCACGTCGACCGACCCGGCCGAGCTGCTCCGCTGGGGCACCCGCATCGGTGGGAGCTACATGGGCGCCGATCTCGCCGACGAGTACGCCCGCCGCAACGCGGTGCCACCCGAGATGGTGGTGCGAGTGGCGGTCACGAGGGTGGTCGCCGTGCGCGACGTCGCCGCGTTCGACTGACGCTCAGACGGGCTCGCCGGCCAGCCACACCTGCTCCACCTCGAGATCGGGGCTGAGAGCCACCAGGTCGGCGCGGGCACCGGGACGCACCTCACCACGGTCGTGCAGACCGAGCAACCGCGCCGGGTTGGTGCTGGCGGCAACCAGCGCTCGCTCGAGGTGTACGCCTGCCTCCACGCACACCTGGACCGCTCGCTGCATCGTGACCGCGCTGCCGGCCAACGTGCCATCAGGCAGGCGCGGTGCTCCGTCGCGCATGGCCATGCCGATGGTGCCCACGTTGCCCGCATGCCACGCCACGGCGTCGGTGACGAGCACCGCCCGATCCGCGCCCAGGGCTTGGAAGGCCAGCCGCAGCACTCGCCGGTACACGTGCACCCCGTCGGCGATCAGCGACGCACACACGGCCGGCTCGGTGAGGGCGAACGCGGCCACACCGGGCTCGCGGTGGTGCACGCCGCTCATCCCGTTGAAGAGGTGGGTGGTGAGGCGTGCGCCCGCGGCCACCGCCGCGTCGAACTGTTCCTCGCTGCAGCGCGTGTGACCGATCGACACCAGGCGGCCGTCGCCCACGAGCAGGCGCACCGCCGCAACCGCGTCGGGCTGCTCGGCGCCCAGCGTGACGACGGCAACGTGACCAGGCAGCGCGGCCAGCCACGCCAGGTCGATGGGCACGATGAGGGCAGGTGGGTGCGCGCCCGGCGCCCCGCCCAGGAACGGGCCCTCGAGATGTGCGCCCGCGATGGTGGGCCGCGACGAGGCCGGACGGGCCATGGCACTGGCGATGCGGGCGAGCGGCTGCTCGTACTTGTGCAGCGGCATCGTCACCAGGGTGGGGCACCACGTGGTGACGCCCTGGGCCAGGAGCAGCTGGTCGAGGTGGTCCCAGTCGGCCCCGTCGGCGGTCGAGACGTCGACGTCGTCGATGCCGTTCACCTGCAGGTCGACGAAGCCGGGCACGATGCTGCGATCGGTCGACACGTGGTCGACCTCGGCGACGGAACGTACGCGTCCATCCTCCAGGTGCACCCGCGCCGGGCCGGTCCATCCGTGTGGCGTGAGCACTCGTGCTGCATCGACGAACGTCATTGCCCCACGATCTCATAAGCTGGAGCGGTATGGCGGACCACAACCCGGAAGTCCTCTCGACGAGGGAGCTCATCCTGGCCGAGGCCCGCAAGTGCTTCGCGGAGTTCGGTTACGACGGCACGTCGCTCAACGACATCGCCGCGGGGGTGGGCATCCGCCGCCCCAGCCTGCTGCACCACTTCCCGTCGAAGGACGCGCTGTACGGCGAGGTCTTCGAGAAGCTGCTCAGCGACTGGTTCGACCGGCTCGCGGTGATGGTCACCGCGCCCGAGGTGGGCTGGCGCAAGATGCAGATCGTCATCGAGGCCGGGTTCGACTTCTTCGCCGACAACCCCGACTACGTGCGGCTGATGCGGCGTGAGGCGCTTGACGGCGGCAGTCACCTCGGCATCGACCTCCCCGCCGTCCTGCGGCCGATGTTCGACCGCGCCGTCGAGTTCTTCCAGCGTGAGATGGACGCGGGCGTGTTCCGGCGCCACGACCCACAGCAGTTGCTGCTCACGGGCTACGGCGCGCTGCTCACCTACTTCAGCGATGCCGTCTTCCTCAACGAGCTCATCGACGCCGACGCACTGTCGAAGGACGCCTTGCAGCGCCGTCGTGAGCACGTCACCGAGTTCTTCATCGCCGCCCTCACCCCCTGACCCGAGTGCCACGCCCCCACCCGAGNNACTCGGGTGGCCCAGTCCCACTCGGGTGGCGCTGCGGCACTCGGGTCGGGCCTGCACACTCGGGACGCGAGTGCACACTCGGGTGGCGCCGTCGCACTCGGGTGGCGGGCTGGCACTCGGGTCGGGGGGTGAGGGTGGCTACCGTGGGTGGCGATGAGCACAGACGGTCACACCCTGTCGGAAGCAGCCTCGAAGGCACTGTTGCGCGAGTTCGGGGTGCCGATGGCCCCCGAGCGCGAGGTGCACGATCCGGCGGCCGCGGCGGCCGGCGCGGCAGAGGTGGGCTTCCCGGTCGTGGTGAAGCTGTGCGGCGACGCCATCGCGCACAAGACCGAACGCGGCCTGGTGAAGCTGCGCCTCGCCGACGCGTCCGCCGTGGAGGCCGCCGCCGCCGAGTTGCTGGCGAAGGCAACACCGGCCGACGGTGATGTCTCGCTGCTCGTCGCACCGATGATCGCGGGAAACCGGGAGCTCATCGCCGGAGTGGTGCGCGATCCGCAGTTCGGCGCCAACGTGATGCTCGGCGTGGGTGGCATCCTCGCCGAGGCCGTGGCCGATGTCGTGTTCCGTCCGGTGCCGCTCAGCGACGTCGATGCGCTCGAGATGATCGACCAACTGGCGACGCAGAAGCTGCTCGGCGAGTTCCGCGGCGAGGCCGCCGTCGACCGATCGTCGCTCGCGGCCGTGCTGATGGGGCTGTCGGCGCTGGCGGCGGCACGGGCCGACGTGGTGAGCGTCGACGTCAACCCGCTCATCGTCACGGCACAGGGCGCGCCGGTTGCGGTCGACGCTCTGGTCGAGCTGGGCGAACCGTCGCGGCCCATCTCGGCCGGGCGCGCCCGCCCCACCGACGAGCAGTTCCGCGCCCTGTTCGAACCGCGTGGGGTGCTCGTCACCGGCGCCAGTTCGCACCCCGGCAAGTTCGGCTTCGTCAGCGTCCACAACATCCTCGCCAACGGCTACGCGGGTGCGGTGCACGGCACCAACCTCAGCGGCGAGGAGGTGCTGGGTGTACGCACCGTGGCCGACATCGAGTCGCTGCCCGAGGGCGAGATCGACCTCGTGTTCGTCTGCACGCCGGCGAGCGCCAACCCCGACCTGCTGCGCGCCTGCGCGGCGAAAGGTGTGAAGGCTGCGTTCCTCACCAGTGCCGGCTACGGCGAGGCGGGGGAGGAGGGCCGCGCCGCCGAGGATGCGCTGGTGGCGCTCGCCGACGAGCTGGGGATCCTCCTGGCCGGGCCGAACGGGCAGGGCGTGGTGAGCACGCCTGCGCACCTGTGCGCACAGATCGTCGCCCCGTACCCGCCCGCGGGACGCATCGCCGTCGCCAGTCAGAGCGGCAACTTCGTGAGCAGCTTCCTCAACTACGCGCGCCAGACCGGAGTGGGCATCAGCCGCGCTGTGTCGGCCGGCAACGCCGCCGCCGTCACCCCCGCCGACTACCTCGACTGGTACGCCGACGACGACGCCACTGCGGTCTCGCTCGCCTACGTGGAGGGCATCGTCGACGGTCGAGGGCTTCTCGACTGCTTCACGTCGGTCACCGCACGCAAGCCGCTCGTGGTGGTGAAGGGTGGCGCCACTGCGAACGGTGCACGCGCCGCGGCCAGCCACACCGGTGCCCTGGCCGCCGACGACAAAGTGTTCGACGGCGCCTGCCGCCAGGCCGGCGTCACTCGCGCCGCCACCGTGGAGGAGGCGTTCGAGGTGGCGGCCACCTTCGCCACGCAGCCCTTGCCGAAGGGGCCGAACACCGTGGTGCTCACCACCGCCGGCGGATGGGGCGTGGTCACCAGCGATGCCATCGCCCGCGACGGCCGGCTCACGCTGATGGCCCTGCCCGACGACCTGAGAGCACAGATCGACACCAAGCTGCCGCCGCGCTGGAGCCGCAACAACCCTGTCGACTGCGTCGGCGGCGAGACCCGCGACACCATCCCCGAGGTGATGGAGATGATCGCCGCCCATCCGTCGGTCGACGCGGTGGTGTACCTGGGTCTCGGCATCCAGAGCAACCAGGCGCGCATGATGCGAGAGAGCATGTTCTACCCCGACCACGGGCTCGAGCGCATCGTCGCCTATCACGAGCGCCAGGACGAGCGCTTCGCCGAAGCCGCGGCCGAGCTGTCGCAGCGCTACGGCAAGCCCATCCTCACCGCGACCGAGCTCGCCGTCGCCGATCCCGACAACGCCGGCCCCCGAGCCGTGCGCGCCACCGGGCGTCTCTGCTACGCCAGCGGCAACCGCGCCGTCACCGCACTCGGCCACCTGTGGCAGTACGCCCAGTACCGGCAGCGCCGAGGGCTCGACTGAATGGCGCGTCGCCGCAACCCGTTCCCGGCGTTGGTGGCCATCGCTCTCGTCCCGGCTGTCGCGCTCGGTGGGTGTTGGCGGTTCGCCGACGAACGGGCACCGAATGCGGTGTCGGTCCCGGTGTCCACGCACGCGCCGACGACCGACGGGAGCACCCCGGTACAGGTACCGACGTCGCTCGCCACGCCGTTGCTGTCGGTGCGTCGGTCGCCGGCGGTGCTGTCGCGCGACGTCAACATGGCCGCCTTCCGCACATCGGCCGAGGCGTTCCTGGCGCACATCGACGGCACGTCGTGCATCTCGATGTCGATCGACGGTCAGCCGGTCGCGTCGAAGAACGCCGACGTCTCGTTGCGACCCGCCAGCAACATGAAGCTGGTCACCGCGGCCGTCGCGCTCGACGTGCTCGGCCCCGGCTTCACCTACACCACCGAGGTGCGCGGCGCCGCCCAGAACGGCGTGGTGACGGGCGACCTGTACCTGGTGGGCGGGGGCGACCCGCTGTTGTCGAGCTCGTGGTGGAAGGGCCCGAGCACGAAGTACCCGCCGTTCAACGTGACACCCATCGAGGCCTTGGCCGAACACGTCAAGGCCGCCGGCATCACGCACATCACCGGTTCGGTCGTGGGCGACGCGAGCCGCTACGACGACGAGTGGTACGCCCCCACGTGGGGCAAGGACGTGCGCTTCACCGAAGGTGGTCCCATCTCGGCCCTGCTCGCCAACGACTCGCGCGAGGCGGTCGACACCTCGTCGAACGATCCGGTGGTGGGCGCGGCGAAGGTGTTCACCGAGGCGCTGCAGGCCGCGGGCATCACCGTCGACGGTGCGCCGAAGAAGGGCGTGACCCCCACGAGCACTCCCGTGGCCGCGTCGGTGGTGTCACAGGCGTTGCCTGCGGTCATCCAGGAGATGCTCACCACCAGCGACAACAACACGGCGGAGATGATGTTGAAGGAGATCGGCCTCGCGGCGAGCGGCAAGGGCACGCGCGTCGCCGGCGTGGCGGCGCTGACGGCGACGCTCACCAAGTGGGGCGTGCCGCTCGACGGCGTCACGCTCGTCGACGGCTCGGGCCTGTCCGACGAGAACCGACTCACCTGCAACGTGCTCCTCACGGTGCTGCAGCGACACTCGCCCCTCGACCCCATCGGCCGTGCGCTGCCCGTGGCGGCGAAGGCGGGCGGCACGCTGGCCGATGCCTTCAACGGCACACCGTTGGCTGGTCGTCTGCTGGGCAAGACCGGCACGCTCTACAACTACAACGACGGCACCGGCGGCAAGCCGGCGGCGAAATCGCTGAGCGGCTACCTCCCGCTCGACGGCGGCGGCGCCATCGAGTTCTCGATGCTCCTCAACGGTCCGCAGATCGCCGAGCAGGTGGTGTACCGGCCCATCTGGGACGCGTTCGCGAAGGTGCTCGAGAGCTACCCGAGCGGGCCGACCGCAGCGCGACTGGCGCCGCGCTGATGACCGTGATGCCGATGTTCCCGCTGGGCTCGGTGCTGATGCCGGGAGGCCTGCTCACGCTGCACGTCTTCGAACCCCGCTATCGAGCACTCGTGCAGACCTGCCTCGAGTCGGGCGACCACGAGTTCGGCGTGGTGCTCATCGACCGCGGCAGCGAGGTGGGCGGCGGTGACGTACGACGAGATGCGGGCACCGTCGCCCGGATGGTCGAGGTGGGGGAGACGCCGGACGGTCGCTACGCCGTGGTTGCAGTCGGCACCCGACGCATCAAGGTGCTCACGTGGTTGCCCGACGACCCGTACCCACAGGCACTGGTCGACGAGTGGGCCGACGAGCCCGGCGGGGCCTCGATGGCCGACGACATGGCCGACGACATCGCCGACGTCGTCGAGGAGCTGGCCTCACGGAGCCGACGCGCCATTGCACTGGCGCTCGAGCTCGGCGACGAGATCGGTGCGCACGACGACGACATCAGCGAGGATCCACTCGTGGCGAGCTACCAGCTCGCCACGCTCGCCCCGCTCGGCGCGGCTGATCGCTACGACCTGCTCTGCGCCCGAGGAGCGCGAGCGCGGCTCGATGCGTTGGCCCGCCAACTCGACGACGTGGAAGCCGTGCTGCAGTTCCGTCTCGGCGGTTGACCGCGTCTCGTCGCGCCCGCCGGTAGGGGAACGGGTCGTCGGCGTGCTACACATGTGGCCGTGTCCGAGCCGACCCGCGCCCCTCGAAACGACGACTCCACGGGCCAGATCGGCCAGACGGTGCAGCTCCTCAAGGAGTACGCCATCCAGGAGACGCTCGCGCCGCTGAAGAACGTGTGGCGCTGGATCGGGTTCGGCATCGCCGGTGCGCTGCTGCTGGGCATCGGCACGGCGTTCCTTGCGCTCGGCGCACTGCGCATGGTGCAGACCGAGTGGCCGCACGTCTTCCAGGGCCGTTGGATGGAGCTCCTGCCGTACCTCATCGGCCTGGTGTTCTGTCTCATCGTTGCGGCACTCGCGGTGTCGCGGATCAACAAGCAACCGCTGACGAAGGAGAAGCGCTGACATGGCCCAACGCATCACTCGCGACGATCTGGAGAGCAAGTTCCGCGACGTGCAGGGAGGCCTGCAGGGAAAGATCAACGACCGCAAGCAGACGCTCATCACCGTGGCCACGGTCGGTGGAGTCGTGCTGCTGCTGCTGTTCTTCGTGCTCGGTCGCCGCTCCGGCAAGAAGAAGACCACGTTCGTCGAGATCCGGCGGGTGTGATCGGTGGCATCACGTCGCACACCGACGCTGCTGTCGCCCACGGCCCTCCTGCGTCGCAACGCCTTCCACCGCGGGCTGCTCGGCGGTCATCGCGGCTGGATGGTCGTCGGCGCGATGTTGTGGGCGCCGCGTGTGGCCAAGCGCATGTTCGGCCGCAACGAGGAGATCATCGCCGTCGAGAAGCTCACGCCCGGTCAGTTCGTGCGCATCGAGGCGCTCGCCACGCCCTCGCGCCGCGAGAAGAAGCTCGCGAGGAAGGCCGGCGCGGCCGGTTAGCCCGCATCCCCGCCACCATCCGGCACACTGTGCGGATGAAGGTGCTCCTGCGCAACCCCCGCCGAGAGGTCGACATCGACGGCCGGCGCAGCGTCAACAGCCTCCTGGCCGAGCTCGACCTCCCGCGAGAGTCGCATCTGGTCATCCGCAACGGCACGCTCGTGCCAGGTGACGCCGAGCTCTCCGCCGACGACGTGGTGGAGATCCGGCCGGTCATCTCCGGTGGCTGCTGATGGTGGCCGTGGGGTCCAAGTGCAGGGTGTGCAAGGGCCCGGCCATCATCGACCTGCCGCGTCACAACGCGCACTTCTGCGCCGATCACTTCCTCGAGCTCTGCCGGCGACAGGTGGCGAAGGCGATCGAGAAGTACGACATGATCCACCCCGACGACAAGGTGCTCGTCGCCGTCTCCGGAGGCAAGGACAGCCTCGCCGTGTGGGACCTGCTCATCGACCTCGGCTACAAGGCCGACGGTCTCTACATCGGGCTGGGCATCGGCGAGTACAGCGAGGTGTCGGGCCAGTACGCCCGTGCCTTCGCCGCCGAGCGGGGCCTGCGGCTGATCGAGGTGTCGCTGCGAGACGACTACGGCTACGACATCCCGACCGCATCGCGCGCCACGCGGCGCGTGCCGTGCAGTGCCTGCGGCACCAGCAAGCGGCACCTGTTCGACAAGGCGGCGCTCGACGGGGGCTACACCGTGCTCGTCACCGGTCACAACCTCGACGACGAAGCCGCAGTGCTGTTCGGCAACACCCTTCGCTGGGACGTCGAGTACCTGTCGCGGCAGCTGCCGGTGCTGCCCGCCCGCAGCGGGTTCCCGAAGAAGGTGAAGCCACTCGTGCGCCTCACCGAGCGCGAGATGGCCGCCTGGTGCATCGTGCGCGGCATCGATTACCTCGTCGACGAGTGCCCGATGGCGGCCGGCAACAAGCACCTGGCCTACAAGGCGACGCTCAACGCGATCGAGCAGGAGTCGCCGGGCAGCAAGGCGTCGTTCTACTTGAACTTCCTCGACAACATGGCGCCGCTGCTCGCCGGGCGTTCGGCCTCGGCCACCGATGCGCTGGGCACGTGCACCTCGTGCGGCGCGCCCACCACCAGCGATCTGTGCGCGTTCTGCCGCACGGCAGCCAAGGCTCGAGCGCACGAACCCGTGCCCGTCGAGCTCGTACTCAGCAAGGGGAGACGACGTCGATGAACCGCCCGTACGCCTATGGCGACAAGGTGCTGCTGCTCGACAGCAAGCAGCGCCGGTACCTCATCACGCTCGCCGAGGGTGCCGAGTTCCACACGCACGCCGGCCTCATCCCCCATGCCGAGTTCGTCGACCGTGCCGAGGGAGCCGTCCTGAAGAGCACCAAGGGCGCCACGTACACGTCGCTGCGGCCCACGTTGGAAGACTTCGTGCTCGAGATGCCACGCGGCGCCCAGGTGATCTACCCCAAAGACCTCGCGCCCATCTGCATGCTGGCCGACATCGGGCCGGGGGTACGCGTGCTCGAGAGCGGGGTGGGGTCGGGCGCGCTCAGCATGACCATGTTGCGCTACGGCGCCGAGATCGTGGGCTACGAGCTGCGCGAGGACTTCCTCAACCGGGCCCGCGCCAACGTGCGCAGCTTCCTCGGCGAGGGCGTGCTCGACCGCTACCAGCTGCACCTGCGCGACTGCTACGACGGCATCGACGAGCGCGACATCGACCGCGTCGTCCTCGACCTGCCCGAGCCCTGGCGTGTGGTGCCCCACGCCCTCGAGGCCTTGCGCCCGGGCGGCATCCTGGTGGCCTACACGCCGTCGATCACGCAGGCGGCNNGGCTGGTACATCGAGGGACAGGCGGTGCGCCCCGACCACCGCATGGTGGCCCACACCGGCTTCCTCACCGTCGGTCGTTTCCTGGGCTGACGCGACGAAGGCGGCCCGGGAGCCGCCTTCGAACGAACCGCTGTCGCGAACCGACAGCGCTCTGCGAGACCTCAACGAAGACGTCAGCGAAGACGTCAGGCCTCGATGAAGATGCACTCGCCGGGGCACTCCTCGGCGCTCTCGATGACCGCGTCGAGGCGGTTGTCGGGGATGTTGGCCATGCC
>PMCN01000113.1:30173-30507 GCA_003154135.1 Acidimicrobiaceae bacterium
TGGTACGGGTCAGACGGAGGGAGCATACATTGCGCCCTCCTCGAAACGCATAATTGCGACAGGTGGCACGTCGCGAGGAGGTCGGGGGTAGGCCATTCGGCTCAACCATCGATTCGACGCTCACTCGCTGGTCAAGGTCATGTACAGTTCCTCACTGGGAGTGATGATCCGCCGGACGCCATTGGTCGTCTAGTCCGACGGGGAGCGAGGACGAACCCGGCCCTTCACCACAGGACGC
This sequence comes from Acidimicrobiaceae bacterium, assembly GCA_003154135.1. GTDB lineage: Bacteria > Actinomycetota > Acidimicrobiia > Acidimicrobiales > Ilumatobacteraceae > UBA668. The sequence continues at coordinate 30,412 of PMCN01000113.1, forward strand.
CCGACAGGGCGACGATTGGACGGGGAGTTCCATGACGACGACGAAGAAGCAGCGGGGCCGCTTGGGCATCTTCGGGTTCATGGTGGCGGGCCTGCT
>PMCN01000053.1:0-124 GCA_003154135.1 Acidimicrobiaceae bacterium
AACGCCCTCAAGCCCATCAACAAGGGGTTCGCCGTCGCCGGTGTGCTCACGCTGGTGGGCACCCTCGTCGTGGCACTCGTCTACGTGGGCAACAAGGCCAACGACAACGCCGGCTGGAAGTGCT
>PMCN01000053.1:132-266 GCA_003154135.1 Acidimicrobiaceae bacterium
GAGAGCTCGGTGTACGCCGTCATCGCCATCGCCATCGCCATCGGTGTGGCCCTCGCCCTCGGCGGCGGCAACCTCACCTTCAGCCTCTACCTCGTCGCGCTGTGCGGCATGGGCATGCTCGCCACCACCGGCGT
>PMCN01000053.1:289-8972 GCA_003154135.1 Acidimicrobiaceae bacterium
TTCGCCAGCTTCATCGAGACCGCCGGCGGCGAACTGCACATCACACCCGACAACCTCAAGGACGGCGTGTTCAAGGCCAAGGAACTGGCCATCAACGTCGCCGACCCGAAGATCTTCATCGGTCTCCTCATCGGCGGCGCCGTACCGTTCCTGTTCTCCTCGTTCGCCATTCGCGCCGTCGGTCGCACCGCCGGCGTGGTGGTGCAGGAGGTGCGCAAGCAGTTCGCCGACGGCAAGATCATGAGGGGCGAGAAGGAGCCCGAGTACGGCCCGGTCATCGACATCTGCACCGAGGCATCGCTGCGCGAGCTCGCCACCCCGGCGCTGCTCGCCGTGCTCACCCCCGTGGTCATCGGCTTCGGCATCGACTGGAAGGCGCTCGGCGCGTTCCTGGCCGCGGTCATCCTCGTCGGCCAGTTGATGGCCAACTACCTCAGCAACGCCGGTGGCGCCTGGGACAACGCCAAGAAGTTCATCGAGGACGGCCACCACGGTGGCAAGGGCAGCGACCCGCACAAGGCCGCCGTCATCGGCGACACCGTNNCGCTGATCAAGGTGATGAACCTGGTGAGCCTGCTCATGCTGCCCGCCATCATCAGCCTGCAGGACAACCTGGGCGCACGCCTCAGCATCGCCGCCGCTGCACTCGTGGTGCTCATCGGCGCCGTGCTGTTCAGCAGCCGCAAGCCCAGCGGCATCGCCGCCGTCTCCTGACCTCACGTCGATCAGAACAGGCCCGGGCGTCCTGCCCGGGCCTTTCTGCTTTCGACGGCTAGCGTGAACCATCGTGCTCGGACTGCTCGACTTCGCCAACAACTGGATCAAGAGCGGCGGCATCGTCGTGCTCGCCTTCATCATCTTCGCCGAGTCGGGGCTGCTGTTCGGCTTCTTCCTGCCTGGCGACTCGCTGCTGTTCTTCGCCGGCTTCCTTGCCTCGACCGCCGCGTTCGACGAGTTCGGGACGCACTACATGCCGGCCATCTGGATCGTCGCGCTCGTCTGCGCGGTGGCGGCGATCGCGGGCGATCAAGTCGGCTACTTCATCGGGCACAAGTTCGGCCCAGCGGTGTTCAACAAGCCGAAGAGCCGCTTCTTCGACCCGGCCAACGTCACGCGCGCCGAGGCGTTCTTCGCCAAGCACGGATCGAAGACCATCGTGCTCGCCCGCTTCGTGCCCATCGTGCGCACGTTCGTGCCCACCGTCGCCGGCGTCAGCAAGATGCACTACCGCACGTTCATCTCGTTCAACGTCATCGGCGGCGCGCTGTGGGCCATCGGTCTCACGACCCTCGGCTACTTCCTCGGCAAGATCGACGCGGTGAAGAACAACATCGAGATCGCTGCCGTGGTCATCGTGGCCATCTCCGTCGCGCCGCTCTTCCTCGAGTGGTACAAGCACCGCAAGCGGCGGGCTGCCGCCGCATCCTCAAGCGACTGACGGCACCACGAAGTCGATCAACTGCTCCACCGCGCCGACGAGCTCGGGGCGCAGGTCGGCGAAGGAGTGCACGGTGTTGCGCAGGCGTGGCCAGAAGCCGGTCACGTCTGTGCCCAGCGCGGCGCACATGCCGGTCTTCCAGTCGAGGCCGCGTGGCACGTCGGGCCACTCCTGCAGCCCCATCACGCGTGGCCGCACCCCCGCCCACACGTCGACGAACGGGTGCCCGGTGACCAGCACGTGGGGGCCTGCCACCTGACGGGCGAGGCGGTCCTCCTTCGAGCCGGTCACCAGGTGGTCGACGAGGATGCCGAGCCTGCGCTGCGCCGACGGCTGGAACTCGGCGACCATCGCGACCACGTCGTCGAGGCCGTGCATCGGCTCCACCACGATGCCGAACTCGCGCAGATCGTCGCCCCACACGTGCTCGAGCAGCTCCGCGTCGTGGCGGCCTTCCACCCAGATGCGGCTCGCCGCTGCGGTGCGCGCCCTCGGCGGAGCGGCGGCGGCGATCGACCCGCTCGCGGTGATTCGTGGCGTGGCAGGCGCCGACGGTGGAAGGCGCACGAGGGTGACCGGCTTGCCCTCCAGCAGGAAGCCGCCGGGCTTGAACACGAACTCGCGGGTGAGGCCGTGGCGGTCGCGAAGGGTGACGGCCCGAGCGTCGAGCTTCACCACGTCGCCGCAGAAGCCGCTCGCGCGGTCCTCCACGACGAGGCCGGGAGTGGCGGGCACCGACGGGTATGCCGGGGCGCGGCGCTGCCGGTCGAACTCGTCGAGGATGTCACCACTCATGGAACGTCAACGGTACGCGCCAACCACCCGTCGCGAGTGAGCACCTGCAGCACACCCGCGCCGTCGTGCCGCCGGTACGGGGCCCACAGCAGGTGATCGCCGACGGGCATCGCCAGATCGGCCGGCCGGTACGGCACGCCCCACACGTGCGCGCGGTACGCAGGCCCCTCGATGGCCAGCACACCCTCGGTGAGCTCGATGCGTGCGTCGACCTCGCCGGCCTGCACGTAGCCGTGCGGAACGTCGACGGCAGCACTGGCGGCGTACCACTCGACGTCGAACGTCACCGGCACCGGCCGGCCGTACGGACGTGTCATCGCCTCGCGTGGGTCGTCGAGGAGCACGCCGTGCGCCTCGTTGCCGAGGCTCCACTGCTGCATCGGTGCGTCGCACGTGTGCCCGGCCCACATCTCCGGCGGCTTGATCTCGAGTCCATCGCGCAGCCCCGTTCCGTCGAGCTCCTCGACGTACAGGTAGGGGTGCCCGGCCCGCGCCAGACCGGCCCAGTAGTCGAACCGGCGACCGCGCAGCTCGAGCCCGACGAACAGTCCCGTCTGCGTGTCGGCCGACCACCCCCACCACCACCACGCCTCGGCTGCCACATCGGCATGACGTAGTTCGTCGGCATTCGCGGGCACGTGGGCCAGACTATGGGCGTGATCCGTTATCTCAGCCTCGAATGGCTCGACGCCCTCACCGCCGAAGTGGCCGCCAGCGACACGTTGCAAGAGCTCGCCACGCAGCACACCGTGGGCGTCACGCAGGTCGTCACCGGCGGTCCCGAGGGCACGGTCGTCTACCACTTGCAGATCGGCGCCGGCACCGCACGCTTCGGCGCCGGGCCGGCCTTCCCTGAGGACGTGCGCATGGAGCAGACCTGGGACACCGCGGTCGGCGTGGCGACCGGCACGCTCAACGCCCAGGAGGCGTTCATCAAGGGGCGCATACTGCTCACCGGCAGCCAGCAGAAGCTCGTCGATTCACAGCCGGTGTTCGGTGCCCTCGACGTCGTGTTCCGCAGCGTGCGCGAGCGCACCGAGTACATCTAGCGGCGGAGCAGTCAGGTGCCCGAGCTGCCCGAGGTGCAGGCCCACGCCGAACGGCTCAGCGAGCAGTTCAGCGGTGCGGTCCTGGCGAAGTTCGTCCCCTTCAACTTCACCGCGCTGAAGACAGCCGTGCCGCGGCCGGACCAGGCATACGGCACGCCGTTGCAGCGCGTCGGGCGACGCGGCAAGTACCTGCTGCTCGACTTCGGGCCGGTGCACTTCGTGGTGCACCTCATGCAGGGCGGGCGGCTGCTGGTCGACACCAAGCAGTCACCCAAGCCGCGCAACGGTCAGGCGCGCTTCGTGTTCGCCGACGGCCCGGCGTTGCTGCTCACCGAGGCCGGCACCGAGCGGCGGGCAGGCGTGTGGTGCGTGGCCACCGACCGGCTGTCGGGCCCGCCGCTCGACCGGCTCGGCCCCGACGCCCTCACGTTCACGCCGCACTCGCTGGCGGCCGCGTTCGCAGCACACAACATGCGGCTGCACGGCTTCCTGCGCGACCAGCACCAGATCGCCGGCCTGGGCCGCATGCTGGCCAACGAGGTGTGCCACCGGGCAAAGCTGTCACCGTTCGCGATGACCGGCAAGCTGGGTGCCGCCGGCGCGGCAACCGTGCTGACAGCCATCCACGAGGCAGTCGACGAGGGACTCGCCTACGAACGCACGCGCACTGACATGAGCTCGTCGGCCGACCGACCGGGCCGTGTGCACGGCCGCGCCGGCCTCCCCTGCCCCGTGTGCGCCGACACCATCCGCTCGGTCTCCTACAGCGGCTACACCGTCGCCTACTGCCCCACGTGCCAGACCGGCGGCAAGGTGCTCGCCGACAACACCACCAGCAAGTTCCTCAAGTAGTCAGAGGCCAGAGGCTGAGTGCAGGGTGAAGCGGCAGCCACCGCGGTGGGGGTCGGTGGCATCGAGCGCGTCGACCACCATCGATCCCGATCGCTCGACGATGCCCTCGGCGATGCCGAGGTGCAGGTCGCACACCGCGGCGGGTGCTGCCGCGGCAGCATCGGCGAACGGGCACGCGCCGAGCACCAGCTCGAAGCGGCCCGCGCCGCGACGTCGTACGCTGGGCTCGAACCCGAGTCGATCGGCCTCGGCCGCAAGAGTGGCCAGTGGCCCGTCGGCGACCGGGGCGGTGGCCAGTCCGCGCTGCCGGCCGATCTCGCGCGTGGGGAGCCCGGAGGTCATCGCCTCGGCGAGCGCGGTCGCCAGCTCCCGGTAGGAGTCGACGATGTCGAGCGCTCTGTAGACGATGCGCGGGCGACCGCGTCCCGTGTGCGGCTGCGGGGCGGCGGCGACCAGCCCGGCCGCGATGAGCACGTTGAGGTGCTGACGTACGGCAGTGTGGTGCACGCCGAGCAGCACCGCGAGCTGCGGCGCCGACAGCGGATCGGCAGCCCGGCGGAGGTGTCCGAACGCCGCCACCCGAGTAGGCACCGACAGTGCCTTCGCGCGTCGCAGTGCACCGTCATCGGCGTCGTCGGGAGAAGCTGAGGGACGAGCCATGATGGTGCACTGTCGCGCGTCCGGCACACCGACGGCAATCGTCAGTGCCCACCGATCGCCGACGTGTCGACGTTGCCGACCGCGAAGAACCCGAGAGCGCCCTTGCCCGGGTTCATGAACTTGTGCGTGACGAATGGGTACAGGCCGTCCTCGGCGAACGTGAACTCGACGAAGCCTCCCTGGGCCGGCTGGAGGTCGAGCACCTGCGACCCGCCGTGGGTGTCGTCGGGCTGCAGCGTGTACGCACCCTCCTTGAACACCGTGTCGAAGATCGTGCCGACGATGTGGAACGCAGAGTTCTCGTTGGGGCCGTCGTCGACCACCCAGACTCGGTACCGCTTGCCCTTCTCCACGTGGATCGGGGCGAACTTGTACTGGTTGACGTAGCCGTTGAACACCACCGCGTCGAACTCGCCGTTCATCATCTTGGTGAGGTTGCCCGGCTGGCCCTGGGCACCGAAGTAGAGCTCGCTCTGGATGATGACGAACTCCTTGTCCACTGGTTGCAGGTCGGGTGGGTCGATGATGATCGCGCCGTACATGCCGTTGCCGATGTGGTGCAGCGCCGGCGCCGTGCCGCAGTGGTACATGAACGCCCCGGCGTACTGGGCGGTGAACTCGTAGACCAACGACTCTCCCGGCTGGATGGTGCGCATCTCGTCGCTCCAGGCCACCTTGCTCGCGTGGAAGTCGATCGAGTGGCCCATGGTGCCCTTGTTGGTCAGCGTGATGCGGAACGTGTCGCCGAGCTTGCCGTGCAGGATCGGTCCCGGCACCTGGCCGTTGAAGGTCCACATCATCTGCGTGACACCTGGCGCGACTTCCATGTCCTGCTCGATCACGTCCATGGCGATCTCGTGCACCACGCCGTTGGCCTTTGCGGGAAGTTCGGGATCACGCGCCTTCCACGCGGCCGACGGCATTGCCGCAGGATCCATCTTGGCCGAGTTGTCGGCCGCCGTGGTCGCCGTACCGGCAGCCGCTGGGGTCGCGGTACCACCCAGCACGTGGATGGCCAGCTTCATGCCGGCCTCCTTGTGACCGGCGACCGTGCACCACGCAGTGGCGTCGCTGGTGAACGGCCCGATGACGACATCGGTGCTGCTACCTGGAGCCATGAGGGGCACGCCGGTGATGCCCTCCACCTTGAAGTCGTGACGCATCGCGCCCTTGTTCTGGAGGTGGATGGTGATCTGCTTGCCGGCCGGCACGTCGATCGATGACGGGCTGATCGAGATGTCGGCGAGCGTGACGGTGTACGCGGTCTTGCCGCCGGAGGCCGTGCCACCTGCCGCCGCGGCCGACGAGGAGCCATCGCCGTTCTGCACGGCCAGCGCCACACCCACCACCCCCACGATCAAGGCAAGAAAGCCCACCACGAACGTGACGACCCACCAGCCGTCGCCCTTGCGTTGCTCGTCCACGGTTCCTCCACGAAGTAGGTATTATTTCGAGTTCTTAGTAGAAATAATGCCCTCGCTGAGGTCGACGCGGAAGGGTCGAAGGTCCTGGGTGCGACGCGACCCGGTGCGATCTACGCTCGGACCATGCCCATCCACATCCGCGCCGAAGCTTCCGACTACGCCCCAGCCGTGCTGGTGCCCGGCGATCCCCGCAGGGCGAAGTACATCGCCGACACCTTCTTCGACCCTGGCTTCCGCCTGGTCAACGAGGAGCGCGGCGCGCTCGGCTTCACCGGCACGTTCCAGGGCAAGCCCATCAGCGTGCAGTCGGTGGGCATGGGCTGCGCCAGCGCGGGCATCTACTACAGCGAGCTCATCCAGCTCGGCGTACGGCGCATCATCCGCGTCGGCACCGCCGGCGGACTCGCGCCCGGTCTGCGCATGGCCGACACGGTGGTGGCCATCAGCGCCACCGCCGACGACCCGGTGGTCGCGCAGCTCACCAACGGCGAGGCGCACTCTCCCACCGCGTCGTGGAACCTCGTCGAGCACGCGGTGGCCCGCGCCCGCGAGCTGGGCGCCACGGTGCACGTCGGCCCCATCGTGTCGAGCGGCCTCTTCTACGATCCGCGCCCGGGCATCATGCAGCGCTGGAAGGACCGCGGCCACCTCGCCGTCGAGATGGAGGCCGCGATGCTCTACACGCTGGGCGCGCTCCACAAGATCGAGACGCTCACCTTGGCCACCATCAGCGACCTCGTCGCCGACGAGACCAACGCCGAGCGCATCAGCGACGCGGAGCTGAAGGTCGGCGTCGATCGCATGATGCAGGTGGCCTGCGACGTGGCGATCGGGTGACGGAACGTCAGGCCGAACGTCGGGCGTAACGTCAGGCCATGGTCCAGGTGCCGTCGCCGCGCACGGAGCAGTCCAGGTTCTTCGTCCACGCCACCACCTGGCCGAGCACACCACGCAGTTCGACGGCGATGGTGAACGCGAGGCCACCGATCGGCTCGTCGTCGGAGCCGTAGTTCAGCCCGTGCGGCGGGAAGCTGGCGGTGACGTCGAGCGTGAAGTCGGCAGGCAGGTACTCGACGTTGAGCACGACGGTGATCTGGTCGACGTACTTGCCCACACCGTGCAGGCTGCCGCTGTGGTTCCAGCGCATGCCGACCTTGAACTCCATGTCGGCGTTCCAGAACTCGTACCAGTCGCTGCGCTGCTTGATCGCCCAGTCGACGCCCTTCTCCTGCCAGCCCGACAGACCCGACCCGTCCTGGCCGACGGGCAGGCCGTTGGCGTACTGCCCGCTGGCAACATGGTTGCCGGCGTGGTTGGCGACGAGGTGGATGAGTGTGACCCCACTGTTGACGATGTCGGCGGTCTCGCCCATCGTGATCTCCTTTGTTGATGGATGGGTGTGATCAGACTTCCTGGGCGTCGGACGCGGCGGCGTCCATCGACTGTGCGAAGTAGTCGTTGGCCTCCGACTCGCTCAGCGACGCAGCTTGGCCGCCCGGCTGCCCACCGTCACCCGCCGGCTGCTGCCCCGGGTCGGCCGGTTGGCCGGAACCACCTGCAGCCTGACCTTCGACCGGCTTCCACTCCTGGGCGTCGTTGTCCCACCACCACTGGCCGTCCTCGGAATACTGAACATCGCTCATCGACGTGTCTCCTGTCGTGAAATGACGACCCGATGTTCCCCCGCGCCAACAGCGCGCATCTACCCCGAACGTGCAGCCGCAGGGGCGCGCCGAGTTGCCCGAACGGACACCGCTCCGTGACGACCCGCGCGCTGAGAGCGAGCGCCACCCACCCTACGAACCAACTTTGGCGCTGAGCCGGGCCTATGGCCCGTGCCAGCGCCAAAGTTCGAGCGGGGTCGGTCAGATGAGGCCGAGATCCTTCACGGCGTCGCGCTCTTCACCGAGCTCGGCGACGCTGGCGTCGATCTTGCCGCGGCTGAACTCGTTGATCTCGAGCCCCTGCACGATGGAGTACACGCCGTCGACGCAGGTGCACGGGAAGCTGCTGATGAGGCCCTCGGGCACGCCGTACGAGCCGTCGCTCGGCACCGCCATGCTCACCCAGTCGCCGGCAGCCGTGCCGAGCGTCCAGCTGCGGATGTGGTCGACGGCGGCGTTGGCGGCCGACGCTGCCGACGACGCACCGCGGGCCTCGATGATGGCGGCGCCACGCTTGGCGACGGTGGGCAGGTAGGTGTCGGCGTACCAGGCATGGTCGTTGACCGCCTCGTAGGCGTTCGCGCCCTTCACCTTGGCGTGGTAGAGGTCGGCGAACTGCGTGACCGAGTGGTTGCCCCAGATGGTCATGTTGGTGACGTCGTTGACGGTCGTGCCGGTGCGCTGCGCGAGCTGGCTGACGGCGCGGTTGTGGTCGAGCCGGGTCATGGCCGTGAAGCGGCCCGGGTGGAGGCCTTTCGCGTTGTTCATCGCGATCAGCGCGTTGGTGTTGGCCGGGTTGCC